>CAYQNS010000325.1:0-3444 GCA_964418755.1 uncultured Desulfobacteraceae bacterium
CTTTTTCAAGAACTTCACAGGGAAACACACCGGTGCGTTTGATCTGACCGCGCAGGATCATGAGGGATAATATGGATGCCGGTACGGATGTAATCCATGACACGTCATTTGTTCCGGGAATGATGCTGCACGCCTTTTCAATATTCGGGCTGTCCGTCCACATTTTATAATGAAGTAGTTTGCCGTCCTTTTTGCCTTTAACGTCCACCGCGATAACTGCCTGGCTTTTAATCCTGTTTTCCTTTAAAAGCTCAATACATTTTTTGGGTGTCAGGGTTTTGGGAAGCTGCCTGCAGAAAACATCCTTCGGACTGACCTTGCAGCCATTGATATCCATTGGTGTCTCGTCCATCAATTTCAAACCCTCTATCAGAAACCGCCACGTGGCACTGTCCGGGTCTCCCATCTTGAAGTCCACATATTTTACCGGTTTGCCGAGAAATTTTGGAAGGGTCAGCGGCTCTTCATGGTTATGATAATAAACTTTACCGGTCAGGTTCAACGGTTCGGGGAAATAGTAATCCTCCTCTCCGCTGAACAGGGGGGCATGCTTGTATTCCCCATTATCCCAGTATACAGCTTCATCGGAACAGTCTTCGAGATAAGTCTGAAATGACCACATGGCAACGGGTTCATCGCATTCCACCACACCATAGTCTCTGATTCCGATATAGTCGACTTCGTCCAGATCGTCAGCGGCCTCTCTGGCCAGGATATTCACCAGCCCGGCATCGCACCCGGCCAGGATGTTGGCCGTCAGGCCGGCTTTTTTAAAATCATCGGCGTATTCCAGTTGTTCGACCAGATACTCCTTGCCATCCTTTGTAGTAAAAAATTCATCGGATGCCATGTCCAGATAATGGACCCCGGCGTCCAGGGCAGCTTCGAGGATCGGGCGGTTGAACGTCATCAAAGTCGCGTTGACAACCATATCATAATTGCCTTTTTTCAACAAACTGGCGACATCTTCCTTGTCGGCGGCATTCACCGTTCCCGTCTTGATCTTATTTGAACCGACATATTGTGCCACCTCGTTGGCCCTGTCGATGTCGATATCAGCGAGCATGATTTCCCCGATATCATCCGCTTTGGACAACACACCGCTTATAACGTTTCCCTGTGCACCCGCACCAATAATGATAACCTTTTTCATAATGATTCCTTTCCTGTTGATTTTTGTTCAATTACGCTGTATTCAGCTCTTCATCGGCCTTTCTTATCAAGTCTTCCAGTTTGCCGATGACATCATCTGGAAGGGGATTTTTCCGGGGGGATGCCAGAATTTCCTCAACGCGTTCCCGGGCCCGATCGTAGATATCCGGCCGTCCCAGTTCAACCCATCTGTCAAATGTATTCCGGTCGCACAAGGATGGCATCATGAACTCAGGGCTGCGACAGGCTTTAAGAGTGTTGGGCTGCATTAGAAAATGTCCGCCTGGTTTTACTTCTTTGATGTCCTCAAAATAATTTTTGGCTTCCGACATATCGATGCCGTCCCGGATCCGTTTGCAGGCTTCGGCGATTTCGTTATCCACAACAATCTGTTCAATACAGAGCATTCCGCTAGTGCTGAGTGATCCTGGGCCCTGGACTAAATCCACTCCGCTCATCACCAGCGGCAGGGTGGTAATGAGCTTTTCCATAACCGCCTGGGGGCCTGGTGCGTGGGCATCCGTCACACAGCCGGCTTGTGTATTCGGCAGCCCGTAAAATTTGGCCATTTCTCCCCTTGCCCCCGACATCAGAACCATTTCAGGGGATCCTTCAAGGAATCCACCCGTGGAAAAATTGGTGCTGCCGGGGGCGGCGCCATAAATAAGGGGTGTGCCGGGGTGGGCCATCTGGAATAAAACAAGAGATGAGAGCGCTTCGGCATTACCCATGGCGATATTGGAAAAAAGACTGGCCGGGCCGGTTGAGCCTGCGCATGGCATGGGCAGCAGGAGGATCGGCACTTCAAATTCTATCAGGTCGAGTAGGGCGTCACACATCTCTCCCTCATGAACCAGAGGCGCCAGGGTGCAGTAGCAAACTGAGTATATTTTCCTTTCTCTAACGGCATCTTCACTGCCCAGGATTATTTTCATCGCTTCTATCATATAGGGAACTTCGCGGGGATCTCCCACTTCATCCTGCACATGCATGGATGTGAACATCAGTGCGGATACATCCAGGCGAATGCCGCTGGAGCCGGGATATGCATGTTCGATTTCCGGTACGGAATGCGGCCACACAAAAGACCCGAGGCTCATCTCCTCGAAGACCTTGAAGGCATCGGCATTGTCCTGCAGTGTGCCGTTTCTTCTTTCACGTGTATGGAAGTCAAGGGTGAATACTCCTCCCAAATCCAGGACGTAGCCGCTGTGGGAAGTGGGAAGAGCTACATCGAATTGAGGATTCCTGGCTGCCATAACAAAGGCTTTTGGGGCTGTTTTGAGTGCCTGGTCCACCATCTCTGAAGGAATTTTCGCGATCTTGTCATCCATATTAACCTTGGCACCGTTGGCGGATAGAATTTTAAGCGCCTTGTCGCTTAAAAATTTCACGCCGATCTTTTCCAGGATTCTGATGCTCTCTTCATGAATTTTCAATTGTTCATTTTCAGATAGAAATTGGCCTGTGGAATGCATAGAGCCTCCTTGTTTTATCTTGATCTGAATGATTCCTCTTTTGTGAATTTGTTCACCATATGGATGAAATTAACGAATGTCAACATTAAATTTACTGATAACAAGAAAATTTTAAATTATATTGACGAAATTAATTAGTTTATATATAAATATTGATAATTAAAAAATAAAACAAAAAGGAGTGGAATCATGAAAGAACGGCTGGACGGGACCGATCTGAATATCATTGGTTTGCTTCAAAAAGACGGGCGTATGCCCAGTTCTGAAATTGCTAAAAAAACAGGTGTTTCCGAAGCAACGGTGCGATATCGTCTAAAAAAACTGATTGACGGGGAATTCATCCAGATCGTTGCTGCGGGAAACCCCATCAAGCTGGGCTTCGGCATTGCCGCCAATATCGGCCTTTATACCGACAGCCTGCGAATTGACGATATCATTAAGGAACTGAAAAAGCTTAAGCGGTTGTCGTATATCGCCCAGATGACCAGTGATCCAACCATTGAACTGGAAACATTTGTTGAATCCATTGATGAGCTTCACCAACTGCTTTCCCAAATTGAATCCATCAAAGGGATTAGACGTATTGAAACCACCTTTATCCGGCGGATCATCAGGGAGCGTTACGACTGGGGAACCCCCGGACGGCTTGCTGAACAGGATGGGAATTAATTCCAAAAAGCGTGGCACCTGGAGTATCAAGGCTTTAAAAGAGAATAGAATTGATGTTCTTATTAACTCCGAAGGGATATGGATAGAAGGGCCTTCAGATACAATGACGGAGGATCTCTGGGATAGATGTCTTGATATTGATCTT
>CAYQNS010000326.1:0-3413 GCA_964418755.1 uncultured Desulfobacteraceae bacterium
TTTTATATGAACCGGCAAGGAAGCATGCAAAAATCTGCGAGACATAATAAGACCGGCAAGCTGTTTTTCCGGATTACATAAAATCGTGTAAAAACCATTTTTGCCGATTAGATTTCGATCCCAATCATATGATTATAATATTTCATTTTCAGATCTGAATTTTCAGTTTTTCGCAATATAATGGAAGAAACCGAGAAAATTACAAAAGCCGCCGGAACAGTCGGTCTTGCAACCCTGCTGAGCCGGATACTCGGGTTTGTGCGGGATGCCGTCATTGCCGGATTGTTTGGTGCCGGAATGAGTTCGGATGCTTTTTTTGTAGCCTTCAGGATACCCAATCTGTTGAGAAGGCTTTTTGCCGAAGGCTCCTTAAGTATTGCCTTTATTCCCGTATTTACCGAATATCTTGCCTTTCAGGGACGTAAAGAGGCTTTTGAATTTGCAAGATCGACTCTGCGTCTGCTTGCACTTCTGCTGGTGTTTATTTGTTTTGCAGGCATGCTGCTCGCGCCTGTGATAATTTTTCTGATAGCTCCCGGGTTTGCAGAATCTCCTGAAAAATTTAATCTTACGGTGAACTTGACCCGCTGGATGTTCCCCTATATAATCAGTATTTGCCTGGTGGCGCTGATGATGGGTGTTTTAAATGGGCTGGGTCATTTTGCGGCTCCTGCCCTTGCCCCTGTTTTTTTGAATATTGCCATTATCGGATCGGCCTTTTTGATTGCGCCCCATATGGCTGTGCCGGTTCACGGTCTTGCTTTGGGAGTGCTCATCGGCGGGGCGTTGCAACTGATTCTGCAGTTTCCTTTTTTAATTCGGGAAAGATTTTTTTTCTGGGAAAAGGCCGTTTTTTTTCATTCCGGGGTGAAAAAGGTCGGACGCTTGATGCTTCCTGCGGTTTTTGGAGCGGCTGTTTATCAGATCAATATTCTGGTGGGGACGCTTTTGGCCTCGTTTTTGCCTGAAGGAAGTGTGTCCTGCCTGTATTATGCGGATCGTCTGGTGCAGTTTCCCCTGGGGCTTTTTGCCATGGCTACGGCAACAGCAATCATGCCGAGTCTTTCCAGACAGGCTGCCGACGGGAATTATCAGGAACTGGCCGACACTTTTGTTCATTCCATGAACCTGGTATTTTTTATTACCATTCCCTCCATGGTTGGTATGATAATTTTGAGGGAGCCGATTGTGGCCCTTCTTTTTAAAAGAGGTGCCTTTGACCTGCAAACTACACGATTGACGGCATCGGCGCTTTTGTATTACTGTATGGGGTTGTGGGCATTTTCCGGTGTTCGGATCGTAATTTCTACTTTTTACGCCCTGCAGGATACCCGCACACCTGTCAAGATGGGGATTATTTCCGTCATTGCCAATGTGATTCTGGGTGTTATACTCATGGGACCCCTGGCTCATGGCGGACTGGCCCTGGCAACCTCTCTGGCCTCGATGCTGAATCTGGGTCTGCTTGTCCATGCCCTCTGGGACAGGATCGGAGCGTCCCGGTGGCGCCGGATAGGCCGATCAATTGCCCGGTCGACGGTGTGTGCCTGCATAATGGGGGCCGTTATTTGGGGCGGGTTGCTATTTTTTAAAATATCGGTCGTAAAGCTTGGAACGACGGAAATTCTTGTGGATACCGGGATTTGTATCATTTGCGGTATAGCGCTTTATGTCGGATTTTCATGGCTGGTGAAAAGCCCTGAGCTGGAGCAAATCCGGTTGATTATCAGACGGGGCGAGGGTGATTTTTCCAATGAATAAAATACAGAAAAGTCTGATGACGTTGACGGCCTTTGCTTTGTTTGCTTTTTCCATGGTCATCATATTCGACGACAGCGGGTTTGTGGATCTGCAGGAAATAAAGAAACAGCGTGATGAGATAATTAAGGGGAACGAACACGTCAGGGATACCAATCGTGCCCTTTATCGGGAAATTGACCGGCTGAAAAATGACACTGAATTTATTGAGAATGTAGCCCGCCGGGAACTGGGAATGATAGGCAGGGACGAACTGATTTTGAAGCCGCAGGGACACGCTGTGAAAGATAAAAGGTGAAAATGGGAGAACAATGGGCAAAGATCTGAATTTATGTACAAAAACGATGGCCGGTATTTATGTTCAGCAGGGGTATTTTCAAAAAGCGATTGAAATTTATCGGCATTTGTTAGAGCGTGAACCGCACCGCCCGGACATCGAAGATGCACTGCTGGCGGCCGAAAGCAAGGCGGCGAAAAATCGTGCATCTAAATCGGAAGATCTTCTGCCCCTGTTTGCCGAATGGTTCGATCTTGTACGAAAGTATAATGATTTGCAGAAATTGAAACGTTTCCTGAAAAAGTATTAAGCGTCGCGGTTTTTACGGGTGGTTATAGAAATACGACTTGGGGCACGGCCTCAATGGCTTTGACAAGGCGTTTTATCTGTTTTTGCATGGCCGGATCACTCACAGGCTCTATGCCGGATATCGGTCGTCCGTCCGTGTTGATTTTATTTTGCCAGTTTCGTATGAATCCGGGGACCAGGGCGTATCCGCAACCGCCGGAGCCGCAGCAACTGGTATCAAACAGTGCGTATCCGGCCAGGTAAAGGACTTCCCGGCCGTTAAACGGCAGCCGTACTTCTTTGGTAAAAACATAATGACCACCGATGGCCACGGTTTCAACATTCAGTTCGATATGGATAAAATCTTGCCGGCTATCAGTGCTCATTTGCGCGTTTACCTCTAAAAAACAGGAAACAGAAAATAGAAGACAGATAGAAAATAGAAATTCAGAACCCTAAGCCGGATAAACCCGCCAGAGGCGGACAAGCCGGGAAATCACAAATTCCAAGCACCAAAAGACAAACAAATTCCAATATCTAAATCTCAAATAAGAGCCAAAGCAAATTATTTGCTCACACATCGCCTGGAGTCGTTTTGTTATTTTGGTTTTTTCCTATTTTGAAATTTGAAACTAAATTTTCCAAACATTATTTCATGCCGATTTTAAACTCAAGTTTTAAAGGGCAGATTCAACAATAAATTTTCTTTGAAAACCGCCATGCGTTTTAAAATTTATTGATAAGCATTGATTTATCAGCTCTTACAGTGTAATAAAAGCCATATCCCTGACGTGCAGGGGAAAGAATATTTCCTATAATAATTCAGCAAAGCCAGGCAGGAGAAAGAACATGAGCAAAATTGGAAAATTGAAAAGAGGTTGGATGATTTTAGTTGTCATGGCGACTTTAATGCTCTTGACAACCGGTTGCGGTTATTTTCAAAAAGGTGCAAAAAATACCGAAACTCCGGCGGTGGCCAATCAGGATGCAGGGCCGGTCCCCCTGTATTATGATTTCGGAGATGTTTTGATCCCGAGCGAATTGAAAGTGGATAAAAAATCTTCATTTGTATTTCGTACGGCCAATTTTT
>CAYQNS010000327.1:0-3413 GCA_964418755.1 uncultured Desulfobacteraceae bacterium
CGATTTCTAATAGTGCTGGCGGTTGCAGCAATTGCCATAATTAGAATTGCTGCATTTCTGACATCCCCCGGAAAACCAGGGTAGGCATCGTCGAGCACCATGATGCCGATACCCATGCCGTAGCAGGCGTGATTTTTTCGGATTTTAATGTAATTGATGCCCATATCTCTGTTATGATACATGCGTTTGCCTCCTTGGTTTAAAACTTTTATCGTGGAGCTATAGCGCTCAAATCGGACTTTTTACGAGTTCATCAAACTGCGATTCGATCCCCAGATCCGCCAGATACCGGTCCAGCCGGCTTTTGATTTCCGGATCCAGGTCCGGACGATGGTATTCGTTTAATATTTTCTTTTTTTGAGTCTGGATATTCAGCAGAATTTGCGCGTTGAAGTCAGGTCCGTTTTTTACGCTGCGAGCGCTGATCTCAGGCTGCCACGGAACTTTTCGACAATTTTCAAGGGTGTGCCGACAGGTCAGGTACTCACCGCCGGGACCGACCTTTGCAATGGTGTCCAGTGCCAGGGAGTCTTCGTCTACCCCCGTTGAGTTTAAAATGCTCGCACTGGTGAACCAGTTTAAGGAAATTGATATAATCTTCAAAACGGGCATTTCTTCGTTGTCCGTCCGGTTCAATAATGGCCGGGCACCCATAGCCGGCACCGCATTCAACAGTGTCGCCGCCGATATTTAAATCATATTTTGGATTGCGGGCGTACAGGGTGAATTTTTGTGGTGCTTCCGCGATCCGGGCCATGATCTGATCTCGGCTGAAAAAAGCCGTTTCGCCGGTCACCTTGATGTTTTTTTTTATCAGCAGATCAAGAATTTCCCGGTGATGTATCTTAATACCCACCTGCTCTAAAATCTGCATGGAAGCATTGTGAATCCGTTCTGTTTTTGGTTGCAAAATTTTTCTCCGGACTGACCAATCCGCAAGGTTCTCATATAAATCTCCTTTTCGAAAGGCCTATAACCAGCAAAATCACCGGTGAAATCCGATGCATTTTTGTTATTGGGGGGAATTATGGCAGTTTCAGTTGCGTCAGCCATTTGGATGCAACTCTGATTTCCGCACCATTCGGGAAAGTCTTTTCTCTGTCCAGCTTTTTTGAGACTTGAATCATTTTAATGTCGGGAAAGAATCTTCTAAAGATCTCAAAATTGGGGCTCAAGTTACTGTCTTTCCATTTTACCTCCACCAATAGCGAAGGGATGTTATTTGCTGTTATACAAAAATCAATCTCTCTGCCATCCTTATTCTTCAGATAATACAGATTTCCTTCTTCTCCCAAACAATCTTCACGGAAATGCAATTCCTTTTGAATGGCACATGCTACAACGTTTTCCAGTTTGACACCTTGATCACCCAGGACCTGGCCCGTATCATAGAAATAAAATTTAGGGGTTTTCTGGATAGCTCTGGCAATGTTTTTATGAAAAGGCGGCACTTTAAAAAGCACATACATGTTTTCAAGTATTGTCAACCATCTCTTCACTGTTTTGTCAGAACATTGCAGATCCAATGCCAGTGAGCTGTAAGATATTGGGCTTCCTACCCGGTGTTTTAACAATTGGATCAGCGTTTCAATCTGAGTAATTTGCTGGACATTCTCAAGGTCAATGAGATCTTGTTTTAAAATAATATCAAGATGTGATTTTTTCCAGCGGTTATAAAACCGGCTTGTCCCATTCAGAAATGGTTCAGGAAAACCACCAAAAGCCAGAAGTTTGTCCAACTCAGCTTCAAGATCACCCGGTTTTAAAAACGTTCGAATTTCTTTAAGATCCAGCGGATGCATTCTGAATTGGAAAAATCTTCCTGCTAATGAATCCCCAACCTTCTTATAGGTATCTAACTTGGCGCTGCCCGTAACAAGTATGGATGGCGGAATACCTTCGGTATCGTAGATACCTTTTAACCATGATTTCCAGTTTTTTAATTTATGAAGCTCGTCAAAAATAACCAAAGGTTTTGATCGATCCCAGGATTTGTCCTGTAAACTCAATCTGTCATCGATATTATCAAAGTTAAAATAATCAAAATCGGTTTCCAACATTTTAGATAGGGTTGTCTTTCCCGTTTGGCGCGGCCCGGTTAACAGGATAATTTTTTTATCTAAATCTTCTTGAATATAATTTGTCAGGTATCGTTTCATAAAGACTATTTTGACATGGATTCCGAAATAGTCAAGACTTTTTCGGAATTGAGTTCGCTAAAGTCGATGTGTTTGGTTGGTGGATAGTAAACACAGCCTTGCCGTATTACCATAGAGTTCTCGGTAGTTACCGATTTGATCGGATGATTGTGAGGCGTAGCGGCCGTGAACGTAAAGCTCAGCCGCCGCCAGGAAAGCGGTGCGGCTGACTGATACTATTGTGAAGATTAAATCGTAACGGAACATATAGGGGGCAGACATAAGGCATCAGATCTTGAATAGTGAATTGTATCGGCATCTTATTCACAATTCAAGCTTAATGACCCCGCTTTTCAATGACCGATAACTTTGATCATGTCAACATCAATACCCGGATGTCCCCCTTGATAAAAATTACAACTTGTTAATACAAAATTTACCGAAATTTACAGATTTTTATAGCGCCGGTCGTTTATTAAACCAGGGTTTCTCCTTTTCCAGTTGCGACGCAAGTCTGAAAAGCGCAGCCTCATCACCGAAAGGCGCAATGAAATGCATACCGCAGGGTACCCCCTCTTTGCTTTTTATACCCCCTCTTCGAGTCAAAAAATACAAATAACGTCCGCATATCCCTTCTTTGACAGCCAGTACTTATGTTAAGCGCTATATAAGAAATGGTGTAGGAGTTACCATATAGTCCAATACACGGATTTTGTAACGCTTCCTTGCCTCAGACAGCCATTGCAAGTATCGGCGTCGATCTCCGGCAAATTTAAATGGAAATCTTTTTTATGGCACCAATGCGTAATTTACCCTGTTAAATGCGAAGCCCATTTAACAGGAGTATGCCAAACGCGACCTGGAAGACAATGCCGTTTTGCTTTTGCCATCTGCCCCTGTTTTTCTCTTAAAAGTGTGTTTTTGACCCTGAGAATAGCCATTTAAGGCCTTGTTTGACACCATTTTGCGATCTTTTATCTATTATATCAAGATGTTCCTGTGGTCCGACCCCCAAAGCACTCGGAAATACCCAATACATCAATACTCATTCAGACACCCCTTTTTAATGTAATAAATAAGCCATATAACTTGAAAATCTGCGGTTTATCTGTCAGCATTTTCCTTGTTGAGTTTTTGTTTTTATCCCTGTTTTTTTCTCCTTTTTCGGTGCTCTTTTTGGACCTTTGAAGGGTTTAGTCTTCCGGGGCAAGTCTCCATCCTTATCCTGAATCTCAAAACAATTTGAAAAATAATCTGGTATTTTAGTTTCAAATA
>CAYQNS010000328.1:0-3394 GCA_964418755.1 uncultured Desulfobacteraceae bacterium
CACAAAGGAGGAATATTCATCCGACAGAAGATTGCCCTCGATGACAAGGCCGCCTATGGGATTGGGCCTGTCCAGGATAACGATTTTACAGTTGCAGCGCCGGGCCGCTTCCATGCAGTAGCTCATGGTGTAGATAAAGGTATAGACGCGGGTGCCGGTATCCTGTAGATCGATGAGCAGGATATCGATGGCATCGAACATTTTTTCGGTGGGAACCCGGGTTTCCCCGTAAAGGCTGAAAACAGGTATCTTGAGAAACGGATCTATGGTATGAGCCGATTCAATCATATTGTCCTGTTTTGCGGCCCAGAAACCATGCTGGGGAGAAAAAAGCGTGGTCAGCTGTCCGGGAAAGCGCTCATGGATAAGATTCCTGGCGTGCTTAAAGTGCCGATCCACCGAGGCCGGATTACACAGCAATCCCAATCGTTTGCCTTTAAGCCGGTCCGGTGGTGATTTTATTAGATTTTCAAGACCTGTGTAAACCATTTTTGCTCTTGCCTGTATTTTCCCTGTATACCGATTTTAATCTACAGATTACGCAGATTAGAATGAATGTGCGATGGATGCTGCGAAATTTGCCGGGTCAATTCCCCGCAGATTGCTGCGGGGGTGTTTATCTGTTTTCGGGGTTCCGCATTCAAGGGGCAGGGACTGAAATCCGGCTGCTGCCCTGCAAGTCGTATCCCCCGCCGCCCCCAATTTTTTACAGGCATCCAGATGGCGTGTCAATGGTATTTACGCTGTTTTGTACCTTTTCTATCCATTAATCTCGACTTGAGCCGTTATATTTTAAACAAACAAATTGGCCGGGACTTAGCTAATCTTCGCCACTGTCTTGTAGAACGGTGATAAATTCCAAAGGTAAAATACATATAAGTGTATTCATAATTATATTAAAAAATATATAAGTACCTAAGATGAGCGATTAGCTCTTAGCAATTATCGGTTAGCTCCTATATTTTAGGAGTTTACCAGTAATGCGATTTTCACCCATTGGGTGAAATGATGACCTTTGCCAATATATTAAAATAATTTTGTTCATATTTAATAGTTTGAAAATGTACTTGACATATACTCACTAATATATTTATAAATATACTTCAAAGACAAAGGTTATTTATTGCTAATTGACAACGTGGGAGTGACAGCATGTCAGATAACAATTTTAAAAGATCATCGTCTTTTGACGTCCGGTTTGATCAGGGCCGACACTGGCGAGCTAAAATCGGTTTTGTCGTGCTTGCGATGGAACAGACAATTGAAGAGGACGTTTTTCGCCTGGCGCCCAACGGTGTAGGTGTCCATTTCTCCAGGGTTCGAATGGAAAACGCGGTTAATGTAGATACCTTGGAGGCCGTCGGAAGGGAGCTTGCCGGAGCTGCGGCTTTAATACTGCCCGATGAAAAATTGGATGTGGTTTGTTATGCCTGCACATCCGGCAGTCTCGTTCTGGGAGAAAAAAAGGTGGCCAACGAGTTGAATAAAGGAGCTCCAACTGCCATTGCCACATCATTGATCACCGGTGTTATTCATGCCCTGGAAGCCTTTAAGGTAAGACGGATCGTAGTTGGCACGCCCTATATCGATGAAATCAATAAAATGGAAAAAGAGTATCTGGAAGACCAGGATTTTGATGTATTGGATATTCAGGGACTAAATATTACAAATGACGCTGACATGGTCAAGGTGGCCCCGGATTTTCTAAAGGAATTCGCCTTGAGCATTGATACGCCTGAAGCCGAGGCCATATTTATCAGTTGCGGGGCATTGCGATCACTGGATGTGGTGGATGAAATCGAAAAAGCTGTCAAAAAGCCCGTCATCGTCAGCAACCAGGCCATGATTTGGGAAACATTCCGTTTAGCAGGCATACAGGATCGCATAGACGGTTATGGACGGCTTCTGAGAGAGTTTTAACATCGGTACATTTTTTACCCCTCAACCGGATATGCAGGAGAAGGAACTTATGAACAACGTTTATCAAAAACGAACTGTTGAATTTCAGGCTCGCCTTGTTGCTGCCGGAATTGATATGGCGGTTATTCAGGATATTGACAATATCTATTACCTTTCAGCTTTCCATGATTATCTTGGGATGCAATTCGGGCGACCCACGCTGATGGTGGTACCCAATGTCGGAGACTGCGCTATCATCACTCCGAGCCTGGAAGCTGAAATGGCGCGAAAAATGACTTGGGTTGAAAACATTTTGGAATGGTCGGACGGAGTCAACGGAGAGTGGCGAAAATGCCTTCAGGATATTTTCAGTTCCAAAGGACGACAGACAACAGGTCTCGAAATAAACAAGACCCATCCGTTGATATCCGGCTATCTAAGGGATGAATGCCAAAACATCGACATAGTGGACGTCTCTGAAATTTTTTCGGATATGCGAATAATCAAAACACCGGAGGAAATCGAGATTATGCGACAGGCCGGTCAGGTATCGGTGGCCATGTGTCAGGGCGGAAAGGATGTCATAGCCGAGGGGGTTCCTGAATACGAAGTCGCATTGGCGGTTATCGCCGCAGGTACTCGCAAGGCTGCGGAGTTTTTGACGGACAAGGGGTCCGAACGTCTCTTTTCACCCATGATATACAATCTGCAAGTGCTGCAGTCCGGTGGACCGGACCTTTCCATGGTGCACCGCAGGCCGACTTCACGCCGTGTCAAGCGGGGAGAATCCGTCTATATGTGTTTTTGTGAGATGAATAATTTCAAAGGCGTCAAACTGGGTTTCGATCGGCAATACTGGGTCGGAGAGGTACCGGACGAAGAAGCCCGGCTATATGAAATTACGATCAAAGCCCAGGCCGCGGCTCTGGATATGATTCGTCCCGGAGCCGTTGCCGAAGATGTGCACTTTGCGGCCGCAGAGGTTTATCAAAAAGAAGGATTCGGCCTTTGTTACAGATCGGGACGTTCCGTTGGATTTTCGCTCATTGAAAAACCGGAGCTGAAAGTTGGCGATAAAACCATACTGCAACCCGGAATGACGTTTGCTGTGGACGGTGCCGTATCGATTCCGGAAAAAGCGGCTGCACGCGTGGGCGATTCGGTTGTCGTGACAAATGACGGCTTTGATTATCTGACGCCGTTTCCAAAAGACCTTCAGGTATTGTAGAAATGAAAAACGAACGAACTCTTTTAACGAAAACAACGCTCCGGAGAATACTGGCGGAATTTCCGTCTTATGACTGGAGTGATCAGGAACTGGGTGAGCTTGTTTCTCCGAAGTATGGTGTCATCACTGGTTTTCAAGAAATTATCGAGGATATTCGACAACTTACTGAAACGGATCTCAAGGCAATTGAACCTGCCGGCAAATTGTCCTTCAAAAGAGAATAACCATGAAAGATGATTGTTTGACATCCATGCCGCTTTATGAATT
>CAYQNS010000329.1:0-3385 GCA_964418755.1 uncultured Desulfobacteraceae bacterium
ACGCTTCAGCGCGGTAGTTGTCTCCGCAATGCAGAAAAAAAGAATACTTGGAGTAACAAGCAGGTATGTGATAATCCTGAAACAACCGGGGTAGGAATCATGCCACTTGGTAAAATCTGAATAAAGTAACAAAATCAGCAATGTCATTTAAAGTTGAGGGATATATTTACATAAACTAACAAAACTACCAACGTCCCCCATTAACGACGTCCCCGAAACGTCAAATAAAGTTAACAAGTAACCAGCGTCCCCCAAAGTATTTACAAGCTGTGCCCGAACGTCCCGGAACACACTGTTTTTACACAAATAATTTAATAAAGTTATAATTTTATGGGCGTCCCCGAAATTTTTGGGCGTCCCCAAAATTTTTCGTCATGAATCGTATAAAATTTTTGCATAAAAATTTGAGCTAATGCTAATTACTGTTTTCAGTTTGCAAATATTAAATTTATTTATCTTGACACCTTGACGCGGGTTAATTTATGTTGTTTATGTTGTTTATGTTGTGTCGTTTTAAACCCTTAATTTAGGAGCTCGCAGTGTCAACAGATGAAATTTTAAGCATTCCAAAAGCAGCAAAACTTTGTGCCCTTCACAGGGTAACACTTTGGAAATATGTTAAAGCCGGTGAAATAAATACGTTTAAGACGCCAGGGGGACAATATAGAATCCTCAAGACCGATCTGTATAAATTTATGCATCGAAAAGGCATGTATTCAAATTTATTGGACATACCCAGCAATAAAAAAGTGCTGATCGTTGATGATGATCCCGGTATCCAAAAACTATTGGGCCGGGCACTCATCGGCAACGGTTTTGAAATGGAATATGCGTCAGATGGATTTGAGGCCGGGGTAAAAACAACAAATTTTAGACCCCATCTCGTTATTCTCGACCTGTTTATGCCGAAAATGGATGGATTCGAAGTTTGCAGGCGATTAAAGGAAGCCCCAGAGACTGCCGACACAAAGATCATCGCCATTTCGGGTTTTGACACGGAGGAGAACAGGCAGCGAATTCTTAACTGCGGCGCAGATCTGTTTTTACCAAAGCCTTTGGATATAAAAAATATTAAAAAAGAAATTGAAAATATTCTCGAATAATTCATGGGGGGCGGGTGTGGAGAGGGTTAATGCATTACTGGACAAGGGTTTGGCTGTAAACAGGCTTCAGAACATAGAAGCCCGTTTATTTGTTAAGGATATCGATACAAACCATAGTTGACAGAGAAGGGAAACGACCAGGTCCGTATGGATAACGACTTAAAATCCATTCTGAACTATTTGAACGAAAAGCGTGGTTTTGACTTTTCCGGCTACCGCATCTCTATGGTTGATCGCCGGGTCCAGCAACGATTTCCATCCGTAAAATGTGAAAGCTACAATGATTATCTCAACTATTTGCATGAAAACCCCGATGAACTCGACAATCTGCTCGATGTCTTGACCATCAATGTGAGTCGGTTTTTCAGGGATACGCTGACGTTTGAATACATTGCCGACAGAGTCCTTCCTGCTATTGTTTATGAAAGAAAGAAGGCTGCGGATCATTCTATGCGGGTCTGGTCAGCCGGTTGTGCAAAGGGAGAAGAAGCCTATTCCATCGCGATTCTGATCCATGAACTATTTGAAAAAGAAGCCCTGAAAACGGATATCAGTATCTTTGCAACAGATATTGACAGCAAGATATTAAAAAAAGCAAGAAAGGCAGCCTATCCATTTGAAAGCATCAAAAGTGTTAAATACAGGCTGTTGAAAAAGTATTTCACTTCCGAAGAAGAAACGTATCAATTAATGCCGGTTATTCGGAACCTGGTATCATTTTCGGTTTATGATATCCTTGACAAGAAAAGCTATGCCCCCCCTGAAAGTGTTTTCGGCAGCTTTGACATGGTGTTGTGCCGGAACGTTTTAATCTATTTTGATACCGAACATCAGGATCAAATATTCGACAGGTTATATCGCTCAATGGCTAAAAACGGCTATCTGGTACTGGGTGAAGCAGAGATCCCGCCAACAAATTATCAGGGACGTTTTAGAAAGGTGAATGAATGCTGCCATATCTATCAGAAAAGATAATATTTATTTGAGATTGTAGACTGAAGTGAATAACCGGAGATAAAAATTATGAAAAGAGTAGCATTCAAAAGCATAAGAACCCGGCTTACCTTCTGGTTTCTTGTGCTCGGGCTGGCGCCTTTATTTGTCGGTATTGTGGCGACTTATTATCAACAGGCAGGCTTAAGAGAAAAAAAATCATTTGATAAACTTGCGGCGATTCGTGATCTAAAAGCGCAACAACTGAAAAACTGGATTGACGAAAAAGAATCCTGGATGAAAAGTGTTTCTGAAGATAAGGAATTTCGGGTTCTCGAACAATTTTTTCAAAAAAAAGAATTTGATACATCAGATGCCCAAGTTTTAGCAAATATGCGAAGAATTTTGAGGCGACATTTACTCAATTTCGATGAATTTTTTGAATTGTTTATTATTAATCAGTATTCCAGAGAGGTCATTGTTTCTACAAATAGTGATCGTGAAGGAACAGATGAAAATGAAGATCCCTCCTTAACCGAATATCTTGCATTAAAAGGCATGCATATAAAAGATATTCATGTATGCCGTCATCATAATGGGCCGGCAATGTCATTTGCAATACCCATTCGCTGTATTCAACATAAGGGAAAGCATGTCATCGGGATACTGGTTGGCCGTATTGATTTAGAAAAATCTTTGTATGTAGTGTTACAAAATCGAGTCGGGCTTGGTGAAACCGGAGAAACGCTGATAGTCAATAAATATGGAAAAGCCTTAAACGAACTGCGCTGGTATGAAAACGCGCCGCTTAAGCTTCGGATTCATACTGAAGTGACAGTAAATGCGATTCAGGGTAAAACCGGAATTGTCAAAACCACGGATTATCGCGGCAAAGAAATTCTGGCTGCCTATACCTATATTCCACAGACAAGCTGGGGTTTTATCTGCAAACAGGACCTATCTGAATTAAATGCGCCGATCCGTAAGTTGGTCAGGAATTTATCGATTCTCTTTTTTATTGCCATGGTCGTGATTTTTCTGATTGTTTTTTGGATCAGTAAAATAATAGCAAAACCTATTGTCGATATGAGTATTGCAACCCAAAAGATCAGGGGTGGCGATTACTCAGTCAGGAATGTTGTTGGTTCCGCCGATGAGATCGGTTTTCTGGCGGCGTCTGTCAATGAGATGACAGCTTCCATAGAATCTTATACGAATATTCAAAAGGGTGTTGCCGATATTTCCGAAACAATGATCGGACGGTCGTCCACGGAGGAATTTGCATCTGAACTGCTCAAACAACTCATGGAAATAACCGGATCCAACATGAGTGCATTTTACATTCTCAA
>CAYQNS010000330.1:0-3376 GCA_964418755.1 uncultured Desulfobacteraceae bacterium
CTACCTTGGCTTCGGCCTGAACCTGGAAGAACTTTTATTCAAAAAAATAAAAAAAAGACTCGGCAGACCGGCCGATTACCTGAATACCTTTTTTAAATATTATCAGGCGCCTTATACTTATCTTGAATGTCCCCTGAATAAAAGGAGTGCATCTGAATAGTTCAAGATAGGGGCGCTTTTGGATATGCACAGCGTCCTTAAAAGTGTTGTATTAACAGCGGCCAAAGCGGCAGATCCCCACAGGGTAGATGCTTCTTTGGCCGTTGTCGTTTTTACTCGGGTTCGTTTGATTGCCGTTGTCACAACGGCTTGCTTTTTTTTGTTTTAGTTGATTTTTGTCAGCCCGGCCCGGCAGGCAGCGGCAAAGTCTTCGGGATAATGACCGTTGATCCATCGGAGCTGAGCTTCGCTGAAGGCACCGGGAGACTGGGGAAGACGGGGCAGGAATGAATACAGCAGCCGCTGGCCGTTTTCAGGATCATCAATTCTTTTGGAATATTCAATGACGGTGACCATCCGTGCTCCCAGGGCGCTCAATGCTTTTATTGCCGTCAGTAACCCGGTATCAAGAGAATTTCTGACACTGGTCTCGGCCTCGATGATATTACCCACCGGACCAAGGGTCATGAGCTGGAGTTCCCACTGGGAGGTCTGGGCTTTGGGAACGAACAGGATCACATTTTTATCTTGGAACACGATGAGACTCGATGGCCTGCCGGCGTTTTCATCCATGCGGCGATTGGTGAAAATGGCCCGGGTATAGGCCTTGAAAAAATCGGCTCCTGTTTCCTTTTGGTATTCACGGATAAATTTACGCACAAGATCTCCGCATGCATAGGAGGGGAAATCCTGTCCGCACTCAGTATCGCCGGTGCCCACTTGGACATCTGCCGGGACCATGGCAAACTGATGGTGGATCTGCTGGTGGGATGCGTGCAGCCGATATTTACTGGGTGAATAGTCAAACCCGAAATTCCAGCCCCAGAGGGTGGCGTTGAAGTTGAGCCTGATTTCCGGCTCGATAGCGAGTTTGTCCAGAATGGCTACACGTATTTTTTCGAGTTCGTTTTCCGTATGCATCCCTGATGGAGAAGGAAAATCAAGTTTTAGTTCACAGGCAAGGCGGACAAAGGTTCTCTGGTAATATAAATGACGCATTCCTTTCATATCGGCAATGGAGAGGTCTTCTATCCGGTAGCGCACTGAATCATGAGCCATGTTGGCGGCATAATGCCCCCAGGGGATATAGGAGTTGGAGCGCAGATACTCGAATACATGGCTTTCCGTATCCGGCCGGTTTATTTCGCCGACGATTTTACTGGTCCCCTGAACCCCGGGTTTTAAAATCATGACCTTTTTATAATCGTCGGGAATGAAATAATTATTGGCAAGCGTTTCAAAGAGCAACCGGTTTTTGATCAAAGGCCGGGATCTGCTATTTTCGTCGGAATGGTAGGGCATCCCATTCGGGCGGCCGGTTTGCGGGTCGCGGACAAATTCGCAGCACGCATCAGCCATGATTTCAAGATCTTTGGGGTCGGTGGAATTGGCCGCAAGGGCCAGCAGCAGAGGTTCGGGCAGACTCAAAATGAATTTGCCCGCGTCTTTTGAATCCGCATGATCCGAGTTGGCCCATTGTTCGATGACCTTTGACATGGAGACATCAGGCCTTGGAGGCAGTCCAATGCCCTTTATATCGTCGGCATTTTTATCGGCCCAGGCCTTGCCGATATAAGTGGTACCCCGAAACGGAAACGGATTGGGGATTTCATAGATATAAACCGCTGAATTTTCTTTAACCGGTCCATCCGGAAAATTGGCTGTATTGAGCAGGGAACTGCCGTTGGCCAGGGTGCCCAGGATTTCTGAAAAGTGGCCTTCACGCATATTTTGTACCTGGTATTTTGGCTTGTGTATTCCAAATACAAAAGCCCCCTGTGGTGTTACGCATGTCCTGACTCTCATGATCATTTTCCTTTAAATCCATGCAATGTGCCTGATAAAAAATATTATAAACGCTTGAACCTGGAATGAAAAGGAGTTATTTTTTATTGGCAGAACCTATTTTAATTTTTAAAGGCACTTGCTTATCCGGCTGTGCCTGAAAAGGATAGAAATGTTTCCAGGCCCATCAAAATAATTGCAAAAAAAATATATCGCCTTCATCGGGAAATGGAACGTCTGGAGAATCAGCTGGAGGACACCTTGTTTGAATGACAGGCATCGGTTCGGGGAACATTACGCAAGGTAGGGCAAAGCGGGAGAAGATTAGCTGGATACTTGATGAGCATCTTGACCGGTTCGGGAAAAGATAAAAACAGTGATACTGCGCGGGGGAGCTGCAAAAACAGCATATACCAACCCGAAATGATTAACCCGGCCCGCCCGGTAGATGCATGAATCAGAACACCGGGGGACCGAGTTAAAAAATAAAACCTTTAAATCAGGTCAAAGGTTATACCAGAGATTTGGCCAGCTTGGTTGCTGAACCGGCATCCGCGGCATATCCGTCGGCGCCGATTTCATCGGCATACTTTTGATTTACCGGGGCGCCGCCGATGATGACCTTGACCTTGTCGCGGTATCCGGCTTCAACCAGAGCTTCGATGGTAGCTTTCATCATGCCCATGGTGGTGGTCAGCAGGGCCGAAATGCCCACAAAATTGGCGTCATGCTCTTTTACGGCGGCAACAAATCCTTCGGGTGAAATGTCGGTGCCCAGGTTGACAATCTCGAAGCCCGCGCTTTCCAGCATCATCAGGACCAGGTTTTTACCGATATCATGCAGGTCGCCCTTGGCGGTCCCCATGACAATCTTGCCGGCTGGGGCGGCATCTTCTTCGCCCAGCAACGGTTTAAGGATTTCAACCGATGCGCTCATGGCCTTGGCGGACATGAGAACTTCAGGGATAAACATATCGCCGTTTTGCATTTTATCGCCGACAATATCCATGCCTTTGATCAATCCGCCGTTGAGAACTTCTTTGGCTTCCACGCCTTCGTTCAGGGCGCCCTGAACAAGACCCTTTAATTTTTCGGAATCTCCGGCTATCAGTGCATTAGAAAGTGCGTTTAAATCTGCCATAATTTTTGTCTCCTCCATTGATACTTGTTAATAATATTATTCTACCGGGGTGGGGCCCGCACAGAAATTGCGAATTTATTTTCGGAATTTCCGCGTACCTGTGCGAGCCCTTATTCTTAGGCAGCCTTGGCGCGTTTTTCTTTCATTCCGGCCTCGGCCTCTTCAAATATTGTGTTCAACTCGGCCTGAATATTTTCAGGCAAAGCTTTTACCTTGTGATTCTCGATGATGTGGATTGCCCTGGCATAGGCTTCCTCCACAACATCCTTTGATCCTGCAGTAATCCAGCCG
>CAYQNS010000331.1:0-3348 GCA_964418755.1 uncultured Desulfobacteraceae bacterium
GCTTCACTATCAATCATTATGTCTAATTGCTAAGAGCTAATCGCTCATCTTAGGTTAAAACAAACGTAATTGCCGCCCACCGATGATCTCATTGAAAGACTGGTCGAAAAACATCATTACAGCGTCAAAGATGGGTTTGAGCTGCTTTTCGATATAGTGGTTGTAATCGAGATCCGTGTGGGGCAGATCCACCGGTATCGGCCCCCTCCGGGTCATAACATATCGGCTCTCTTTTGCATTTGCCCCTTTTTTACCAAGCAAAAGGGCGGCTTTCACATGGGGCGGGACAACCTTGATATATTCATGGGGCGGTTTGGTAAGGCGTTTTTTATAAACCAGGTCGTTGTCATGGATATGGTTTTTCAGATCGGAAATAATTTTTTTTGTCCAAGCCGCGACCTCCTGGTCATGAAAAATCCGCTGAAATAATTCGTATTGGAAATTTCTGGCAAATCGCGTCCAGTCGGAACGGACAAATTCAAGACCGGTGAGGACAAGCGCCTCTTTGCCCTCTTTTATGATCATTCCGGCGTATCTTTTCTTGGCACTGCTCCCTCCGCCACGAATGGCCGGAAGAAAAAACCGGATGAAATGTTTTTCATATTCAATTTCCAGTTGAGATTTCAGGCCGAATTCGTCCCATATTGTTTGGGTCATAAAACCATTAATCTGTGAGACAAGTCTTTTTGATGCCCCATCGCAATCGGATAATTCCGCTTGTTTTAAACAGACAAATACCGAGTCGGTATCCCCGTAAATGACTTCGTACCCATCTTGTTCGAGATAATCCCTGGTGGTTTTCAATACCCATTGGCCGGTGCCGGTGATGGCAGCGGGCAGATCCTGGTGATAGAAACGGCACCCGGAAGTTCCCATAACGCCGTAGAAGCTGTTCATTAAAATTTTTATGGCCTGGGAAAGATGGGGATCATTGTCCTGTCTGGCCTGTTCCCGTTTATCCATCAATACTTTGATATGCCCGGGTAAAACATGGACTGATCGGGAAAAGGAAATGTCCACCGGCGTATTGAGGGGGTCCTGGTCCGCCCTGAACCTTGACAGTGGATCGATTTTAAAGGTGCGGATAATCGATGGATAAAGGCTTTTGAAATCCAGCACCACCACATGTTCATAAAAGCCCGGATCTTTGGTAAAGACCCATCCGCCCTGTGCATGCCCTGTGTTGACAACATCCCTGACGTTGGCGGCCACAAAGCCTTTTCGATGGCTGTGGGGCAGCATAAAATAATCAAAGGCAGCCACGGACATGCCGACGCGGTCCATGGGAAGCCCGCTTATGGTTGCCCGTTTAAAAACAAGATCAATCAGGCCTGTTTTTTTAAAAATACCGGATACCAGTTTACAATCCAGGAGATTGTAATGCGCCAGACTTCTTTTATCTTCCTGGAACCGACGTTCAATTTCTGCGACTTTATCTTTTCCCTCACCAATATCTTTACCGACGCCCAATAATGCCGAAGCCACCGTTTCCAGCCGGAAATTATCAAATGAATAAAATGCCGCTCTTAAAGCCGGTGGTCCATCAATGACGATTCTGCCGCACATATCCGCCCTGAAAATCCCTTTCCGGATTTCCCGTATTCTCGGCGACCCATGGTCCCGTCCAATTAAAAAAGGCACCCTGTATTCTTTATACTTTTTTTCAAGAAAAAGAAGATCAAAGCCAATCACGTGCCAGCCAATGATAATATCGGGGTCCAGAACACCCATAACGATGAGAAAGGCTTTGAGCAGGTCTTTTTCACGGGGCATCCTGTATAAATGACCCCCTTCGGGCAATACTTCAAAAGGATACCCCGGAAGACCGCCCACGCTTCCCTTTCTCTCTTTGGAGGCATCATGGTGCATCCCGGGTGTCGGGGTAGCGCCCGGTTTCGGGGCATTGTCATCCAGCATCAGGACAACACCGGTATTCATATGCGTTGCCTTCTGAAGCGCTTTTTTATCGGATGTGCGGCCTTTAAAATGGCAGGCAATGGAGTAGAGTGTCCCGTCCTGCCCTGTTTCGATATCCAGAGAGAGGACCGAAAATAAGGGGGCATAATCGCTTTTACAGATTTTTGGGTTTATAAACTGGGCAATACCGTCCCCGGCGTGGCAAGGCCCTTCAAATTCAATGCCTCCCTGAATAAACCGCTCCATTAAATATCGTTCCTGCGGATGGATATCCGCTTCGAAGGTTTGAATCCCCTGCGCCTCATAATATTGGCGGGCGTTGTACAGAAGATGCTGGGTTTTAAAATATAAGGCATCCACCGGGCCACCGTCAAATGCGGCGAGATTGACGTTCCGCCGTTCACAATGAAATTTTTTTTTGGGAAGACTGGTATCTCTGTGAATAAAAAAGAGGGGCCGGTTATGGGTGATGAGTATTTCAAAGGGACCGTGATCGCTGATGCCCGAATACCGAAGCCGGTGTTTATCGCCGGATGCCAGTTGTTCCCGTGTCAGTATGTATCCCTTATAAATGGCCATGTGCATATTAATAACAGGAACTACAGGAAAAGACAAATTTCCAGTATTGAACAAATTGAACCTGTGGTTAAAAGAGATTTAAGGATTCAAAAAGGGACTCTTTACGGCCCCCCTATCCGGGTTTCATAAACCTTTTGAATCCATTGACGAACCGGATATAATAAAATTCCGGCCGACCGGCGGATAGTCCTGACGCGTGTTTCATCTGTGAATAACCAACCGGGTATGCTATACATCAGACATGGCAAATCAGTTTACTGTAAAGGCAAAAGCCCTTATAAAACAAATTCCCGAAGGAAAGGTATGTACCTATGGATTTCTTGCCGGCCTGGCGGGAAATCCAGGGGGGGCACGACAGGTTGCCCGGATACTTCACAGCTGCTCTGAAAAAGACGGGCTTCCCTGGCATCGGGTTGTCAATCGTTACGGAAAAATTTCCCTCAGGCCGGATGACGGATATGAAATCCAGAGACAACTTCTGGAAACCGAAGGCATCGCATTTGATCTGAATGATGCCATCTGTCTTGATTCGTTTTTATGGATGCCCCAGGCAAGGTAATCGGAAATCGCTTTATCCGGTCTATCATGACGTTCAATGCAAAGCCTGTTTTATCCAATTATTTTGTGGTGATTTTTTTATAGAGCCGACATCGGAAAAGCGTACTCCCGGGTATTCCGGGTCGAACCAAAACCACTCAACGTCATTTCGGCTAAAAGATTTTAATCAGGACTGGTTTTATGGTATGGTGATTATTTGTGCAGGTATGGAAAGGGAATTGTTTCAGCATAGGTTGAACCTAAATTGAGCGATCAGCAGTTGGCTTTTAGCAATTAGCACAATAATTTCAATAT
>CAYQNS010000332.1:0-3342 GCA_964418755.1 uncultured Desulfobacteraceae bacterium
GGTACTCGACGTAGTCGGCACCGCGATTCCTGGCGGCGAAGCCGCCAGGAACGCCAACAATCACTTGGCAGCGGAAGCCGCAGGCTGTAGCTGATCAAGTGCATTGTGATGTTCGGCAATTCTTCGATACATACAATGGTGTTTAGGCGAATCAATTTCTCATAAAGAATCTTCCCGGGATTCAACGGCAACTTCAAAAGCTCTGTATACCGACATTATCCCGCTGTATCCGTCATTAATTTTCGAGCGAGAGAACTCACGAATCTTGTATTTGCCTGTTTTCTTAATGCCGGCATGCATGATCGCATTTCGAATAGTCACTCCATTAAGGCACCGCTTGAGTTCATCATCTGAGGGACGTTCTTCGATCTTCATAAGCACTCGCACGGAGAGTTGAACAAGGGAGTAAAACCCTTGCTCCCGGAGCAAGCAATTCATCAATTTATTAAACTCGCCAACCTTTCCCGGTACCTTGTCTCGGAGTGTTAGCCTCATAAAAGTGCCGTGTGCGCCTTCAAGTGCTGCACATCCGAGAACTATCGCGACAATGGAATCACCACTCAACATCGCAGTAATAGCGTTCGTCTTAAGTTCGTAGAACGCATGATTTCTGACCTTGTGTACTGAAAGTTTAAGTGCTGCAAGCTGTTCGCTTGAATAGTCCCGGAGGTCTCCCGTTCCGCCACTATCAAGATCAAAAGGCAACTGATCGATGTTATCGAACAGCCCAAGAATGTTGTTCTTATCGATTATGTGATCAGGATCTGCGAGTAGAACAACTTCGACGAGAATACGCTCAAATGCCTCCCGTTCAGTCAACATTCTCGGCCATGACGCACCAA
Source organism: uncultured Desulfobacteraceae bacterium (assembly GCA_964418755.1). Lineage (GTDB taxonomy): Bacteria > Desulfobacterota > Desulfobacteria > Desulfobacterales > 4572-123 > 4572-123. The sequence continues at coordinate 843 of CAYQNS010000332.1, forward strand.
TGCCGCTAATATAAGGGCCGAGGCGTACCATTTGATGCGCCGCAATTACCTCGTTGAGTAATTGAAAACCTGGATTTCGTGGTGACGCAAAACCAATCGCTGAAGTTTTTCCTGTTCTAATTGCTTCAAACTTGGCGGGGGGGATTTCCGGTTGACTGTCTAAAATTAGCGCATCAGTGAAAAAGTTGTCAGGAGATGTTCGAGTAGACAATGCTTTATGAATATCGGCGGTGTGAGGAATGCTCAACTTGTTTCTCAACCAGATTATTAGCCGCTCGTTGTCCGGGTCGTCAATCTGAAAAATGGAACCTGTACATAAATGGAACGGCAATCGCATGATCGTTGCCGTTCGAATGTGCGATAGAGTTAGATTGACCTCATTTAGTTCATGGAGTTTTCTTATGATTCGTTGCATAACATCCGATATGACCGTTATATAGAAAGCTGTTTAATCATCATGAAACAGATTCCTGCTACAATAATTGTACCTTATGATGCATTATTCACGAGAAAACAAATCACACGCAGGCGACAAGATAAATTTATTTGAAAACAATTTTCTAAGTTGAACTTTTTCAGGCGCCCGGAAATGGTTTGTCTGTGTTGATCTGTTGAAAATGATCTTTAAAATTGGAAAGATTCTGGTGCATGTAATTGATTTGAATAATTTCAAATAAACTGATAGCAGGTTCAGATAAAATTGCAAGCTTTTTATGCAAACTAAAAAGGAATTGTACTGTAAGCTGTGCCGGGCACACAGATTTGGAGGAAAAAGGCTCTCAAACGCCCATTTTCCGAAAATCGCAAAAGGCGTCAGACGGGAAAAAGAGAATAGATGGGTACCGGTTTTGGCTTGTGGCTTGTTGTCGCGTATGGGTTGAAGGCGAGAGGACAGGGTCAAGAGATAGGGATGGATGATTAGGGCGGGTTTTCGCAGGTGGGCTTACCCGCTCTTTCGTCTGCCAACGGTCAAGTTCGTTTTTTTCAAAACGCGATGTCCCGTTCCAAAAGAGATATTATCCATGTAGTCAATCGTAACAATCTTATCTGCCAGTGATTTCAAATTCCAGGGTGCAAACCCCTTGGGTTGACTGCCGGGGTTTACTGTATTTGAATGAGCACCAAATTCCCCACTCGCCTTTTTGGCATAGCCCGGGAGCTCCTTTTCGGCGTTCAAAGCAGCATCAAGACCGCCGACAACAAACCATTTTTTTACGCAGTCGACCTTTATCATGCTGGTATTTAACACCCGGGCGATTTCCTCATTTGTAGAAGGTTTGCGCTGGTGAACGCCTTCATCGCATGCCAGCAAAATCAACGCATTAAGGAGTTTCTGGGATTGATGCAGCCCTTTGGATGTGAGTTCCATTAAACGGCTGCGGTCTTCCTGGGATAAAGTTATACTGAACTTCTGCATACACAATCCTCTGGTAAAGGGGTTGATTATGAAAAAAAATAAAACTTATCATTCTCACACTGCTGGTTTAAGCAAAAATCATGCACAACTTTTATGCGTTTGTAAAAAATTTAAAATTTAATTTTTCCCACACAATATAGAGTACTGTGAATGCTTAAGCACCACGACATATAGCTGTAAAAAATTTCTGAAGATTTTTTACATGGCCATTAAATTTAATAAACGCGTAAAAAATTTTTGGGATTGCTAAGCAAAATGCTTCCTATACAAGGTATAGCGGTTCCCAAAAAACGAAGCTATACATAGGGTATGCGGGGTTTCTGAAAAAGCACGCTAACTCGGTAGATGGAATTTTTTTAAGACACCGTTAAATTTCGCAGCAAATCGCGAATAGACATAAAACGTTATTATTTTAAATGGTTATATTGTATTTAGACCAGGAGAATACAAAATAGGGCATCACAGAACATGTGTAATCAATTACATAAAAATTTATTACATAATTTGCACAATTTAAAGCAAACACATGATTCTTTTGTCTGCATCCGGTATTATTTTTTTCAGGCAAAAACAAACCCCCTTTTTTGGATCAAGCAGCAGGGTGCGTTAAGGAAACCAGAGGATAGAAACTTTTCTTGTCCGGAGATGCGACATATTATATGTATGCCTTTATTTCAGGTTGTTTAGGTTGAAGGTTGTTTCGACTGAAGGATGCCAAGCTGTTAGCCTTTAGCTATTGGCTTTTGGCTCGAAATGATGAAGGAATCCTTTGGCTAATGGCTAACTGCTAACAGCTACGGCTGATTTTCAAGGGCACAAATCGTCGGTAACACTTTATTATTCAAGGATATATGAATTTTCGACCAAACACCACTTAGCCATCTTAAATACTTTTTACAAAAGCATCATCATTGGACAACCAATATGCCTTGTATATGGGGATTTTTATTTAGTACCTGAACGGAAACATCTAAAAGCTTAAAGGATAAGGCTTTATTATAGATTTAAGTATGCCAAGCTGTTAGCCTTTAGCTATTGGCTTTTAGCTCGAAATGATGAAGGAATCCTTTGGCTAATGGCTAA
>CAYQNS010000333.1:0-3334 GCA_964418755.1 uncultured Desulfobacteraceae bacterium
ATGTCAACTGTTAAAATCCAGATGGCACGACTTTCCAAAAGGCATCGCCTTTACCGGGGGTTGTTTCCGTTGCCGTCCGCCGGTTTGGAATCCTGTTGCGGGTAGGTGGCTTTTGTCGCAACAAAAAGAGGGCCAAAATTCGGTTTTACACCTTTTTAAAACAACTCTTTCATCCGTACTGTTTCTTTTTGACATGTATTGTTTCATTAACATACAGGTGATGTACTTCCGGCTGCGGCGATCCTTCACACAAAGAAACGCCGCCATCCGGCATTGATTTGAAAAACCTCGATCCGGTAATAATTGCCGCCGGCCAAAATCCATTCGGCGGCCGAATTCAGGTCTCAAGCCTATATATTTAAACATAAAGGATGAGCTGTCATAAGCAAGACGTATGATGCAATTATTATCGGTGCGGGGGTGATCGGTTGCCCCATCGCCGGCTTGATGATGGCGCAACTGATTGATGCCTGCGAGAAAGGCCTGGACCACGACAAAAACCCGTTTCAGTTCACGTTGCCGCATATCGGGCGCGTCATCGATGTGGGTTTCTTTTCGCGCCAACGCGAAATCAATTACAACAGCAGTTTTTCGGTTAATGGATAACGTTTTTACCGGTTATAACCGGTGACCCGTGTCCGGTTACAACCGCAACGATCAAGGCCCCATCTTAATTTTTTGTCTTACATTCCCGAAAAAAAGTGGAAAAAACGTGTTGACCGTAAATGGAGAGGTTTTACATGCAGATCTATGTTTGTGTAAAACATGTGCCGGATTCGGCAGCCAAAATAACAATCAAAGATGACAACCGGATCGATGAATCGGTTACCTTTCTGTTGAATCCCCATGATGAGAATGCCGTCGAAGAGGCGGTTAGGCTGAAAGCTCAAATTAAGGATTCTGAAGTGATTGCCGTGACCCTCGGCAGGCAATGCGCTCTGAGCACATTGCGTTCAGCCCTGGCCATGGGGGCGGATAGGGCAATTTTGATAAAAACCGATGACCGGCCTGACAGCGTCATTACGGGCAAAGCACTGCATCAGGCCATTTTGCAGGACGGAAAGGCCGACATCATTTTTACGGGCAAAGAATCTATCGACAGTGAAGGGATGCAGACCATGTTCCGACTGGCGGCCGCACTGGATGTGTCTGTTGCCAACAATGTATCGGCGTTTTCAATGGGGCAGGAGAAAATTACGGTAAAGTACGAAACAGAGACCGGGACCACCGCGGTTGTTGTTATGGCGCTTCCCTGTGTGGTCGGTGTCGGCAAGGGGTTGAACAAACCCCGATATCCCACCCTGCCCAATATTATCAAAGCCAGAAAAAAGGTGATCAAGCAGATCGATCTGAATGATTTGAAGATAAACGCGTCTGCCGCAAAAATGGAAGTCCTTGCATTGCGGCCTGCCGTAGAGGCGCGCCGCGCAAAGGGAAAAGACCTGCTTCCCAGGATCGCCGCCGCTCTCGACGCTCCTCTTGTCATGGACTGCATCCATGTCAATTTGGTTGAACGTACTGTGGAAAAGCCCCGGTTTTCCGGAAAAATAATTGCCACCATCAAAGTCAATGGCACCCATTTTCTTTTCGGCATCCGGCCAAACGCCATTGAAGCCATGCCGACACCCTGTGACGCTGACACCATTGTTTTCCAGACCGAGGTTACAAGCAAGCGCCTGGTAGTTGAGGCGCTGGAACAGGGGGCCTCAAGAGGCGTGGAATTGTCGGAAGCGGCAATTGTCATATCCGGCGGACGGGCCATGGCCAATTCGGAAAATTTTGACATTTTAAAGCAACCTGCGGCGGTGATGGGCGCGGTGATGGGCGCGTCCAGATCTGCCGTTGATGCCGGCTGGGTGCCGCATGCCATGCAGGTCGGTCAAACCGGCACCACGGTGAGTCCCAAGGTTTACATTGCCTGCGGCATTTCCGGATCCGTTCAACATTTTGCCGGTATAAAAACAGCCGGCTTTATTATTGCCGTCAATACGGATCCAAACGCATCGATCATCACAAACTGCGACTACTACGCCATCGCCGACCTGTTTGAAATCATGCCGCTGCTGACCCATCGGCTCAAAGCAGCCCTTGAGCGGTCATAGCCGCTGTTTTTACCTTTTTACGGCGAACTCTCTTGCGCGTTAAAACATCTTTTTGCCGGATAAACACTATTTGACCAGCCCTTTAATGAGTGAGTTCGGGAATCATCTGCCTGACCTCCGTTGTCACCAATCTTAAATGCTTATGCATCTGGGCGGACGCCCCTTCGCCGTCTCCATTTTTGATGCATTCCACGATCTTTTCCGCCGTGAAGACCGCTGTGTCGGTTTGAAACAACACCTGGTTTCTAAAATTGCCATAGGCTTTATGAATTTTCTTTATGATGCCCTCCATCATATCCAATATCATGGCATTACCTGTTGCCCGTGCCAGGGCAATATGGAACGCGAAATCGTTCCGGGTAAATGCTTTGATATTATCAGCCGTTTTTTTGACCTCTGACAGCGCTTCCTCAATTCGTTGTATATCTTCCGGCCCGGCCCTCCTTGAAGCCAGTTTTACCGCGTTACATTCAAGAATTTCCCTTACCTCCACCAGGTCGATAATATTTGCCGCCATCTGGATATCGCTCAGGTCGAAACGGGCCGGTTTGCCGGGTTTGACATCTCTTTTTAGAAACGTCCCACGGCCCTGAACCACTTCCAGATAGCCAATCACAGCCAATGCCGAAACAGCCTCTCTAACCGTTGACCGCCCCACTTTGAACATTTTTGAAAATTCCCGTTCCGTTGGCAACCTTTCACCCGGCTTCAGCCTGCCTTTCGTAATATTATTTAGAATTTCTTTCATGACCTGTTCAGATGCCGAGCTGCGCTGGATGCTTCTGTAATTCATAGAGGGCCTGTTTCTTCCCTTTTTGCCATCAGGAATCGGTTTTCATGATGCCGGTTTTCCGTAACCGGAATGTTTGAAATTTTATCTATTTTTTTTAATAATACTTTATTCGACATTGTTGTTATTTTTCTATTGACAGGTTCTTTTTTATCTGTCAACTTAATTATTAGATTATTTATCAGGTCATCAGACCAATTGTTGAATTAACTGTTTTCTGCGGTTAAATAACAATTCATTAAATTCTACAAAAATTGCAACACCAACTCATTTTTTGGCCATTTAACCTGCATCGCCATTGCAGTCCAACCCATGTGAAAAGGAGGGCAACTAATTTCAGGTACATTGTGACAACCTTATTTCCAAACCTTATTTTCCGGTAATTTAAAAAAGGAGACTATCAATGAGAACGAACTATCGAACCAACTCAGGCGTACGCTTT
>CAYQNS010000334.1:0-3310 GCA_964418755.1 uncultured Desulfobacteraceae bacterium
CCGATCCAATTTCCATATCAGCAGACAGATGCGGCATCTTTATTTTGGTCGTCAATACTTATGCTGTCCTCAAAATCCATCATAATGGTGATATCACTCCCGCCGCTCAAAGATGTTTTGGCATTAGGATAGCGTTTTTTAAAGACATGAATCATGGCGGAATTTTCACGCAGGACCGTGGCTGAAAACTCCTTGTAGCTATTTTCACGGGCAATGTCTTCAAGCATTCCCAGAAGATAAGAGGCAACCCCGGCCCCCTGCAGGTCTTCCCGTACGACAAACGCCACTTCGGCTTTTTCTTCTGTTTCCATGGCATAAGAGGCGATCGCCATAATCTCCTTATGCCCCCCTTTTTGTACAAGTCCGATTACGGACATATTTTTACGATAATCGACACTGGCCCACTGCTTCTGGATCACTTCATGGGAAAACAGTTTCATTTTATAAAAAAATCGGAAATATATGGTTTCCTCCTGCAGAGAATAGAAAAAATTTCGATAAGAAAATTCATCAGATGGCAAAAGCGGCCGAAAGCTGATGCTCTTACCGTTTCTCAAGGTCAGTGTCTTTCTATATCCTTCCAGGAACAGAAGGTCGTCCTGGGAAGGGGGCAGCTGGTCAGAGAAAATATAATGACGCTTCTTGGCGGTTTCAATCAGTTCTTTACGAAACTTGGGATGCGCAATCTGAGCCAGACCCATAACCCGCTGGTAAATGCTTTTACCCTGCAATTCCGCAATGCCGTACTCGGTTACGATAAAATTAACATCTGCCCGGGTAGTGGCAACACCGGCACCCTCGCTCAAATGGGGCATAATGCGGGATACGGTCCCGTTCCGGGCCGTTGAAGGCATGGCAACTATGGAAAAACCGTCTTTGGACATGGCGCTGCCGCGGATAAAATCAACCTGGTCTCCAATACCGCTGTAGAACATATGCCCCATTGAATCCGTGCATACCTGGCCTGTTAGATCCACCTCCAAAGCCGAGCTGATGGAAATCAGATGATCGTTACGTGCGATGACGGTGGGATCGTTTACAAATTCCGAAGAACGGAAATAAAACATTGGATTATTGTCAACATACCGATACAGATTTTCAGATCCCATACACAGGGATGCAACCACCCGGCCCGGAAGCAGCGATTTCTTCTTATTGGTAACCAAACCCTTTTCAAAAAGCGGAAGGAATCCGTCGGTGATCACCTGGGTATGAATTCCAAGATCCTTTTTATTTTCAAGATATTGCAATATGGCATTGGGCAGGTAGCCGAATCCTACCTGCAGCGTAGCACAGTCATCCACAAGCTGATTAATATAAAACCCTATTCTACTGGTTATCTCATTATTTCTTATATACGGCAGAGATTCCACCAGGGGCTCTTTACAGGGAACCAGATAATTAATATCATCCACATGTACAAAACTGTCGCCCCATGTTCTGGGCATCTGCGGATTTACCTGAGCAATGACAATACTTGCGTTTTCCATTCCCGAACGGGTAATATCGACCGAAACACCCAGGCTGCAGTAACCGAACCTGTCGGGGGGACTCACCTGAACCAGGGCTACATCAAGGCCGATGCGCTGATTTTCAAAAAGATGCGGAATCTGCGACAGATAAGCGGGAAGATAATCTATCTTCCCTTCAAAAGCAGCCTTGCGCATTTTTGTGGAAATAAAAAAAAGTTTAAGGGAAAAGCGTCGTAAAAAACTTTTATCTTCCATAAATTCCGAAAATGTGGATGACAGCATCTGATACACCATGATATCCTGCATGCTCATATCAGATACCATGGCGCGTATTAAAGCCTGGGGTTCGCCACATCCGGTGCCCACAAAAACCCGGCTCCCCCGGCCGATTTTCGACACCGCCTGTTCCGGGGTCATTACTTTTTCGGGGCAGTATTCATTTAAATCCATGGATAAGTCTCCGCAAGTTATATTGGCTACCTCATAATAAGATATCCTTCAGATAGCAACCAAAATTGAATATTTATTTACAAATCGATTATAACAGGGTATCAGTGCAGTCACAAGTTGTCAGGAAATCTGTCGGAGCGGACAAACTGCGGTACAGCGACGGAAACAAATTAAAAATTAAATGACTAACCAAAATCGAGACGGACCATGAAAATACAACATTATTCCGATATACAATTCACGAAATTAGATACTCCGGGTGTCCAGGGCACTACCGGAAGAGTTGCCATCGGCAAGGCAGATGGTGCAAACAATTTCTGCATGCGAGTATTTGAAGTGGAAAAAAACGGTCATTCTCTCCGACATATCCATGAGTGGGAACATGAAGTTTTTATTCACCACGGCAGCGGCGAAGTATATCAAGAAGGCCGGTGGACTCCCATTGTTGCGGGCAGCACGATCTTTATACCCGGCAATGAGGAACACCAGTTACGCAATACCGGCGACCGGACGCTTGTTTTTATCTGCCTGATTCCTGCAGGAGCCCCCGAACTGTAAAATTATGAAGCTCCAGCCAAAACACAGAAATCCCCTTCTCACGGTCGACGTCATTATTGAAATTGAAAGCCGGATACTGCTTATCGAAAGAGTCAACCCGCCTCTTGGCTGGGCCCTGCCGGGCGGATTTGTGGATTATGGGGAATCCCTTGAAACGTCCGCCATAAGAGAAGCACTGGAGGAGACATCTCTGGACGTTCAACTCGACGAACAGTTCCATACATACTCTGCACCGAATCGGGACCCCAGGCATCACAGCGTTACAACCGTTTATATTGCCCGGGCCCACGGCACACCGCGGGCCGCCGATGATGCCAAAAACATCGTTTTATGCACGGCGGACAAACTACCGCAGAATATTGTTTTTGATCACCGCAAAATTATTACCGATTACTATCAATACAAAAAAGGTGCGGCCAAACAAGACATTTTCCATCCATCCCGCTCCTGACACGGATAAACCGGCGCTGTTATTTGTTTTTTGCACCCGATGCAATGTTTGCATTTTTTTTTTGACATTCGGTTCAACAGTTCTCTATACTGGATTTGTCAATTCAATTGCAAACATATTTCCCACGGAGAAAATTATGAAAAAAAAATCCATCGCAGATCAGAAAAAAAGTTCGGCAAAACAGCGCCTGGGTGAACTTTTACTTGAATTTGGACATATAAGCTCAAAACAGCTTCAGGAGGCATTGAAACGACAGACCCAAGTCGGCGGCCAACTGGGATCTATTCTGATCGAAATGGGAATGATCAGTGTGGATGATCTTCTTAATTTCCTGAGCAAACAACTTGGTGTCCCCAGTGCCAACCTGTTTAAGCTGGAT
>CAYQNS010000335.1:0-3308 GCA_964418755.1 uncultured Desulfobacteraceae bacterium
TGGGGGATACTAGGATTGGGTTTGTTAATGGCAGGTCCAGAAGGGGTCAAATACTTTCGCGGTTTGCTCAAGAAATTATGGAGCTTCTTTGCACGGCATTTCGATTAATCACACTTGCCATCGGGTCGGAGGGGTGGGATTGAGCTGTTGAAAAAAGCGAAAGCCCCCGGGAAAGCGGGAGGACAGGGCATGCAACAGGACCTGACGTTAAAACCGTAACCGGGGACGTTCGTGCAGAACGTTCATAAATCCAAATGAATGTCCTTGATATCAGGCTTCTTCCCTGTTGATATCATTCGCGTCACGCAAGAATTCGTAACACCGAGATATCGGGCGATATCAGCCCCGAAATAACCGAGCTGCCTGACACCGATCCACGATATTGCACGCCGGGCGTTTGCCGCAGCCCTTCTTCGACCTCCTGTCCGAAGTTCACCAATGGAAACATCATATTCTTTGGATACCTTCCGGGCAAGGGCTTTAATATCGATTCGTTGTCCCGACAGTCTTAAATTCTTTTTAACAAGATCATCAAGGCCCGATACGACCTGCTTGACAAAATCTCCGTCTCCGAGTATCCGCTGATCAGAGGCTTGGCTTTCACCGCGCCTCCGACTGGCGAGAACCGCTGACCAGCCCCCCATGCTCCGGATTAATCCGCCGCCGACCAATTCCGGTCTGCGGCCCTGATCAATGCCTTTTCCAATGTATCGCGAATAATTTCTTCTTGAATTGCCGGCATCACCGAAAAAAGACAACACGTGCTCGGTGTTCTGCCATTTCCGCTCAACTTTACCGACAATCGCAGAATGTCCGGACCATGGATTTCGATTCAGTCCTTTCAAATCCTTAACCAGCCCAGCCCGCAGCAATTTCAGATGAATATATCGAACCAGTTCTTTCAGATAAACATCCTCCTGACAGACAATAGATTTATATCGGTTTTGAAACAAATGGCCGTGTCTGTGATGGCGCCTGTTAAAATTTATGACATAACCGGTGAGGATTTTGCGCATACTGGTGGCTAACGGCAAATTCTTTGTTTTACAAAGGATATAAAAATGATTCGGCATCAAAACCCAGGCATAGATTTCCATTGCGCCATCCTGGGCCAGGGTCGACAAACGGCCTATAAAATCATTGCGATCGATATCGCTACGAAATATTTCTCTTCGCTCAATACCCCGGCCCATGACATGGTGCAACATGCCCGGAGCATCTAATCTTGCTAATCTCGGCATACCCTGTAATTGTAATTTGTATACTTACGATTAATCGTCAAGCACGAATGTCCCCCATTATTCTTACAAAAATCCGGACCCAATCCTGATTTTTTGGTTTTTTCATTACTCTGTTGACATTATTAAAAAGCGAGTTTATTATAAAAGCGTTATAAGCTATTATTCAAATTCTGCACCCTACTGAGTGCCCGACCGAAAACTCTGCCCGCCAGCCGGATTTGAACATCGCTAAATTATGTATATATATAGTTTGTAGCAAATTCATTTTGGGTAAAGGGAGATTGCTCCCGAAAAAACGGGTTTTTCGGCTATGCTTAAAAAAACACCTCTCCCTTAGCTGTGCTTTTTTCCATAATTATACATGCTCTTGTTGTGTAGCTTGCCGATATCTCACAAGGCTAATTTTATCTTGGCGGTGCTGGCGGTTTAATTTTTTTGCCGTATCTTTCCACTCAATATTGGAATGTCGCGGACTACAACAGCTAAGATTATATATCGTTCAAAACCTTTAATGCCGTGATCCGGGCAACGATCTAACGCATGATTTTCAAGGCATTGATCGCCCATTCGACCGCTGAATGCTGGTGTTTGGCTTTAGTAAAACGTTCAGACTTTTAGATAGCCTTTTTTTCCCAAAAATCGGATTTTGCGAGGCAGCACGACATAGTCCAAAATTTCAACAAGTGATCCCCTTGGTTCTTGGGAATGTAAAAGTCTTTGTTAAAACGTCAGCTTTTAAGATTTGAAAATATTGCTTTTGCTTCTTTACCCATCGGCACCGCAACATGGTCATAGGTTTGTTGTTGTGTGACTTGATGATGCAAAATAAAGCCGTGTTGATCTTCGAGGATACAGACCCTTAGCCCTATCTTTTGAGCAACACCGGCTTTGCCCTTGCTGATCCACTCGTGTGCGGTTCGAATAATGAAAATATTTTTTTGGCGATGGGATTCTTTTTGCCATTAACTACGCGGCGCTGAATCTGCTCCATTTGTCGTTTAGCTGTGATACCAAATTGGGAACATTCAAGCGCAATTAACTGAATAATTTTTTGGATCGCATCCCGTAGATTTTTGTCGGTTGGATAATGGACATCGGTTTCAGCTACAAAGGAATCACAACGGCTATGAAGTACTTGGTTCCCCCCAACCATTTTGTCGCCGGCATTGACAGCTACCTAATTGATTTTATTCAAAATTTAGGGGAGGGATAGCGGTATATTATACTTGCCGGGCCGCCCCATTTTGGCGTTGGTATTTTGGGGCACGATGTTTGCCAATATTTTAAAAAATTTTCCGAATCGATTCAATTTTGAATATTCAGAATGAATCGGTAAAAAAATTCGGTAAAAGCCACTAAAACTATAGAAAGGAGAATCACCATGAGCGATGAGATTTTAACCTCGGCTGGAAGACAGCAGTTTGTTTGGGTAAAGGACAATAAGGGTAACGAATATGCGTGCCCGGTGGATGTACTTAAAAAACCCGAGGAATTGACTGAGGAAGAAAAGTCCAGTTGCATTGACGATGCATCGGTCCCGCAGTCAACGGCAGGCGGTTAATGTCGTCGGCCTGTTTTTTATAGGGTCCGATTTTAGATGGGGGCGAAATAGCAGATAGCTGCCCCCATTTTTTTGTGCAATCCAGTTGTTTGAACAGCAGCAATAATTCTGGCAGAGATTGTTGTTTGATAATATCGTCCAACCAGTCGGCTAATAAAACCAACAGGGTCTTCATTCTTGACACATTTAATTTTTTCTTAATCTTTGTATCCCTGGTACGCCTGCATGCCTGGGGCACCCCGGATTTTCCAATCCCGAAATAAAAGGGGACGTTCGGCAGACCGTTCACAAGTCTAAATTGATGTCATCTATCTCCGGCTTCTTCCCTGATGATATCATTCGCGTCACGCAAGAGTTCGTTACACCGAGATATCTGGCAATATAAGCCCCGGAATAACCGAGTTCCCGGACACCGATCCACGACATGTGCTTTTAGGGACGTGTGCTTTTAGGGACATTCTATACCTCCTTATGTCAAGATATTTTTATTCCCTGTATAATCAATA
>CAYQNS010000336.1:0-3305 GCA_964418755.1 uncultured Desulfobacteraceae bacterium
CTGAATAGATACCAATTATGCCTTTTTGTCAAAAATTTCAAGAAAATTAGGGCGGAAGAATGGTTTCATCTGAACGGGGATTAACGACTTCTAATATCTTTCGTCTTTTTTCAGGTACACAATATTTCTGTTTTGGGCTCCGGGGACGGGCCAGTTCCGTCATTTCAAGATAACCGGTGTTCAGCAAAGAATTAATCTCACCTTTTTAAATTTTGTCCGATCTGATCGATTTGAAAATTTTAGCAGATTAAGCATGGTACTGACTCTGGCCGTGACTCTGGCTTCGATGGGTTGCAAAACTTTTAAAATGTGGCGCATACATACAGGTTGCCCTACACCACAGGGCCCTCGGAAGACACCTTTTGACCATCAACGTCGGCGGGGCTTTGCCCGGCCGGTCGGCATGGCCTCTAAGGGGTTGTCCGGCCAGTAATGTTTGGGGTAGCGGCCCCTTAGGTCTTTGCGGACTTCAAAATAGGTGTTTTCCCAGAAATTTGCCAGGTCCCGGGTGACCTGCATGGGACGTGATGCCGGGGACAGCAGGTGCAGCATTACCGGCACCTTTCCCCCTGCTATGGCCGGTGTATCAACGGCGCCGAACATCTCCTGGAGGCGCACCGCCAGAACCGGAATATCGCCCGCAGAATAATCAATTGGAATTCTGGAACCGCTGGGCACGATTATATGGGTAGGGGCCAGGGCATCCAGACATTTTTGCTGCTGCCATGTCAAAAGGCCTGAAAGCGCTCCTTTCAGGTCAATGCGCTGCAGATGTTCTTTCCGGGACATGCCGGTCAAAAATGGTGCCAGCCACTCTTCGAGGGTGCCTGCAAGGCCCTGGTCCGAAACATCGGGCCACTTGTCGGAAGGTGCAAAACGATGTACAAACAGAACCCGAGCCTGCCATGCCTTGTGTTTCTTATTCCAAGGCAGAATATTGATGCCCGTCATCCGGATTCCATCGAGCAGGGCTGCGGTAACCCGGGCCGGATCAGGATCAGGCAGGGCTTTATCGCTGATAACCAGGTGGTCCAGCAGGTGCTGCCGGCGGGACACAACCATCCGGCGGCGTGCATCCCAGTATATCTTTTCCACCTTTCTGATCTGATCTGCAAACCTTTGTTCAATCTCTTCCCGGCCAAAGGGAGCCGCCAGATAAATGCGTGCATTCTGCTGATTTCCGTCCAGATCCGGTACCACCAGATACTCTTCCACGCCAAGGGGCTGGGGTTCGCTGAAAAAAGCCCCGCGCCCGTTGGCCAGCAGATAATGCCCGCTGTTTTCTTTGCGCTGCCCGGCAATCCTGTCCGGATAGGCATAGGCAAGTAACATACCGGTTTTATTTAACGAACCTGCCGTGTGGCTGATACCCATCCTTTTTTCCAGGTGATGCACCCGCTTCAGGATTCGTCGGCAGGCATTTACATCCACCTGCATTCCGGGCAGGCCTGAAAATCTGTTTTTCTCCACGGCCTGCAACACCTCCAGCCGCAGACGCAGGTCCGCATCCCGATTGCCGGGCCGGGCATGAATAATATCGCGCTCTTCCAGCAAAACCGCCATACGGCAGGCCAGGGGACCGGCCTTTGCCTGCCGACCCTTTAAAATCATGTGGGCCAGCCGCGGGTGCATGCCCAGATCCGCCATCTTTCGGCCATGGGGCGTTACCTGCCCCTTTTCATCCAAAACCTCAAGGCGCCTGAGAAGCTGCCGGGCCGTTGCAAAAGCAGCGGCCGGCGGCACATCGAGCCAGGCCAGCGCATCAGGCCTGTCAAGACCCCAGACCGCCAGCTCAAGGGCCAGCGGGCAAAGATCGGCCTCTATGATTTCAGGTGTATTATAGGGTAGCAGGCTATCATGACTCTCTTTTGGCCACAGGCGATAGCAAACCCCCGGCTCAAGGCGCCCGGCCCTTCCGCGGCGCTGATCAGCCGAGGCCCGGGACACGGCAATGGTTTTCAGCCGGGTCATGGCACTACGCACATCAAAGCGCGGCACCCGCATTTGCCCGGCATCCACCACCACACGGATACCTTCTATGGTCAGGCTGGTTTCGGCAATGGATGTTGCCAGTACGACTTTGCGCATTCCCGGTCCGCAGGGATCGATGGCCTGGTCCTGGTCCCTGCGCGAAAGAACGCCGAAAAGCGGTGCCAGGATGATGTTTTCTCCCGGGTCGGTCCCGGCAAGCAGATTATTCACTCGTCGGATTTCTGGGGCCCCGGGCAGAAAAACCAGAATGCTGCCGGTCTCGCGCGACAGGGCACGCAACACTGCCGCCGCTGTATTCTGCTCAAGAGTACGGCCGGGAGATGGGGGCAGATACTCGGTTTTCACAGGATAACCGCGTCCTTTGGCCGTTATCACCGGAACCCGACCCAGCAACCTGGCCACGGGACCCGTTGCCATGGTGGCCGACATCACCAGTATCCGAAGGTCGGTACGTACCTCTTTTTGCACATCCAGGCAAAGGGCCAGCCCCACATCGGCCTGCAGGTTTCGCTCGTGGAATTCGTCAAAGATGACCAGGCCCACCCCTTCCAGGAAGGGGTCCCGCTGCAACCGCCGGGTGAGGATTCCTTCGGTAACCACCTCTATGCGCGTATCCGGGCCCACGTAGCTGTCCATGCGGACACGGTAGCCCACGGTCCGACCCACTGCCTGACCCAGCAGGTGTGCCATTCTCCGGGCTGCGGCCCGCGTGGCCAGGCGCCGGGGTTCCAGCATGATAATGCTTTTTCCCTCCAGCCACGGCGCATTCAAAAGCGCCAGAGGAACCATGGTGGTTTTGCCGGCCCCGGGTGGCGCCTGCAGAACAGCACTGGTGCCTGTTGCCAGGGTCTGATTTATTTCCGGCAGCACCGGTTCGATGGGAAGGATTTGCATAGTATATCACACGGCGGAGTAAAGCGATTCCTCAGCCGGCCGGCCGTCGTGCCGGTCGGCCCGGGAAGAAAAAAACAATGACCAGAATCAGCACCGGTAAAAACGATACGTAAAACAGGACCTCCCTGATGGAAAAAATATCCGCCAGCTTTCCCACCACCGGTGTCAGAATACCGCCCAGCCCATAGGCAAACCCCATCATCAGGCTTGATACCATGGCTCTCCCCTTAGGGACCAGCTCCTGGGCCATGACCACCCCCAGAGGCATTGCAGCCAGCAGAAAAAAGCCCGCCAGAAAAACACCCGGATAAATCCATTTTCCGGTAAGATTCAAAAACAAAAAAAGAATCGGGGTCATCAGGGCAAAATTGACAATAAAGACCGGCTTATATCCGATTTTATCGCCGATATATCCGCCC
>CAYQNS010000337.1:0-3302 GCA_964418755.1 uncultured Desulfobacteraceae bacterium
TCTTCTCTGATTCTCACCATGATCGGGCTTGGCGGCGGGCTGGTGTTTTCACCTCTTTTTGTGCTGCTGGGATTTCCCAAATCCATGGCTGTGGCCGCCTCTCTTTTCTTGAACGGCATTGCCGCCGCATCGGCCTCACTGGTTTATATCCGCAAAAAGATGGTGGATTTTTCCGTGGCCCTGCCCATCATCATCGCCTCTTCCATCGGAGCGCCCCTGGGCGCCCTGACAACCCACCGGGTCGATACAAGAATTTTTATGATGATCATGATGTCGGTGGTTCTGGCAGCCGCGCTCAGAATGCTTTTTTCATCAAAGGGTGCGCCGAAGAGACCCGAGGCCGGCCGCAGCGTCAAAATTCTGGGCGGCGGATCCATCGGACTCGCTATCGGTTTTCTGGGGGGAATGCTGGGGATCGGCGGAGGTGTTTTTGTGGTGCCGATGCTTATTTATTTTATCGGTATTTCCACCCGGACCGCGGCGGCGTCTTCCGCCTTTATCGTCTGCTTTTCTTCCCTGACCGGATTTATCACGCATGCCTCCATCAGCAGTATCGACTGGCGTTTTATTCTCTGGGCCGCGCTTTTTTCCTTTGTCGGCGGCCAGATCGGCTCCCGTATCATGGCTGAAAAATTGCGCGGCAGGACCATCCGGATTGTATTCGGGGTTATTTTGATGGGCTTTTTTTTCAAACTTCTGCAGCGTACTTTTTTTTAAATGCCCTGTTTTTTTTACACCTAAAATCAATGGGAAAAATAAGGAGGAAAATGGTGGATTTGACGGAAAATAATATCGAGAATCTGACGGGTTTTGCCATTAAAACGATTCAGGATTGCGGCCGGGAGGCGCTCACCTATTACGGCAAGGGGAACCCCGGAGTTCAGTTTGACCAGAGCCTGGTTACGGAGGCCGAACTTCATGTGGCCGGTTTTTTCAAAAAAACTCTTGCGGCGCGTTTTCCTGCACATCAGATTTTTAACGGTAATAATTTGGACACATCTTACACCCATGATGAGAAGAGATATATCTGGATTTTAAATCCTCTGGACGGTGTGGCCAATTTCATGGCCGGTATTCCCATCTGGGGCATGTCCATTGCCCTGCTTGAAAATTTCTGGCCTGTATTCGGTGTGTTTCATATGCCGGCCACCGGAGATCTGTTCCAGGCCCGGGCCGGCCGGCAGGCCTTTCGCGGCAATGAAAAGATTCGCATCTCCTCCCAGGGCAGCATAACCGACGAGAGTGTTTTGCTGACCTACTCCCGTTTTCATCAAAACTATCATGCATCCTTTCCAGGCAAAATCCGCAACCTGGGCTGTACTGCGGCCCATATCTGCTATGTGGCCATGGGGCGTGCCCAGGCCGCCCTGATTGCCAATGAGTCATACCAGGACCTGGCTGCCACCCAGGTAATTATTGAAGCTGCGGGCGGCAAAATAATCAGACTGGACGGCAAGCCGTTTTCCTTCAGTGAATATATGGATACCGAATCCGGTGCCGACCACCTTCTGGTGCTGGCACCGCATTTTTATTCCCAGGTGAGGGAATGTTTGAAAAACAATTAAGAATCGGACAGAAAGCTATTCAATACTGCGCTGTCCCTGGTAGCCTTCATACTGCAGGGCCTTGGCGTTTTCTTTTTGTTTGCGCTGCACTGCCGCGGGTTTTCCGCTAAATGTTTCCCGTACGGTATCGCGCAATTTATCTACATCCTTGCCAAGATTGTCCGCAACCTCAGGTGAGCCCACCACAGCATTCAAGGTATGTTGGCGGGTGTAGTATTTTTCGATGCGCTGCAGGGCCTTTTTCTTTTGACCGGCCTTTATGTCCAGGGCGACTTCTTCCTTGAGCCGGTTAAAATCGCTTTTTATTACTTTTTGACTCCACTTATCCCTGTCAATGGAGGCAGCTACTTTTTGGGCATCCCGGATACAGGCGATTTGAAAAGATTTGTCCAGATCGGCTGTGTAATGGCGGTTGTTATATACATATTCTACCTGAATGCCGTTGAGGTCAAAGGTCTGCACTTTGTGTGTAGGCATTTTAAATGAAAGATAGAGTTTGCGGGTCCGGCCGGATCGCAGATTGCCCGGATAAAACAGGGCATATCCGTTTTCCGTTTTCACAGGGTGCCCTGATGCGTTCACCAGGACAACTCCGGCAGGCAAAGGCACCCGGACTTTCACGGCTCTGGCCGCAACCACCCTGGCATTGTTGAATTCCCGGTGAAACACGGCCGCAAATGCATCCGGGTTTTCCAGGTAATAATAACTGCCGGTTCCCTGATCGGCGATAGCGGTCATAAGCTGTTCATTAAAATCAGCCCCTACGCCGGCGGTACTGATGGTAAATTCTTTTTCCACGGCAATGGAAGCCATTTGCCCCAGGGCATTCGGGTCTGTGATGCCCTGGTTGGCCAATCCGTCGGAAATCAGGATCACCTTGCCGATATTACCCTGCCGGGTCGAAGAGAGGATCACATTGATTCCCGTCCTGAGACCGGCTCCTAAATTGGTGCCTCCACCGGCCCGTGTCATGTGAACCCAGGTTTCAAGCATTTCCCGGTTTGACGGAGTAACCGGAATCAGGCCGGAGTGCTGCTGTACGCCATTTGCGTAAGTCACAAGGGAGAATCGGTCCCCGGCAGAAAGCTCGCCCAAAAGTGCTATAATCGATCGTCGGGCGTTGTTGATTTTCCGGCCATTCATGGAACCGCTTCGATCAAGCACAATGACCATATCCACATTTTGGGTTTTACACCGGACTGAATCCGTCGCGACGTGCCTCGCTTTCAGGGTCAGGTCAAAATCTACGATACCCCGGGAATTTTGCAGAATCCTGTTTTGCACAAGATGGCCGTCAACGGTAAGGACCGGGTTTTGGGAAAAGGCGGCGGAATGGGAAGCGGTGGTAATACCGGTAACAAGAATCAGGCAGGCGATGATCAAAATTGATTTTGCAGCATTTTTTTTCATGATGGTCTCCTTTTTGTATGAATGGTGGTATGTGTGATTCATATTATCCATACCTGCCGGAAACACAATTCAAAGAAGTGTAAAAGAAGACACTGATTTTTTTACATAAGTTTTACGATGGTATCTTGGTTCTGAAACTCGTGTTTTTTATGTCGAACAAAAGCAGAGAATTCGAGCTTATCCAATTACCATTATCTGCAGAGGGAGCATCCGCTGGCCTGGCAGGACGCGCAAAGCAGATGCATCCCCCTGCACAGGCCGATCCGGTACATGCTCTGTCCGCAGGCCTCGGATTTTTTTGTCTCGCTCACATATACATAATCATTT
>CAYQNS010000338.1:0-3293 GCA_964418755.1 uncultured Desulfobacteraceae bacterium
TATCAAATGAATACCTGGCGAAAAAATATCACTTTAGCTTTATGGATAACCAGATTACTTTTATCTCGATAGCACACCGACCCACAGTTACATGAAGATGCTTTATAAATACCCGCAGGCCGAGTTTCCTTATGACGGTCTTATAAAAGAAAACAAACGGCGCGGGGTATCCGGTTTTGAGTACGAACTGGCCGATACCGGCGTGTTTGCGGAAAATCGCTATTTCGATGTTTTTGTAGAATATGCTAAAGCAGACCCGGATGACATTTTGGTTAAAATTACCGTAATTAACCGTGGGCCGGAACCCGCCGATTGTCATGTTCTTCCCACACTTTGGTTTCGAAATACCTGGCGCTGGGGCTATGATGCCGGCCCTATGGGGGATGTTCCACACAAACCCCGACTCCGGCAGATAGTCGATAGGGCAGGTGCGGCCATTGTTGAGACGGATCATCCGGTGGCAGGCAAATATTATCTTTACGCTGAAAACCCCCAAGACCTGCTTTTTACGGAAAATGAAACCCATAAAGCCCGGATTTACGGAGAACCCAGCGATACGCCGTACGTCAAGGATGCGTTTCACCGTTATCTGATCAACGGCCAAACCGAGGCCGTAAACCCCCACCGCAAGGGTACGAAGGCGGCTGCTTTATTCCATGAAAGAATTCTCCCGGGAAATTCACGGATTATGCGGCTGCGCCTTTCGAAGACATCCCATGGATCAGCGTTTGAAGACTTCGACCAGATATTTGAGCAGCGTCTGGCGGAAGCCGACGAATTTTATGCCGCCGTTCAAAAACCGGGGCTGAATGAAGACGAAACACGGATACAACGACAGGCTCTGGCGGGTATGCTGTGGTCCAAACAGTTTTTTTACTACAATGTCGAGCAATGGCTTGCCGGTGATCCGGGGATGCCGACATTACCCGCGTCCCGCGTAAATGGACGGAATCACGGTTGGGCGCATCTCAATAATTTCGACATCATTTCCATGCCCGACAAATGGGAATATCCCTGGTATGCCGGCTGGGATTTGGCGTTTCACTGCATTCCGCTGAGCTTGGTGGACGCCGATTTCAGCAAGCGGCAATTGGAGTTGATGACCCGGGAGTGGTATATGCACCCCAACGGCCAGCTGCCTGCGTATGAATGGCGCTTTAGTGATGTCAACCCGCCGGTGCATGCCTGGGCCGCCTGGCGTACTTACAAGATCAATGCCAAACAGCAGGGGGAAGCGGATTCCGACTTTCTGGAAAGCATTTTCCACAAGCTTTTGTTAAACTTCACCTGGTGGGTAAACAAGAAAGATGACGAAGGCAAAAATGTTTTTCAAGGTGGTTTTCTGGGTCTGGATAACATCAGCGTCTTTAATCGCAGCGAACCCCTTCCCACCGGCGGACACATCGATCAATCCGATGGCACCGCCTGGATGGGGTTTTACTGCCTGGTCATGCTGAAAATCGCCTTGAAGCTGGCGAATAAAAATCCGGTTTATCAGAATAGTGCCAGTAAATTTTTTGAACATTTCCTTCGCATCGCCCGGGCCATGACCGGGGATTATCGCGGTGGGTTGAGCCTTTGGAATGAGGAAGACGGCTTTTTTTACGACGCGCTTCATTTGCCCGACGGCAATGTCATTCCCCTTAAAGTGCGTTCCCTTGTGGGGTTGATGCCGCTGCTGGCCGTTGAAACACTTGAACATGATCTTGTGGAAAGACTGCCAATTTTTAAGCGGCGATTGAACTGGTTTTTTGAAAATCGCATTTATCTGCGCGACAGCGGTAATATCGCCTGCGTGAAAGATCCGGGAAAAAATTCCCGGCGACTCCTGTCGATTGTCAATCGAGATCGACTGGTGAGGATCCTTGGACCCATGCTGGATGAAAATGAATTTCTATCCGAATTCGGCATCAGGTCCTTGTCAAAATATCATCAGGCGCACCCTTATACTTTCTATGTTGACGGAAAGGGCCATACGATCAGCTACCAGCCGGCCGAATCGGAAAGCAGCCTCTTCGGCGGCAATTCTAACTGGCGGGGCCCTGTCTGGTTTCCCATTAACTATCTGCTGATTGAGTCCCTGCAGAAATTTCACCACTATTATGGCGATAGCCTGAAAGTGGAGTGCCCCACCGGGTCCGGCCATGAGATGACCCTCGGCGAGGTGGCCACTGAGCTGTCATTACGGTTGGTACGGCTCTTCGTGCGAAACGGCGATGGCAAGCGGCCGATCTATGGCGGGCAGCAACTGTTCCAGGATGATCCACACTGGCGGGATTTAATTCTTTTTAACGAATACTTTCAAGGTGATAACGGCGCCGGCCTGGGTGCCGGCCATCAAACCGGATGGACAGGCTTGGTTGCCAAACTGATTCAACAGTCATGCCAATCAAGGCCATTGCAATTTTAAATTTCCTTTCCGGTCGAACCGGAACAATTCCCCGTTAATATAGACAATACGTGACGACTCACGTAGTCAGGCTGAAGCGGGTTAGACTGAAGGCTGAAGGGGCAACAAACACGATTGCCGTACTTTCGCGGCATGTGATGGCGCTTTTTCCTCACACCCTTCAGCCTTCAACCGACCAACCAGTTACAAATAATGTATAATACGCTCTTGACAAAGTACCACAATGTAGTAGTTTTAAGCATGATACAGGGTAAGTGGTTTGGCTTTTTATTGAAATATAGAGGAGGCGTATCATGACAACTGTAAAAAATGGTGTAAATGTCGATGATTTAATGATGGCAATCGAGGGCGTCAAAAATGATCCCGCTAACGGAAAACTGACGTTTACCGTTAACTCCAAATGGAAGAACGGTTTTAAGGCGGAGCACCGATCCGCTAATTATGTAGTTGGAAAAGAGAGCGGTAAACACGAACAGGCCCACACGGTAAGAACAGATGAGCCCAGGGAGATCCTTGGGGAAGATTCCGGCATCAGTCCGGCAGAAACGCTTTTATCGTCACTATCGGCATGTCTGACGGTTGGTTATGCAGCCAACGCAGCGGCGATGGGAATCGAAATCGATGATATGCGCTTTGAAATTACCGGAAATGGAAGCCTGGAGGGGTTTATGAATATAGGAAATAGCCGCCCCGGATTAAGAAATATTTCAGTTAAGACGCATATCAAGTCCAACGCATCCGAAGCAAAATTACAAGAATTGCATGATTATGTAAATAACCACTCTCCAATCTGGGATACCATCAGCAGTCCGATAAATGTGAAATCTGAATTGGTTGCCTGAAAAAACGGCAGGGTCAGCAACGGCTCTGTCGTTTATATTTA
>CAYQNS010000339.1:0-3284 GCA_964418755.1 uncultured Desulfobacteraceae bacterium
TAAACACCCGAAATAGTTAGATTTTAATGATTTATAGTCAAAATTTGAAATTTCAGTCATTCAACTATGAGCCGGTTTTAACCGGTAAAGGAATCGTGCCATGCGTCGTCCCCAGATCAAGACCGAGCTTCCCGGGCCCCGGGCCAAAGCGCTGATAAACAAAGACCACCAATTTTTATCTCCCTCCCTGCCCAGAGAATATCCGCTGGTGATCAGCAGAGGCGAGGGCGTATGGGTCAACGACCCGGACGACAATTGTTTTCTGGACTTTACATCCGGTATCGCCGTCTGCAATACGGGGCACTGCCACCCCCGGGTGGTCGCAGCGGCCAAGGATCAGCTCGACCGCTTGATTCACACCTGCGGAGCTGATTTTTATCACCAGCCCATGATCGATTTGGCCGAAAAGCTGGCCGGCATAACCCCCGGCGATGACCGCAAGCGGGTCTACCTGGGTAATTCAGGCGCAGAGGCGGTCGAATCCGGTTTTAAACTGGCCCGCTGGCACAGCCTGCGCCAGGGCGCCATCGCTTTTTTAGGAGCATTTCATGGCCGTACCATGGGCGCACTGACCCTGACCGCGTCCAAATCGGTCCAGAAACGGCGCTTTGGCCCGCTGGTGCCTGGGGTGACGCACGTACCTTATGCCCACTGCTACCGGTGCGCCTACAACCTGACCTACCCTGCCTGTGATCTGGCCTGTGTACGTTATATCGAAGAAGAATTGTTTAAATCGGTCCTTTCGCCCGAAGAAATCGCGGTGATCGTCGTAGAACCGATTCAAGGCGAAGGCGGGTATATCGTGCCACCGCCGGACTACCACAGCCGACTAAAGGCTCTGGCCGAAAAATACGGCATTCTCTACATGGTGGATGAGATTCAAACCGGTATGGGCCGCACCGGAAAATTGTATGCCATCGAGCATTTCGATGTTGTCCCGGATCTGCTCACCACTGCCAAGGGCCTGGCCTCGGGCATGCCCCTGAGTGCACTGGTCGCCCGCGAAGAGGTAATGGACTGGAATCGCGGGGCACATGGATCTACCTACGGCGGCAATCCGGTTGCCTGTGCGGCGGCACTGGCCTCGATTGCCCTGGTGGAATCAGGCTTGACGGAAAATGCGGCAGTCCTCGGCAGCCGGCTCAGGCAAGGTTTGGAAAGCCTGCAGCAAGAATTTGAGTGCATCGGAGATGTCCGGGGACTGGGGCTGATGCAGGCCGCCGAACTGGTCGATGACCGCAGCCGCAAAACACCGGACAAGGCCCTGCGTGACAAACTGCTGCTGAGCTGTTTTGAGAACGGCCTGCTGCTGCTGAGTTGCGGCGAAAGCACCATCCGTTTCTGCCCGCCGTTGATCACCACAGAGAGCGAGCTCGATCTGGGACTGGAAATTTTCCACACGGTGCTAAAAACAATCTGCGGATAGATCCCTATCGAGTAATGGCGGGATACTGCAATGAAATTATTCTGCTGATACAGAGCACCTCGCCGGCCGGTACCATCACCCTGCTTGAGCTCATCGGCATCACAAATAATATCATCGCCGTTATCTTTAAACCAATTGAACTTTTCATTCTATCCGGAATCATCTATATGATGCTTACCTTTGTACTGACCCGGCTGTTTAATCCGGTGGAATATAAAATAGCGGCCCAGCCGAAGGCCTGTACGGGAGCCGGCCGTTGCCGCGGCCCCGCATTTTGAACTATTTTTTTACGAAAAATACGATATGCCGGAACGCATTGTCCCATCGGCGAACGGCAGATCAAACAACACAATAGAGGAGAAAGAGAGGATATGGCTAAAATTTTTTCCCGGACCGGCGATGGCTGGGTGACGGAGTTAACGGAAGCTGAGCTGATGAAAGACATTGTCGACGGGATGCAGGAGGCGGCAGAGTACGGCAAAGTAGCCCCTCTTTCCGATGATGAGATCGCGCACCTGTTTGATATCTGCAAATCGGTTCATAAAATTACCGGCGTGGAAAAAGGCCGTGAGGTCATTACCACCTACGACGGCCCGACCATAGAAATACGGCATGCGGGCATCATTGCCAACCGGCAGCAGGCACTGCAGATGTTTGAACGCTGTTTTGGTGCCGATACCATTGAATTTTCACATGTGGATTACAGCTACAAGCCTGCCAAGTCAGTTGTACACGAGGATCTGCCCCTGTTTGAGCAGTCCCAGTTGCTGATGGTCATCCCCATGTTTTACGGCGCCATGCCGAATCTGGGCCTGTACACTTATCCTGACGGCCCCATGCCCAACCCGGGCGAGCTGCTGCCGCAGGGAAAAATAAAGGAGGCGCGCGAAGCCTATGACCAGGCCGTCGAACTGGCGGTCAAGGATATGGTTTTTGTGGCGTCGGCATTCTATGAAGCCGGCGCCGACGGCATTAACTTCGATACGGTGGGCGCCTCCGGTGATCCGGACTTTAAAGCCGCCCTGCTGGCAGCTGAAAAGCTTAAGGAAAAATATCCGGATATCTGTATCGAGATGGGCATGGCCGGGGAATTCGTGCTGGGAACCCATGGCGAGATCACCCACGGCGGCCAACGTCTGGCCGGGCTGTATCCCCACGATCAACTGAAAATAGCCCAGAAAAGCGGTGTGCGCATTTTTGGGCCGGTCGTCAACACCCTGACCAACAAGACAATCCCCTGGAATTTATCGCGGGCCATCACCCTGACCAAAGCCTGCGTGGCGTGTGCCGATATCCCGGTGCACGGCAGTATGGGGATGGGCGTCGGCGGGCTGCCGGTGTGCGAGACGTTGCCCGTGGATATGCTCACGGTGGCAGCAAAGGCAATGGTGGAAATCACCCGTCTTGACGGGTTGTAGGTAGGCACGGGTGATCCGGCCGGTGTGGCTATCCCTTTAGCGTTGACCTCGGGAATGGGCGGAATACGGACTGCCGGAGATCTGGCGGCCCGTATGCAGATGACCAGGGGGATGAAAATCGCAGAGGCGAAACAATATGTAGCGGACAAACTGGGCATTTCTGTGCCGGAACTCACCGATGAGGTATTAATGCGCGAAGTCCGCGAGGATCACAAGATCGGTTTCATCACCTCCCGTGGCGGTCATCCCAAAGGTATTGAGGCCAAGCATCACATTGCCGGACTGCTCGATATCCCCATCAATTCTGTCGATGTATTCAGGGCGCGATCCCGGTGAGAAGGCCGGAATCGCCACGTTGGAATAGGTAGCAGCTAACACAAGCTTCCGGTCAAAGCGATGCGCCGGGTGCAGGATCATATGAAAAGCGATGAGCGTATTTT
>CAYQNS010000340.1:0-3274 GCA_964418755.1 uncultured Desulfobacteraceae bacterium
ATTATGTTGTTCCTTTTGGGTATGCGTTCATTCCGTTTCCCTGCGGAGTCTTGCTTGGCATTTTTTATAACAACGTAAGTGAATTTTTGCATAGATATAAACAGAAAACCATGATGATGATTTCTCTGGCCGGGCTTATCCTTCCTTATTTATTATCCGGTTATATGTTTCCTCAAATAGAGAACAAGATTCCTTATATAAGTATTGTTTTTACAAAGGAGCTGTTATGGGTCTGTTTTACACTTAGTCTGATCTTGTTTTTTTATTCAATCCCTTCGCGGACAAGCCCTTTTCTTAAATTTATGGGGAAATATTCTTATGAAATTTTTCTTTTCCATGGAGTTTTCATGATCAAATATGATTTTATCCTGTTTCACGGCCCTCTTTTTTTGTCCTTCTGGCCTTATTTTATTTTTATCCTTCTGGTTTCAATCATAAGCCAAAAAATGATTTTCAATAAAGTTCAAGGTTACATGGCGCGATGGGTTTAAGGGTATCGATATTAATAAACATCATCTTTGCGGTATTTTGTGCGTGGTATTTTGGCATGCATGTTGGGTTTGACGTTTATTACCAAAAATACATTACACCCAAAGAGACATTTTTTGATGATATTTATTACAAAGCCAAGGTTGCTGCTTATATCGAACTGAACAGGCAGATCGACAATGATAAAAAATATATTGTGTTTGTCGGTGACAGCCTGGTTGAGCAATGGCCGGTACATGAATTTTTTACAGGTCAGAATATTATAAACAGGGGTATTGGATTTGATACGACCGTGGGCGTCCTGAACAGGCTTGAAAGCAATCTGAATAACATAAATATTGCCAAACTATTTTTAATGATAGGGCATAATGATTTAAAATACAGAAGTGTTGATGAGACAATCGAAAACATCAAGACAGTATTGTCAGAAGTCAAAGCCGATAAAAAATATTTTATGAGCGTACTTCCATCGGCAGCGCATAACAATAAGGCCGTTAAACAGTTGAATGCTCGCATACAGCAATTCTGTCATTCGAATAAAATCGGATATATAAATCTCTATCCCTTATTTTTTGATGAGGATGGCAGTATAAGCGCCCAATTATATTATGACGGGGTTCATCTGAATGTAAAAGGGTATTTAAAACTCAGTGAATTAATCAATCAGTTCATACCGCAAATTAGCAGTTGAACGAAAACCGCAAAATTTAGTTTTTTTAACCCAAGACCCAACACTCAACACTCAACACTCAACACTCAAAATCGTACCTAATAGGTAATAATATCAACATGTCCCCCTTCAAAAAATTTTTTATCCAATTTAGCCATTTCTTTACAGGTGGGGCACTTTCCCTCATGTTGGGCTTGATCACCTTTCCGATCCTGACGAGGATAATGTCAACCGAACAATATGGGATCATGGGTCTGGTGACAACTACAATGAGTTTAGCCGTTGCGTTTTCTAAGGCCGGTCTGTCTAACGGAATGATCAGGTTTTATCAACAATTCAGGGATAGCGAAGCTCAAAGAACTATTTTTGCTTCCACCGTACTGATAAGAGGTCTTATTTTATCAATTATAACAACAGGCTTATATCTGGTCCTGTTCCCATTTCTTAATCTCTATCTCGGAATTAGTCAAAAATTTATTTTTTGCTTCATGATTATGTCCGCTTACCTGTTTATCCGCCCCATAAACATAATAATTCTCAATATGTTACGGGTGAATGATAAGACTGTCTTCATGAATGTGCTGGGGGTGGCCGGAAGAATAATTTCAATCGTCCTTGCTTTAACGCTGTTTATTTATGTTGTTCATAATCTTTATGGCTATTTCATCGGAATTATTATCAGTGAATTTATAGTTTCAATTATTTTATTTCATTGGTTTTTTTCAAATTATAGAATCAAATTGAATACGGTTTCTAAAGACCTTACGGTCAATCTGGTAAAATTTGGGGTTCCGCTCCTATTTACAGAACTGGCTTACTTGCTTTTGTCCTATGCCGACCGTTACATGCTGGTTGCCTGGCACGGAGAAAGCACTCTTGGTATTTATACTGTTGGATACAACCTTGCTATGTACCTTGCCAACCTCCTAACCTTTGCTCTGGCCTATACTGTTATACCGGTTTATGTGGAGGTTTATGAGCAGGAGGGTAGAGAAAAAACTGAAGATTTTCTTAATAAATGTATGCATTATCTGATAATTGCTGTTTTACCGATCTGCTTTGGCTACTACGCTGTAGCCAATGATCTTTTCATAGTTTTAGCTTCTGAAAAATATCTTCGTGCTGCAACTTTTTCCCCGATTATATTAGTCGGTACCTTTATAATGGATATGAATAATGTTTTCAATGCCGGTCTTTATCTTAAAAAAAAAACCACAGTGATTCTGCTGATTATGCTTACAGCCGTCGTGGTCAATATTATTTTAAATTTAATTCTGCTGCCGCGCTTTGGGATCATGGGCGCTGCGGTTGCAACCCTGATAGCATGCGTGGTTAGCTCTGCATTGACGATAAATTTATCATTTAAGCATATTTTTGTCAGGGTGCGCATCCAGCATATTGCATACTACCTCTTTTTGTCTGTGTTGATGTATTGGATTGTCCAGCAGGTCAATGTCAGCGGCCATTTTGCTAATTTGTTGACCAAAATAATTGTGGGCGCCTGTGTCATTGTGCCGGGAGTAGTGTTTAAAGAAAAAGAGATATTGTATTTTTTTAAAAGAACCTTAAGCGTTTTTTTTTAAGCTTCAACATCAGAATTCAAACAGTGATATAACTTATGTTAGCTGCTATTAAACATTTTCTTAGATTAATCATGGCACCAAGTCTTTATATCGGTGGTATTGGTGTGATACTGACGAGCATATTTAAAGAGGCGAGATGGGGCTTTCTATTACTAGTCTTTTTAATTCCACAACCCAATATATGGCATAAATTATATAGTCTTCCATATGGTAAGGATTTTATCGATTTTTTGTTTATGTCAATAGTTTTAGGTATTTTTATTCAAAAAAAAGGGTTTGGAAAAACAACAAATTCGTGTTTGGTTATGTTCTATGTTATTTTTACATACTTGGCACTTTGGAACAGTAGTATGAATTTTAATTTGCCTTTGCCAATTAGTTTCACAAATCCTCAGGTTGTAAATTTCAAAAATTATGCTCAAATGATGTTGTTGTATTTTTTAGCTGCCAATGTCCTTGAAAATGAGGAGCAACATAAACTGATTATTGTAATTATTTGCGTAGTGATATTGTTGATTAGTGTCAGAAGCTT
>CAYQNS010000341.1:0-3267 GCA_964418755.1 uncultured Desulfobacteraceae bacterium
GAGCACAGCGTTCGGGACGCTGGGGTCGCTGGTTCAAATCCAGTCTTCCCGACCACCAGTAAAATCAAGGGTTCGCAGAGAATATCGCGGGCCTTTTTTATTGTATTATTTCTGAGAATTATTGCCAGATCAATCAACCTCGATCATCTCTTTATATATTTTGAATTAAAACCCGCTTTTGCTGAATTATCATTTTTCTCTTTTTAAAAATTTACTTTATTATTCATTTTATTGACAGATCGCAATAAAATAATTAAACTGCATAGAATATTAGTCTAATTGGTCTATGCTCATTTTTTTTAGTATAAAACACTACTTGAAAAATTTATAATACGACAAAATACATTGAACTGCATTCTAAAAGGAGGCTGAAATGACAAAATTGTTTAAAAGATTTTACCTGATCTTTATACTTTCATCTATTTTTGCACTATTAACGATGACAATCGGCTGCACGAACAAGGCAAGCCGGGCATTTTATACGAAACATCCTTCCACTGCGGAAAATATCCTTAAATCATGGGGGGAACCGATTAATGTTCAACCACTGGGTTCCGGAATGGAGAAGCGGTTCTACAAAATCAGCAACCCCTATCCTGCAGCCCTTGGCTATCGATATTTTGTTGTGAAAGACGACAAGGTCGTTTACAGCGGTATTACAGATATCGACGGGAGTCCAAAATCCCTGGCCGTCGAAAAAGATATAATCTTCAATGTCGGGGATCTCAGCAAGAGCTTCTATTCAAAACATCCCGGAATAGCCTCCAAGGTGCTTGAATCATGGGGCACACCGGTCAATGTTATGCAGCTTGAAAACGATATTGAACAGCGCGTTTACAAAATCGACGATCCATATCCTTCCGCTTTTGGGTACAGGTATTTCCGGGTAAAAAATGGCAGGGTTATTGCCAGTGGTTTGGCGGAATCGGATGGGACTACCGGCGTCAAACTCAGCCATGTCTGCAAACCTTTGTCTGTCAGCGAACTGAGCCACGCATACTATGCCCATAATCCCATGCCGGAACAGACGTTAAATCATGTATGGGGAAAGGCGATTGATGTAAGATCCATTGGAAATGGAGTTGAGCAGAGAACCTATAAGATCCAGAATGCTTATCCAGCGTCATTTGGCTTTCGTTATTTTCAGGTTAAAGACGGACAGGTCATTGCCAGCGGTATAACCGATATGGTACAACTTTGTAAGTAAACGAGAGCATAAATCAGCTTAAAACGAATTATGGCTCCATGAATCTATCATAAAAAAGGGGGAGTCGCACCATAGTGCGATCCCCCTGTTTTTTTCAAATTCCCCTCTTTGAAGCCCTATCACAAAAACTACCAGTTGAAGACCTGGTCCAGTTCTTCGTCCGAAACATCAAAGGTAACATTATGCGGGGCCAGCTCCTCGCGTTTGAAATAACGCGGCAGCCTGTCGTGGGCGGCGGTAAAACCGGCCTTTTTGTTGAATTCCCTTTCCATGGTCAGCACTTTCTTGCCCAGTTCCACGACATCGTCACCGGTCATGCTCAATCCGTACATGCCGTTGACAAGATCCAGCATGGCATTAAAGGTTTCCTCCTGATCCAGGATGGCAAAGGCTATAAACAGACAGAAACCGCATGTATCAATCGTAGCAGTGGCGATCTGGAGGTTACGTGACAGTTCGATCTGCCCTTCCGGTTTGAGCGGGTCAACATCGCCGCCAACCTTTAAAAGATTGGTCGCCACAGCATAACCGGCCGTATGGTCTGCCCCCATGGGTGAGGTGGCATAGGTGACGCCGATTCCCTTGACGGCCCGCGGATCATAGGCAGGCATGGCCTGTCCCTTTACTACCGGAGCTCTTTCAATGCCGAATGCCCTGGCCGTAGTGGCGGTACCGTTGCCCAGGATTCTGCCCAGCGGGGTGCCCTTGCCCACTTCCGCCACCAGGTTGACGGCACCCTCGGCATCGCCGAATTCAATTACGCCTGCCTCCATGGCAACACCAATGGCTGCACCCATATCAATGGTATCAAGGCCGATATTATCATCCATAAAATCAAGCCTGGCAATGACATCGGGATCAGAGATACCACAGTTTGCACCATGGGCCCAGACCGTTTCATATTCAGGCTGTTTGGTTACATAATTGCCCTCTTTATCCACATAGATACCCGAGCATTGAATCGCACAGCCCCGGTGACAGGCGTGGGTGGGTTTGCCGCCGCGTTGGGTTTCCAGTTCGGCAAAGGTCTCGCCGCTGATCTTGCCGGCATCCTCAAATCGACCCTGCCTGAAATTGTAGGTGGGAAAACCACCGGCCTCATTGACCACGTTGGTCAAAACATTGGTTCCAAATGCCGGCAGGCCTTCGCCGGTAACCGGATGTTTCTTCAAACCTTCGACAAACAATTTATTGGCCGCCTTGAATTTTTCAGGATCAACGGGTTTGCGCATCTTCATACCCTTGTCATCGAGAATAATAGCCTTGATGCCTTTGGAGCCCATGACCGCTCCGGGACCACCGCGTCCGGCATGACGAGACGGGTGAAACTCCGGGTCGGTAATGGCAATGGAACTGGCAGACATCTTCATCTCGCCGGCCGGGCCAATGGATATCATGGCGACTTTGTCACCATATTCCGCCTTCATCTTGTCGGCCAGGTCATAATTGAGCATGCCCTTCAATTCGTCTGCCGGTGCAATGGTAACCCCGTCCTTGTCGATGAATATCTTGTAAAGGCTGTCCTTTGGGGCTTCACCTTCAAGAATAATGGCCGCATATCCGAGCCGGGCCATGACCTGACCCGCCTGCCCCCCGGAATTGGACTCTTTGATACCTCCGGTGAGCGGACTCTTGCAACCGATGGAGATACGTCCGGAGGTGGATGCCGCAGTTCCGGCCATCAAGCCCGGTGCGATGACCAGCTTGTTTTCCGGCCCCAGCGGATGACAGTCCGGCGGCACTTCGGTGTAAATAACCATGGAAGTCATACCGCGGCCCCCCATTCCGTCATATTCTCCCAGGGGCATTTCCGTTGCCTTGGGTCCGCCTTCAGCACCCACATCAATTCTTAAAATTTTGTCCATGTTCTTTTTCCTCCTTTTCTCATTAAGGTGAGTTTCAATGCCATTAACTTAATGAAAACAACACCTGTTCTTTTACCATGAAGTTACTGAAGGACTTGAAGGGTAACATCGGACAATTCAATGTTTTTTTCTTCTTCCTATCCTGGTTTATTGTAGTCAAGTTTTATTTTAAAAAATCAGCAGAAAATTATCATG
>CAYQNS010000342.1:0-3253 GCA_964418755.1 uncultured Desulfobacteraceae bacterium
TCCTCGTTCAATCCAAGAAACCGGCCGATGGTCCTGGCGATCTTGGACACCAGTTGCACATGCAGGACCCTGTGGGTAATATGATCATTGCGAATCAGGTAGAAAACCTGAGTTTTATCGATATAGCGCGTATAGGCCAGCGAATGAAGTATTCGGTCCACATCCACAGAAAAATCCTGACGGTAGCCATCTACAAGGTCCTTTTCGACGATCCTGCGCCTGCCGCTTCGAGTTAATGTTGCCGATGGTGACAGGTTCCGAGCCTCGCGCTGCTCCAAGGTATGCCGAATTGTTTTAAGCGAGATAGTATCCATCGCCTGCCCCCTACTCAACCTTCCGCCCTTTTCTGAATCCGAAAATAAGATAAGCGATAAAGCCGACAAACGGAATTGCCGCGATCCCCATCCAAAGGGCTTTTCGCCCCATGGAGCCAAAGTCCTTGCCTGCGGCGTTTACTGTCGCCCAGATGGTCAAAGCAATAAACGGAACACACATCCCCACAAATATAAGCGCGGTATTCATATCCATTCTCAATCCTTCAGAAGGGTCGCTATTTTCAAAATCGTTTTAACATAGGGGTCGCTGTGGTTGTATTTACGAATCACTTTAAAGGCTTTCTTTTCGTCAATACCCGGGTGCCAGCCATAATGTTTCAGATAGTTTGCCGCGCTGGCAATGGCATCGGAGTGATCAAAAAGATCGATCTTTTCATCACCGTTGCCGTCTCGCGCATAAGCGATGATATTACTCGGCATAAACTGGCAAATTCCCATGGCTCCGGCATATGAGCCATGTATGGCCGCCGGATCGAGCCTCTCCCGGTCGGCATATGTAAGCAGTGCCTTGAGTTCCCGATAGGCCCATGTAGATCGCCGGTCTGCTTTTTTTTCAAACTTTTGACGGGTGATGCGCCGGTTTGAAGGAATTTCCACCCACAATTCGTTCCTTAGCCCCGGATCTGTCAGAGCCGCCATGGTAGACAACGTACTCAGGATTTGACTTCGGCCCAGATAGGTGCCCAGTTTGGTTTCAACCAGAAGTATGGCCGTAATTATTTCCGAATCAACGCCATATTGTTTTTCAACATTTTCAAGTTCACCCCGATAATTCAGCATATATTTTTTTGCTTTGGCGATCAAACGGCGGCCGGCAAACTGATCATAATTCAGGCGTGCTTCGCTGTGGACAAAAAAACGAGCGACCGTCCCGGTATCAAAAAAAACATCGGAACGTCCATACAGTGCCTTGAGTTTTTCCGGATCAAAGCCGTCTTTGACAAGACTTTGCTGCAGGGAATCAAACTTTTTACCGGAACTGTCGGCACAGATGGCCATGGCGCAGGGGAAAAAAACTAGGACGAATAAAATAGAGGCTGTGAATGCGAAACCACGCATAGCAACTGTTTTAGAATACAACATAATGATTTAATCCCTTCTTTTTCTTTGCGAACTTTGAGGCTTAACGCTCTCGTAAAAAGTCCACCGAAAATATTTTTGACACAATATACAGGCTTTTTAAATCCATTGAGCACCATTTATTGTGGTTGAAATTTAAACTTTTGACTTTTTACAAGACCATCAGGCTTAGCGTGACCAAAAATTACGCCAGGCAGTCTTTATTTCATACTGCTTTGCTTGATCCTTGTAAAATGGCATGCTATACAGTGAATTGTCAATTAATAACCTTTATAACCCGTATTTGAAACGAGACAGATCGATATTTTAAAAAAAGCACCCAAAACTATTTTTTGCTGCCAGAATTGCGGCTTCCAGACGCCTAAATGGATGGGCAAATGCCCGGATTGCGGGCAGTGGGATACTTTTGTTGAAGAAAAAAAAATTACCGGACCCCATCGCCATCCAGGTATGGGTCTTGCCCCTTTACAAACCAAACCCATCCCCATTGATTCGATTAAATCTGGAAATGAACAGCGTCTTTTCACCGGTATTGCCGAATTTGACCGGGTTCTGGGCGGCGGTCTTGTCATCGGTTCCCTGGTTCTCATCGGCGGCGACCCGGGCATCGGAAAATCCACCCTGATGCTGCAGGCCCTGTACGGCCTCGCCCGGGCCAACCATAAGGTCCTTTACGTATCCGGCGAGGAATCCATTAAGCAGATCCATCTTCGCAGCACACGCCTGGCCACCAGTTGTTCTAACCTGCTGGTGGTTTCCGAAATCGATCTGGAAACGATTCTGACCATGGTGTCCTCTGTCAAACCGGATGTTCTGGTGATCGATTCAATCCAGACCATGTACAACAGCGATCTGACCTCGGCCCCAGGCAGCGTCAGTCAGGTCCGTGAATCCGCCATGCGACTGATGCTCATGTCCAAAAAAACCGACGTACCGACTTTTCTGGTGGGCCATGTAACCAAGGACGGAGCCATTGCCGGCCCCAGACTCCTGGAACATATGGTGGACACGGTTCTGTATTTTGAAGGAGACCGCAATCATATATTCCGAATTCTGCGGGCGGTTAAAAACCGTTTTGGTTCAACCAATGAAATCGGTGTATTTGAAATGAAGGAAAACGGGCTGGATGAAGTGGCGAATCCTTCTGCCGTATTTCTTGCCGAACGACCTGCCAGCGCACCGGGTTCTGTGGTCACGGCCAGCATGGAAGGCACACGTCCAATTCTGGTGGAACTTCAGGCCCTGGTCAGCAGCACCAGCCTGGGTACGCCGCGCCGGACCATTTTAGGCCTTGATCATAATCGTGTGGCCCTGCTGGTGGCGGTCATGGAAAAAAAACTGGGTCTGAACCTCATGGGGCATGATGTTTTCATGAATGTTGCCGGCGGCGTAAGGGTTGACGAGCCGGCCGTGGACCTGGGCATTGTCTGCGGCATCGCCTCCAGTTTTCTGGATCGCCCCATCCCCGACGGCACCATAACCATGGGAGAAGTCGGATTAACCGGCGAAGTCCGGGCCGTCGGCCAGGTGGAGACCCGGATTTCCGAAGCACGAAAAATGGGATTTACGCGATGCCTTATTCCTGAGAACAACTTGAAACGTGTCCCGGCAATAAAAGATATCGAAATAATCGGCATTAAAACCGTCAGTCAGGCGGTTGAAACGCTGTTCTGATCACCCGGTTCATCAATATTCAGACATTTTGGAACTAAAAACCAACTCGGATTAACCGATGCTCTTGGAAAAGGCGTACGCCGCAAATAACAAATTTCAAGCACTAAACCGCACATTCCGCACCTTGGGGGTCATAGTTTTAGAATTATAAAATATCATGCAAA
>CAYQNS010000343.1:0-3230 GCA_964418755.1 uncultured Desulfobacteraceae bacterium
TTTTTGCAGCCCTGCTGGTAGTTGCTTTTACCATGCCTGCGGCCGCTTTGGAAACTGAATTCGGCGGTTATTGGCGTACCCGATTTTTTACCGAGCAGAACTTTAGCGGTGAAGATCGTACGGAAGCACGGGATTTTACATGGGTTGATACCCGCACCCGTCTGTATTTTACTGCTACCCTTAATGACAACCTCAAATTTGTTAACAAATTTGAGTTTGATGCTCAGTGGGGTACAGGTGACACTGGCGATATCGGAACAGACGGTAACGCTGAATTCGAGATCAAACACTCCTATGCCGATTTCAATATAGGTTCTGTTAATGCCAAACTGGGTATGCAGGGCGCTACTGTTGCACGTGGTTTCCTGTTTGATGACGACTTCGCCGGCGCCCATGTTACATTCAATGGTGAAGGTTTTACAGTTCCGTTTCTCTGGATAAGAGTAAACGAGGGATCCGGACAAAATTGGCGCGCTGGTACAAAAGATGACAATGATGATGATCAAGATCTGTATGTATTAAACCCCTCTTTTGCTGTGGGTGACGCGTCAGTCAATCCATTCTTCGCATATTGGACCCAGGATTCCATTGACCTGGATGTATATTTTGTCGGTGTAAATGTAGATGCAGGTCCGATATGGTTTACCGGAATTTATGAAACCGGTGATCTTAGCAAAACGGTTGAAGTTTCAGCATATGTGGCCGCTCTGGGCGTTTCAATGGATCTCGGTGGCGCCAGCGTTAATGCTCAGGTATTCTATGCTACCGGCGATGACGACCCTCTTGATGCCGATCAAGATGCATATACAGGTCCTCCCGGAATATGCTATTACTGGTCGGAAATAATGGGCTGGGGTACGTTTGATTGGGACGTCTCCAATGGTTCTCCGGCAGGTACCATCTCCAACATTATGGCCGCCAATGTAGGCGCATCCGTCAGCCCCATGGATAAACTAAAACTTTCCGCTAACCTCTGGTATGCCCAACTGGCCGAAGAGGATGCCCTGGGAAATAAAGATCTGGGTACGGAAGTTGATCTCAAAGCCACCTATGAACTGGTCGAAGGTCTGAACCTGGATGTTGTCGCTGCCTATCTGTTTGCCGGCGATTCCACCACCATGGAAGATCCTGATGATGCCAATCCTTACGAACTTGGCGCCCGTTTGAGCCTCAGCTTCTAATCCGGATGCAGCACATTTTTTGTTGTTTAATTTAAAATTAAAACCGGGAGCGATTATCCGCTCCCGGTTTTTTTATTTGAGGAAAAGAATTTTAAAAAAATAGGAATGTTTTTCTAAAGGCCGCCATATACTTGTTGACACTACAATTAACCGTGCTGAACAGAGTTAACAATCCAAATAAGCCCTGCTGATATGGAATAAGAATCCATATTGATATCATCCGGCCCTGAAATTTCATCATACCAGGTGCATAGAAGCACGACAACTTAAGATATCAAGGATAGATGGAAGTGGTATCGGGATCGATATGAAATGAGAAAAAACAAAATCGTGAAAAAATATCTTATTGATTTATTGAGCCAACACCCTTGCTTCCTCGATTACCTTAAGAATTGACGGCTTATCAACAGCAACTACGTTATCTTTAAGATGCTTATGATGCGGAAAGCTGTTAATTTTTGGAAAATGCGGGGTGTTGTCGTATCGAAAGACAAGATTGTTTTGACTATTCTGAAAATGATAGCGATAGCCAAGATGCTTGATGTGTCCTGCTTCAACAATAGCCGCTTCATTCAGTTCCAGCAAATATCCACTCAGAAAGCGAATTCGAATCCGCAAGTTTGCACGATTAGCCGCAAGAATATCCTCTTCATAGCGCTCAATTTTGGCATCTTCTAACTTCCGAACGTCAATCGCAACATCTCCAAGATATTGAGATAGCAAATCAAGCAACATGGCGCAGGCCTCTTTCTATTTCAAGGCTAATTTCCATATAATGCTGATAATCATTCCCCCATTCAACGAAATCCATAGAGTCTTCCATCTGCCCCTTGCAGAATTTATCGAAAAACTCCTCCGATGCCATCCGATATCGACCCTCATAGATGCTGAGGCGCTTAGTTACAGCTACAAGGGCATCTACAGGTGAATCATACTCAATTCTTTGTTTCCGCATACATCCTCCTAACCCGGACAAGCAGCAAATAACAAGTTACAAGCACCAAATGACAAACAAATCCCAAATCGCAAATAAGGGCCAAAGCAAATTATTTACTCGCACATAGCCTGGAGTTGTTTGTCATTTTGATTTCTCCCTGTTTTAGAATTTTAGTCATTGTGATTTATTTTCCGACCTGAGCCTAACGGGACACCTATAATTTCATGCGTTTCTTTTTTTAGGTAAAAACATCATGCATTAATTTTATAGTTTTTTTGACGGGATTTACAAGATATTTTATTTTTTGACAGAATTTAGATCAAACTATGAGGAAAATAACAGAAATGGGACAGGCGAATAATCCTTGGTAAGGCGTGATTTCCCATCAGGCAGTTATTTTTTCACTACCTTGAGGCCTTGCGGCTGATTTTTTGCTTCTGCACTTTCAGCAATTCTAATTATGGCAATGGCTGCAACGCCAGCACTATTAGAAATCGATTTTAAATCGAATTCAGGGAAGAAACGAATTTTTTTTGAGGATATGGGAAGTTTCCGGCCTACTAAAACCTATTTTGGGGATCCCGGCCCGATATTTAGCTTCTTGGCCGCTTATCATGAATACACCGGTCCCATGATGCCCTTGGAAGCATCTTATTTTTATATCAAACTTACGAATTACAGTAACCATTAGCTTGTATCCGGAACCTCCAGTTCGAGGCCATGGATCATAAAAATTAACAGCTCATCCCAGCTTTCGAAGTCGGCCAGAAGCTTTATTGCGGCATACAAACCACATATTTTTTATGTCGTCAACCAAAGTCTTTCAGCAAAAGATACATTGGAAAGCACTATAATGCAGTGGCTTACGCCTTGGGAATTGATGGACGTATTGCAGGAAAACGGCTGAGGGTGTGTAAGAATCGGTCCATTAGACGTCAGGCAGTTATTTTTTTAATGCTCTTGTGTCCTTGCGGCTATTTTTTTGTATTTGCACTTTAAAATCGATCAGCTTTTTAAATGTACTGTGGTGAAAATGATTTCATAATGAGCTTTCCCCGAAACATATTTCTTGCCAAGATAAATCTCACATGATAAGAAAAAAAATTTAATGG
>CAYQNS010000344.1:0-3210 GCA_964418755.1 uncultured Desulfobacteraceae bacterium
AAATGATGACCTTTGACAATATATTGAAATTATTGTGCTAATTGCTAAAAGCTAATTGCT
Organism: uncultured Desulfobacteraceae bacterium; assembly: GCA_964418755.1. Lineage (GTDB taxonomy): Bacteria > Desulfobacterota > Desulfobacteria > Desulfobacterales > 4572-123 > 4572-123. Next base: position 61 of record CAYQNS010000344.1, read on the forward strand.
GATCGCTCAATTTAGTTACACCAATCCCTTTTCGCCAAGAAACTGCACAACTCGGGTCGTTTCGCCGGCGGCCATGGTACCACCGATGCTGATGGCTACTGCACAGGTTTCCAGAATTTCGTCAACGCTTGCGCCGAGTTTCAGGGCCTCATCCGTTTGAAATAAAATACAGGCTCGGCAACCATGGGTCAGGGCGGCCGTCAATCCCATCAGCCGCTTGATTTTGCCCTTAAGTTCACCGTCCTTGTAAACTTCGGAAGGTAAGGTGTCGTATGCCCGGCCCACGTCCGGGATCCGTTTTTGATAGATATCAAAGCTTTCGTTGATGGTTTCCAGCAGTTTGGTTTGATTTTCCATTTTCTATGCTCCTTTTCCTGTGTTTAGTGGAATCAATTGACTTTGGTAACAAAATAGAGCATAGCCTTATATAAGTCAAACGAATATAATTTATCAAATACTTCAAAAAAATTGATAACAAGATGATACTCTCTATCGAATTCTTAAAGACCTTTTTAGCTGCCGTTGAAACCGGCAGCTTCACGCAAGCTGCTGCGGTGGTGCATCGTACCCAATCGGCGGTGAGCATGCAGATGAAACGCCTGGAAGAGGAGATCGGAAAACCGCTTTTCGTCCGGGGCAGGAAGATACTATCGCTGACAGACGCCGGCGAATTGCTGCATGAGCACGCCCGCCGCATTGTGCAATCGCATGACGATGCGGTTACGGCATTTGAAAGGCCGGCACTTTCCGGGAAAATTCGTTTTGGTGTGGAGGAAGATTATGCATCCGTGGGGCTGGCCAGGGTCTTGTCGGATTTCGCTTTGTCATATCCGGCGATTCGGGTCGATGTTTACGTGGCGGAAGCTGCCGAGCTGAAGGCAAAGTTGGATAAGGGGGAGCTCGATTTTGCCCTGTGCACTGAAATCATGAACCATGGAACGGTGGTCCATCGCGATCCGACCGTATGGGCAACTTCGCCGCATCACTTTATCCACGAGCAGGATCCGTTGCCCATTGCAGTATACCATGACGGCTGCATCTTCAGAAAGTGGACGATTGAAGCCTTGGAAAAACAGCGCAAAGCATACCGCATCGTCTACGTCAGTACCAGCATATCAGGTATTATCGCTGCCGTGGAAAGCGGGTTGGCCGTCGCCCCGCTCGGGCTGAGTTATCTGCCGAAGCACTTGCAGGCGCTGGGCCCGGAATTCGGATTTCCGCTGTTGCCCACTGCCAGGATCATCCTTCACAAGTCTTCAGCGGCTGATGGCGCTCCTGTCGTTTGTTTTGAGCGGCACGTTGCGGCTTCTTTTCGGAAAAACCGACCTGTTTGATGTTATATCAGTCTACATCCGGAAATGAGAATTTTCGAAGTCTGCGCTTATCTGTTACAGATCAAGGCATGTTGAAAAAATAACCACAGGCACAGGGTTGATATCCCAAAGATTTTTTTTGTGTAAAGTCTTATCGTTGTTTTTCTTTGCGAGCTTTACGGCTTTGCGTGAGGGGAACAGAGTAAGTCTGTCCTGGACTGTTCGGGCGTTTCCATCAGCCGGCCATCTGCAGGCCTATGATCGGTGGCTGACTTTTTTGCACGCCACTGAAAAATAGTCTTGACTATTTTTCAGTGGCGCTGCCCGTTTTGAAAATATGGTTGCCTGTGATCTGTGGCGTGCGGTCACCCTGTGGAGCGATATGGGCTATGGCACTTTTGATTTGCACTTTGTGAAAAACAAAGAACAGCAGGAGGTTGATTTTTTGATTTCCAGAGACCGTGCGCCTTTTCTGCTGATCGAGGCCAAGTTCTCAGATACGAGCCCTTCGCCCGCCCTCAGAAAGTTTCAGAAAATGCTGCGGGTGCCGGCCGTACAGTTGACCAATGAAGGAGACGGTTTCCAGATACTGAAGAATGGAGATCAATTAATTCTGGTCGCACCGGCGCATGGGTGGCTTGCGGGGCTGCCCGGGTGAAGAACCGGACGCGCTCATCATTTGCGTACCGACTCCCTTTTCCCCCATCGTAACAGCACAAGGGTCAAAAGCAGACTTGCCCCCTTACCTTCTTCTACAAAATATTTTCGATAAAATTTAAATATTGATACTTGACAGGTAAAAATGTTTTAATTGGAATAGTTTAAGACTAGTTGTATTTAATCAGGAGAGCTCTTATGGAAACAATTGGCGCATATGAAGCAAAAACCCATCTGCCAAAGCTTCTTGAGCGTGTAATCAAGGGAGAGCAGATAACCATTACAAAACATGGCGTACCGGTAGCCGTTTTGCAATCACCACTACCTTTAAGAAAGACTGAACCTAAAAAGGTTATTGCTGAATTGCGAAAATTCCGTGAAAAACTTGCCCTTAAAGGGCTGTCTATCCGAGAGATGATTGAAGAAGGACGGCAATAAATGGCCGATGATTTTGTCATTGACAACTCTGTAGTTATGACATGGCTTTTCAAGGATGAAACAAGCCAATATACCGATCATATCTTGGATAGACTTGAGGTCTCCACTGGATTCGTTCCGTCCATCTTGCCTTTAGAAGTCTGCAACGTACTATTGGTGGCTGAGCGCAAAAAACGAATTGGTGAGGCGGACAGCACACGTTTCATTGCTTTACTTACCGAACTTCCAATAATAATTGAGCAGGAACCACCGGAAAGGATGATTAAGGAAATTTTTGCATTAGCCCGTAAACACAAACTTTCAAGCTATGACGCATCATATCTGGATCTCGTAATGAGAAAAGGATTGCCCATCGCTACAATTGATAAAAATTTATTAGCAGCCGCTAAACGAAGTAAAGTTCCAATCTTAGGGTTCGCGCAAAAATAAGTTCGCAAATTTTTAGTGTTGAGGCACTCGGCCGGCAAGACGCAAAAGCGCAGGAATATCAGGTATATTCCGAGCTTTTGCAACGCAGCCGGGCGGGATGCATCGATGCTTAAAATGTGAAGTTATTTTTGCGCGAGCCCTTAGGTGACAAATGACAAGATTCGCCGAATAAAATAATGGAGAGAAAAGCTTGAATTGGGAATAAGCTGCACAGCTTTGGCGAAATAATTAGAAATGAGTCAACCGGGAGCAGGATATGTGTAATAGGGCAATAAAAATTCGAATAAAATTAAGAAGAGAGGGTAACACGGCT
>CAYQNS010000345.1:0-3209 GCA_964418755.1 uncultured Desulfobacteraceae bacterium
AAAATAAATTTAAAGTGATTCCACCATAGAATTCGAATTGGATTGCAAAGCTGCTTTCCGTAAAAAGGATGCTCTTTAATCACTGGGAAACTCCAGATGTCGGATTTTTCGCCTTTTAACAGCCGGTAAACGTTCTTTAAGCTATTTACGTTTAAAAGATAGTCGTCTGCATGGATTACTATTATGTAACATCCGCTGGCTCGAATTAGCCCTTTGTTGATGGCATTCGCAATACAGTGGTCGGACTCCGAAATCCAGGTAAGATTATAGGTGTTTTCAAACTCTTTAATGATATTAAGCGTTTCGTCCGAGGACCCGCCATCGATAACAATATGCTCTATGTCCTGGAAAGTTTGGTTCCTGACAGATTCCAAGGTTTTTTTTATGGTAGATCCACTGTTGAGTGAAGCGGTAAGGATTGTAATAAAAGGAGATTTGCCCATTTTGTAAAAATTGTCTTTTGAAATGGCAGGAAAAGGAAATTGATCAGATAATCGACTCATACAAATTAGCACACTGCATAGCAAACTTCTTGATACTGGTCGCTACACTTGCTCTGGTTACAAACCGTGAGTTTCGCCCCTCGATATGTCTGTATTATATTTCAAGGGTTACACGTGAAGAAACGCACGTTCCGTCCGGAAAAGGGGAAGGTTCTGTTTGTTTAACGATCCCCAGGAAACACACGCCGGTTTTTTTTGCGGCGGAATAATCGGTCATGGCATCACCGATAAACAGGCAGCGTTCTTTTTGGTAGCCCTTGCTTTTGAGAATCCCATCGATAATTTCATGCTTTTGCCTGGGCGAGCCGAGCATTTCTATAAAAAACTCCAACAGGTCTCGCTCTTTAATTATAAAGTTTATTTCATTGTGCGGCGTTCCCGAAACAACATACGACGGTATATTCTCCTTTTTTAACTTTTGCAGGGCCTCCATTGCCCCGGGGATGAAGGCAGAAGCCAGTACCTTATCAAGAACCAGTTTGGAAAACTGCTCTGCCAGTTCGTCAATCTTTTTATCATCAATGGGTTTTTTCAGTATTTGCTCATAATAGTATCGGAATTTCTCAAATCGGGAAAGCCCGCCGTTTTTTAAGTGATAGTCGACGACAGCCTTTTCTACTTCGGGGCCGTATGCGCGAAACATTTCCGCAAATGCTTTTGTTTTTACATCAACCGAGTCTATAATAATCCCGTCGCAGTCAAAAAATACGGCATCCCATTTCATGACTTGAGTTCTCCCAGGCTGTGTATCTTTATATCTCTGAGCTGCGCTTATCCGGTAGGCTGAGCATACGAGATTATTCTTACAAGTTTTCTCCGTGGATTTTCTCATAAAGCTCAGACATACATAGCAGCAGCCCCTGGCCCATATCGATATGCGGATTAATCACCAGTTTTTTTCCGAGCTTTGGGCTGAAATTATAAGGTGTTATTTTGTAGTGCGCATCCCGCTCCGAGGGAACAATTTCTATGGATATTTTGTTGCCAAGCATTTCCCGAACCATCTCCAGGAGATCCTTATAGCGCATGGTCTGCGTGCCAGCGAAAATGATATGCTGGTTTTCAAACTCCGGCTCCAGTATCTGGACGCTGCCCTGGGCCGCATCCCGCACATGGATAAATTCACGAAGTTCGTCTCCAGTCCCGTGGTATGTAATTTTATCTTCAGACAGGGCCTGCTTAATAATTTTGTAAATACTGTTATGGTCGTCTGCCCGCTCTCCGTAGAGCGAACCGTAGCGCAGGCATGTGTACTTTAAACCATAGATGGCATAATAATCCTGCAGCAGAGATTCGCAGGCCCTTTTGCCTGTGCGATAAAAATAACCATGGTCGCTGTACACATAAGCAGAGCTGGCAAAAACAAATCGTTTAGTGTTGGCTTGGCAGCATTTTTCCAAGAGCTGTGCCGTCCCCAGAATATTGTACCTGACCGTATCCACCGGGCGCCGTGTACATTCATCAACGTCAGCTATACCTGCAAAATGGTAAACAACATCCTGGTCTTTTACAATGTTATTCAAGCACTCCTGATCCAGAATATCACCAACTATCATGTTTTGATCCGGCCGCAAGTATGGGGATTTGAGAATATCAAATATAGTCACCTCATGGGCAGCGTCACTGAGCGCATCGGCAACATGACTGCCAAGAAAGCCCGAACCGCCTGTTACCAATATTTTCATTTTATACAACCTGCCTTTTTAAGCTCTCGAAGCAGATTTTCGACAGCCTGCTTTTCCATCAAAACTCGTCCTTCCTGCGCATATGAGCCGATATGAGCGGTCAAAAGAACATTATCCAAATCCTTAAGCTTTCCTGTATATGGTTCCTCTTCAAAGCAATCCAAAGCAGCGCCACCAAGATGGTCAGAGCAAAGCGCATTATGCAAGGCATCTTCATCAATTAGACCGCCACGAGCCACGTTAATAAGCAAAGCGCCCTTTTTCATTTTTTGGATTCTTTCAGAATTAATAAAATGATGATTTTCCTGATTATAAGGAATATGCAAAGATATGATGTCAGCATCAGATAATATTTTTTCCAAACCAACCAGGGAGAAATTATCACTTTTGTCTATAAAAGGATCACAGCCAATGACTATGCATCCAAAAAAAGAAAGCAGTCCAGCCAGATAAGTCCCTATTCGCCCGCATCCGACAGTCCCTACGGTCTTGCCATGCAGCAAATTCCCCATTGGACGTTCCCATTTACCACGTCGTATGCTTGCATCTGAAATATGAATTCGGCGAAGCAGGGAAAGGATCATGCCCAGGGTCAACTCCGCCACGGGTATAGTAGGCGCATCCGGCGTATTAGTGACAACAATGCCAAAATCTTTAGCTGCTTGCAGGTCAACAGAATCCATTCCAATACCAGCCCGCGAGATAACTTTAAGTTTTTTGGCCTTTTCCAGCACACTGCGGGGAAGGGGTTCAACTCCGGCAATCATGCCAACTGGCTGATGTTGCTCAATAAGTTCACAGACTTCAGATTCTGTTAGCTTGCGGGCATAGGAATTTAAGGCTATCTGAAGCTCTTGTTCAGTAAACGCTTTCAGCAAATTGCGATCGTTTTTGGCAAATGAAGATGTCGTAATCAACACAGTACCTTTGTTCATCTTTTATCCTTAAATATGCAACAGTGATTACCCCTACAACGTTACTTGCGGCCATTTGCCAATTCCGATAATCTTTTTCGCCTATG
>CAYQNS010000346.1:0-3191 GCA_964418755.1 uncultured Desulfobacteraceae bacterium
GTCACTTAAGCTATATGTGGTGGGGCATACAGACATGACCGGCGGGTTTGAATATAATGTGGGGCTTTCATTAAAAAGAGCTCATGCGGTCGTCAAGGCGTTGGTGAACGAATATGGCATTGCTGTCGAACGGCTGTTAGGAAAGGGGGCTGGTCCGCTCTGTCCCGTTGGCTCAAACAAGAATGAAAACGGAAGGAAACTCAACCGCAGGGTCGAGCTTGTTGAGATGTGACTTGGAGGTCATTGCAAAAACTTCCGTATAACCTTAGGAGCTTCCTTTTGGTCAAGAGAAGTATTTTATGGACCAATTCATGGACTTGAACTGAATCCAGGGGTGAGGGGTCATGATTGCGGATGTCCCAAGGACCCAGATTCCTTGAAATTCCGTCTATAATTCCAATTCTTCCGATGCAACTTCAATTGAACGTGTCAATGTTTTACTAAAACCCGAAAGGTGACAATTTCTCATCCTTCTCTCATTGAAAATGACGATCACCGGTTCACTCGGTGTATTTTTCTTGTTAGAGGCGCCGCATTTTTCACTTAATTCATATTATCTTATTCTTTCTTTTTCCGTTTTATATTCCATTCCACAGAGAGGCTCTGTTCATGCTCTTTGTTTGTCTTAAATACATGCGTTCCTTTTCCGCTAATACTGTTTTTTCCATCGCCTGACCGAACCTTCATAAAGTCTTCAAAAGGGGCCCATATCGGCCTAAAGTAGTATCTCCATTCAGGTGATTCTTCTGACGTGCTGATACGATATCCCGCCCCTTCTCTTACTTTTGATACCGTTTTTATTTTATCCTTACCATTTATATTAACGCTGAAACCCGGAAAATTGACCGTCACAGCTTTTCTGGTCTTACCATCAAATGAAATGTCAAGAGTGCTCGTATCATCACTTTTTTCCGCTTTTCCTTTAGCCTTTTCGGTGGTGTGTCGCTCGTTGCTGATACCTCTATCGTCACGTATGATTGAATGGGATTCCGCATCGATCCAGGCCGAAGAATGAACAATTTCCCAGGATTTTAACCGGTACTTTTCAGAATATTCTCCTGTTTTCCTGTTAGAGTAGGTTTTGTGATATTCGAATAGAGCCTCTACAGCTACTTCATAAAATATTTGGGTTTCTGAATCACTGGTATTTCTCCCTTCTCTTGTGTGATGGTGATATTTCGAATGAAAAGTTGCTTTTAGAGTGGCCTCCACATCCGCACCGCGGATGATTCTTACACGGCCTTTATCCTCAACAAAATCAGGAAAGTCCGGTGGTTGATACTTGGCAAAAAAAGAAACACTGCTATCTTGTTCCCCGGCGCGGTAAATCAGGTTTGCTATACCATCTTCATCCGTTACAATGTCGCTTGAAGGTGTTACTTTACCATTTATGAGACCCTTAATATTTAGTTGAATCTTTTTTCCTGCCAAAGGTTCCTTTTGGCCCTTGGTATCGACCTTGGACAATTTAATTTCAATATTTGTCTTTTCTCCCGGATTGATTTTTTTTCTTTCAGGTGTAACATTAATTTCCAAGCTTTTTATCTGAATTTTTGTTTCCTTGACCACCCTTTTATCGCGACCGCAGGTTAATATATTTATGGTTTCCAGGTCAGGTTTTACGCCTCTTTTGAGTGTATAGGTGGCAGAAGCCCCAACAGGCCTCACAATAATGAGAGTGACCAGGTTATCAGTAACCAAGAACTCCTGAGGAAAACCTTTAGTAGGTTTGATCTCACCCCTTTTTGTTTTCCTTGGCAGGATTACTTTTTGCCCATGATATTTGTCATATACGGCCTCTCCTTTGCAATTGGTAACGTCAATTTTAATTTTTAGTTCTTTTTCATCTTTCAGAGGAGACACATATTCCTTATCATGTGAAAGCACCATTTCAGGTCCTCTCGGCGGTACGGGATGAGAGGTTTCAAACTCTTCAATTCGCTCGCCAATATTTCCAAAGGCTGCGATATTACGTCTGATTGTATAGTAGATATCTTTATCATCTTTGGTGATTTCTACATCCAAGATCTGACCGGGAAATTCGCACTGGTTTTCTCCCACCAGTTTGGATTGCATCCAATAAGCTGTATATTCACTGACTTTTAGTCCGTGGATCTCTTTATCTTCTCCGGCACCGATAATCGCCAGTGAATACGAAAAATTATAATCGCAATTATCTGCCCCGTCAGGGATAAATTGAGTTCCCGGAGAGTTCTTGTTGAGTTCCTCCAGGACTTTAACTTGTATTGCTATTTTCCACTCCTCTTTCAAGCGAGGGGAGTACTGTTTGTTTAAATGATCAAACGTATTGTCAAAAAAATCAGTTAGTTTAACGACTACTATGGGTTTTGAACAGGGGCTTTTTTGAGAAAATCCATTTTGGGGAAAAACAAATATGAAAAATAAAATGAAAAAAATTACTACAAACTTTTTTCCTATCCCTATTTTTTTATTCTGTCTCATGAACAAACCCCTATTTTTTCATAGCACGCTTTCTTATATTAACTTTCGAATAATTGAATGTCAAGACAAGCTAAAGTAACCAAAAACTCCGATATAAAGATTGAACAAGAAACTGTGGCGGCCGAAGATATTCTAATGATGGTTTGATGGCGATCAGTTTCGGGTTTGGCCTCAACGGTTAATGCGACGGCTTTTGACCGGGTATGCCGTAAGCTTTAACCGCCGCCACCGCCGCCGTGGCCAGTTGTTTCAAAACCGCTACAAATCAATTTTGTGCCAGGAAGATGCGTATTTAAGGGAGCTGGTGCGCTATATTCATTTAAACCCGTTACGGGCCAGCCTGGTCAAAGATTTGAAGGCGTTGGACAAATATCCGTTTAGCGGTCACAGTGTCTTGATGGGCAAAAGGAAGCTTGGCTGGCAGGACGCAGACTATGTTTTGAAATTCTACGGCAGAAAAAAAGCAGCCGCCCGGCAGGGGTACCGTGAATATGTCAAAAAGGGGATTTCTGACGGTCGCCGTCCGGACCTGGTCGGCGGCGGGTTAATCCGCAGTGCCGGTGGTTGGGGTGCAGTCAAAGCCATGCGTCGTGGGATGGAACGGATGTCCCACATCACAGCTCAGAGACCTTGAATTTTTTAAAAATGCGCCAAAACGATACCCAACCAATTTTTTACTTTTGAAATGTTTCCTTCATGAGCAACGTACATACAAATGCCGCACACGA
>CAYQNS010000347.1:0-3178 GCA_964418755.1 uncultured Desulfobacteraceae bacterium
TGGGACGTCAGTCAAAAATGCGGGTGGTGCGGTTGTTTTGCGTGGTCTATATCGAACTGATTCGCGGTGTCCCGCTGATCAGCCTGCTGTTCATGTCATCGGTTGTATTCCCGCTATTTCTGCCGGAAGGTGTTACCCTTAATAAAATTTTTCGAGCTCAGATTGCCATTATTCTGTTTACCGCCGCATATGTCGCCGAAGTGGTGAGAGGTGGTCTGCAGGGCATGTCCAGAGGGCAATTCGAAGCCGCCGAATCCCTGGGGCTGAATTACTACCAGACCATGCGGTTGATCATTTTGCCCCAGGCATTGAAAATGGTTATTCCACCGACGGTGAGTGTCCTCATTTCCGCTTTCAAGGATACCTCCCTGGTGGTGATCATCGCACTGTATGATGTGCTGAAGACGACGCAATCGGTTCTGTCTGATCCCAAATGGATGGGATATTCCGCAGAGGCGTATATTTTTCTGGGTATAGTTTATTTTACCTGCTGCTTTTTTATGTCCAACTACAGCCGGCGACTCGAACGGGAACTTTATACAGGTAACTGACTATTGCAGGTGAGAATTATTTGTTATGAATGATAAAGCTGACATATCGGTAGAAGATATGGCGTCCAGTGACGCCATTATTGAAATCATCAATATGCACAAGTGGTATGGTGAATTTCATGTGCTCCAGGATATCAATCTGGTGGTTCGTAAAAAAGAACGAATCGTTATCTGCGGCCCGTCGGGCTCGGGCAAATCGACACTTATCCGCTGTATTAACCGACTGGAAGAGCATCAGCGCGGCCAGATCATTGTAGACGGCATTGAACTGACCAATAATCTGAAAAATATCGAAAAAATCCGGGCCGAAGTAGGCATGGTTTTTCAGCATTTCAACCTTTTCCCCCACCTTACGATCGTCGAGAACCTGGCGTTGGGACCGATATGGGTCCGAAAGGTGCCGAAAAAAAAGGCCGAGGAAACGGCCATGTATTATCTGGAAAAGGTGCATATTGCCGAACAGGCCAAAAAATTTCCGGGCCAGCTTTCAGGGGGCCAGCAGCAGCGGGTAGCCATCGCCCGAAGCCTCTGCATGGCACCGAATGTCATGCTTTTTGATGAACCCACATCCGCCCTTGACCCGGAAATGATCAAGGAAGTGCTGGACGTCATGATCGAACTTGCCAGGGAGGGAATGACAATGATTGTGGTGACCCATGAAATGGGGTTTGCCAGGAGTGTTGCCCATCGGGTTCTGTTCATGGATGAGGGGAAGATCGTGGAAGAAAATACACCCGAAGAATTTTTTCATCACCCGGTACATGATCGGACCAGGTTGTTCTTGAGCCAGATTTTGCAATAATTATACCTGAGTTGTGCGATTTTTTTAGGAAGCGCTCAATTCAGGTTATGGTCGGTTCAGGAGAAAAAAGTGGCATGGATGGCATTCACGGCCCGGCTTAGATCTTTGGTTTTGGCCAAAAAATAAAGCGCGGCCCGTGACGGCCCGAATGATATCATCTCTACGTTGACCCCCCCATTTGCTACCGCCGTAAAACAGCGCGCCGCAATTCCTTTTTCTTGAAATAAACCTTCCCCAACGATGCTGATAAGTGCCAGATCGTCCGTTGTTTCAATGACTCGGTAGGGCTTCGGGGTAATAGCATTAAGCGCCTGTCGTCCGGCTTCCAGATCGTTACCTGCCAGCAAGAGGCTGATGCAGGTTTGGGAGGTGACCACCGATTTGATATTTATGCCGCTGTCCGTCAGACTGCCGGCCACAAGTGCAAGAATTCCCGGTCTGGCCCCAACCCCAAAGGCGTGTACCTTGAGAATACCGATGTCGGTATCATAGGCAACACTTTTGATGACACTCTTGTGCCTCGGGCTGCTGGCCGTGATCAGGCTTCCCGGGGCGTCGGGATTTAATGTGTTTTTGATTTCAACCTTAATTTTTTTTCTGCGTACCGGTTCCATGGCACGGGGGTGGAGAATGCCGGCCCCGAAATAGGCCAATTCTGCAGCCTCGCTATAGGAAAGTCTCGGTATCAGTTTTGCTGCAGGAACCAGGTTCGGATCCGCACTCATGAATCCGTCCACATCCTTCCAGATTTCAAGAAGCTCCGCTTTTGCAGCAGCGGCGACCACCGCAGCCGAATAATCCGATCCGCCGCGCCCGAAGGTCGTAATATCATCGGTTTTGCTGACCCCGTAAAAACCCGGAATAAACAGTACTGTATCTTTTTTCAGCAACGGAGTGATGTGTTGCTGAAAATTTTCGGTGGTCTGATTCAGATCGGCGGAGGCATCGCCGAATTTGCCGTCGGTGAGCATACCTATTTTATGCGGCATCCGGCAGGTTGCTTTGACTCCCCGGCTTCGGAGGATGGCGGTAAGCAGCCGGGCACTGAAGCGCTCTCCAAAACTGCTGACGATATCATGCAGGCGGGGAGATATTTCTCTGGTAAAATTCAGACCATAGTAAAGCCGTTCGAGTTTGCCGATGTTTTTGTTTAATTCACGGCTGAATGCACCAAGGTCCTTTTTATTGTTGATCAGATAGCGGGCAATCAACATATGCCGGGCTTTCAGGCGGCTGATGATGCCCGGAATATTTTCATCACTTTCAAGGGCCATGTTCATGCCGTTGATCAACATATCGGTGATGCCGTACAGGGCCGATACGACAATAATATGGCCCTTTGCCCTTTCCTCAACCAGGTCAAGAATTCGGGCGATGGTTTTTTTCCCGTGCAGGCATCCGCCGCCGATTTTAATCACTTTCATTATTTTCTTCCCTTTTTATACAAGGCAGCGCAAAAGAAATCACTGCTGTTGCTTATTTTACCAAATTTGGGGTTGTCTTTCATATGAACCGATCGGATTCATAAACCCAATCAGCACCGCACAACCTGCTGAATTGTCTGGTTAACGAAATATGGAAGGCGCAGTATAAAAAAATACGGATTGCGTGTCAAGTCGCTTGAATCAGCAAAATGATTTTTCAATAACCATTACTTATCAGAAATAGTATAAAAAGTAATGAAAAAATAATTGACAAGATGAATATTTGATTTACTTTATAATAAAAAGAAAAACAAGGATGAGTTAATAAAATAATACATGTAAATAAAGCGCACATTCCGCACCTTGGGGGTCATAGTTTTAGAATTATAAAATATCATGCA
>CAYQNS010000348.1:0-3154 GCA_964418755.1 uncultured Desulfobacteraceae bacterium
ACCGCCTTGAGGCGGTCTTCAAATTCTCCCCGGTATTTGGCACCGGCGATCAATGCCCCCATATCCAGGGAAACCAGACGCCGGTTTTTCAGGCTTTCGGCAACGTCTCCGGCGATAATTCTCAGGGCCAGGCCCTCTACGATGGCGGTTTTGCCGACCCCGGGTTCGCCGATAAGGACCGGGTTGTTTTTGGTGCGGCGGGACAACACCTGAACGATCCGCCGGATCTCTTCGTCGCGCCCGATCACCGGATCCAGTTTGCCCAGCCGGGCCAGGTCTGTGAGGTCCCTGCTGAATTTATCCAGGGCCTGGTATTTTTCTTCGGGGTTGGGATCGGTGACCCGCTGGGAGCCGCGGATGTTCATCAGAACCTTTAAAATGGTGTCCCGTGTAATGCCGCAACGGTTGAAAATTTCGGCAGTCGCTGCTGATTTTGCCGGATTGCAGAGAACCAGGAGAATATGTTCCACGCTGATATACTGGTCCTTCATCTTGTCGGCTTCGGAAAACGCGGTTTCGAGAACAGTAGTGGTCAGCCGGGAAAGGTACACATCTCCCGTGTCGCCGCTGACCCGGGGAAGTTTGTCCATTGCCGCTGAAACCTCCCGGGCAAGATCCGCCGGGGTCACGCCCATCTTGTGCAGTATGGACCGGGTAATTCCCTCCGGATCATCCAGCATGGCATGCAGCAGATGCAGGGGTTCCACCTGTTGGTGATGGTTTTGACCGGCAAGTGCTTGGGTGTTTTGAATCAATTCCTGGGATTTGATGGTAAATTTATCCAGTCGCATGCAGACAGCTCCTTTGTATATTACTTTTATGTGAATATTATTTTAAGTAATGCGAATTAAAGTAATAATAAAGTAGACATTAACCCGGTCGTGTCAACCGATTTATCCCATTCCGATGCGGAGACATTCGATGCCGTCAAGGGCCATATGGATGAGCAGACCGCAGGCGACCAGCCGCAGCCGGGGAATTGCGGTCAGGGACAGGTAGATTAGAATCGCGGGATAAGAGTGGAGCGGGTGAAATCCGATACTGCAGCGGGCCGGGTCATAGATCGGGGTGGCCAGGAGATGGTCCAGATCCACTACCATGGTCAGGACCATGACCAGCCATGCCTGTTTCCAGCGGTCGGCAAAGAATGTCCGGGCCGCCGCACCAGGCACGGCAAAATGAAGGCAATTGTGAATAATCGTTCCAAGCATAAGCTTTTTATCTCTGATTTCAGGGCTGTGCCCGGTTCGTCATGGGAAGTAAATGGAATACTTCAGCTTAAAAAATCTGCCGGGCTTTTGACGCCCAGGGGCCCGTGTTTCAGGATATGGGTATAGATCATGGTGGTGCTGACATCCTTGTGTCCAAGAAGACCCTGCACAGTCCGGATATCATAACCGGCCTGCAGGAGATGGGTGGCAAATGAATGCCGCAGGGTGTGAACGCTGGCGGCCTTTCCGATATCGGCAGTGTTCACGGCGTTTTTCATGGCCCTTTGCAGAATCTGGCGGCCGATATGATGGCGCCTGACCACTCCGCTGCGCGGATCGACCGAAAGCGTTGCCGACGGAAAGACATATTGCCAGGCCCACTGTCTATCCGCTTTGGGGTATTTTCTTTTCAGGGACTCGGGCAGAAAAACAGCCCCGTGCCCATGGGCCAGGTCCCCTTCATGAAATTTTTTCGTTGTTTCCAAATGCTGCTTCAGGGGCACGTGGAGAAATTCAGGCAGCAGTGTTGTCCTGTCCCTGTCGCCTTTTCCCGAACGAACCACCAGCACATGGTTTCCGAAATCAAGGTCCTTTACCCGCAATCTGACACATTCGGTAATTCTTATGCCGCCGGCATAAATCAGCTTCAACGGAAGCTGGGATTTTTCTCCTATATGGACAAACACTTTTTTGATCTCATCTTTTGTCAGCACCACAGGAACCCTGCTGCTTTTCTTTGCTCGTATGGTATTTCTGAAATCACCAAAATCTTGCTCCAGCACTTCCCGGTACAGGAAAAGCAGTGCGTTAAAGGCCTGATTTTGCGTGGAGGAGGCTACCTTCCGTTCAATCGCCAGATGGGTAATAAATCTTTTGACATGTTCTGATTTTGCATCCACAGGGGATTTCAGCCCGGTGTATCGGACAAATCGCCTGATCCATTCGCGGTAGGTTTTTTTCGTATTATAGGCATAGTGCCTGAGCCGCATCCGGTTGATAAATATGTCTTTTGCATCCTCCCATGTTTTAATGGCTGGATGATGCCCTGTACGGTCTCCTTGTGCCTTACCATCCGTAAATAAAATTGATTTATTTAAAAATTTTTCAACATACAAAAATACTGACTCCTGGGCCTGTTTCACCTGACTTTCGTCAAATCCGTCGTGTTCAAGATGGTCTCCAAAAGCTTTTAAGTCATCCTGTGAAACAGTATCCAGGCTGTCGGTGTAGTGCTCCAGAAATCTGTTCAACCACCCCATGTAATATTTGATTTTATCCTTTGGAATACCGCATTGCTTTCTAAAAAATGTTTGTAGTGTGTTTTTTTGTAAAACCATTTTCAGCCCCTCAATAGATTGAAATATATTGATTATATATCACAATACATAACTACTATATACATTTTTCTTTGACATTTCAATAGAATTAATTGTATATTTTGCGACCAATCTTAAAAAGAGCAGGGTTTGCCTGTAAGCGTCACAATATATAATTTATGTTAGGCTCTGGAGAGTAGTCGTATGAAACAGATGATTCGATTCGAAAAACCTTACCGGATCGGTCCGTTCAGGGACGCAATCGACATGATCTTTCCTTACACTATTGTGAGGTCTGACCTCATCGACGCTCCAGAAGAAAAGAGCAGTACTCTTCGGTATAACCTGAAGCTCGGTATTTCCCGAACACTCGCCTCTTGTTGGAGTTTGCAACCTGATGACTTGATCAAAGTGTTGTTTGAGTATGGGAAAAGATACATCGTTGAACTACTGAAGGGCAACGCTTTATCACCGGACCAAGAACTGTGGCTTACTACTCAGAACTATCCTACTGTCTGCCCTTTTGACCCAGATCGAATTTCCTCACCATCTGGAGCCACTGTTGAAGTGGATATCTCTGTGGTGTCCGATGCTATAGACCGCTATGGGAAGATGGAGGAGATCCTG
>CAYQNS010000349.1:0-3120 GCA_964418755.1 uncultured Desulfobacteraceae bacterium
AGCGGTTATGACATCTGTTATTAAGTATTATGAGGGAATCGATTCAGTTGCCGTGTCACTTATATTTCCTTTAAGTAAGGAGTTCTGAACTTAGACGTTTGCTGAAAAATTGGCGTTTCATCCGGCAGTTAAAAAGCTGAGCTGTTTCAACATCACAAATTCATGGATGTACGGTTTGTACATTTTTAAACCATAGCACCCATTCTTTCTTCCAGACGGAATACCCTCCAGACCCCGCCAAGAATGCCAAAAATAGGGTTACATATGACCATTGGTCGCATATGACCATATCTGCGCACCCATTCCTTCACCAATAGCCGGCCTCTATATAGTATTAATTCTATTGAATTCAATATGTTGAATGAAATATACCGCGAAGTGGCTTTTCTGGCATGAAGTTTGAGTATCTATGAATCGGTTATCATTGCGATTTATCTTAAAAAGGAAGAGATACCAAGCCCCATTAAACTATCAATCCTTCAATTTCCAGCAGCGGCCTGCACCGGCCGATATCTAATCTCGTTATTAGGTGTTTTTGCCGTGGCGTGAGCTGCCCTGTGTATAGGTAGACGCTCATGATCGTTGTCAGGATAACAATGAACGTACTTCCGGAAAAGCAGCTCGAGGTTACCCAAACGCTTTTATCCATGATCGCTCCGACGGGAAAGGAACCGGGTTGTCTGAGTTATGCTGTTTTTTGCGATATCGAAGACAAGAACCGTTTCAGTCTGTTGGAGGAGTGGGAAACTCGCGAAGACATGGATCAACATTTAAGGTCTCACAGATTCGGTGTTTTGCTTGGAACAAAGACCCTTTTGAGCGAACCGCCGAAAATTCAAATTCACACGGTTTCCCAATCGGAAGGAATGGAGGCCATTCATGCGGCCAGAGATTAAAAGCAGGTAATTCCTTCCAGAGGGACACGGAAAGATAAACATCACTGTCACCGCTTAAGGTGACGTGTTTAAAAGGAGACTGCGACCATGGAGAATGACCCGATAGATAAGATTTCGTCTTATATAAATGAATGGATCGGGCGATTCAAGTTTCCCGCGCTTAATCTCAGGCTGGGGCGCACATTGAAGATCCTCATCGCCGGGGTCGTGCTGGTAGCTCTCGGCTATAACCTCTTTTTCATTTACGTAGAGCCCGATAAATTTGGGATCAAGGTGGCCAGAGTCGGCATGAACCGCGGCGTTCAACAAAAGATTTATCATGCGGGCCTGACCTTTGTTCTGCCCTTCGGGTTACAGCAGATGTACCAGCTCCCCAAGGGCATTCAGGTGCTGGAGTTGACGAATTTCCCTGATACCGCCGCTGCCATGGCCAGGAAAGACCGGGCGGCACATATTCAGACGTCAGACGGCTTTTTCGTGGATGTGGATGTTTCCTTCCTTTACCACATCAAGGACCCCTACCTAGTTTTCACCACCATCGGTCCTGGAACCCTCTTTGAGGATAACGGCATCATCCCCAAGGCCGAGCCGGCCCTAAAGGAAACCCTGGGTAAGTTGACCACCGAAGAATTCTATAACAGTCCCATGCGCGTCCAAAAAGCAGAAGAAGCCAAGCAGAGACTCAACAGTGAATTGAATTCAAAAGGTCTCGAAGTAGACCAGGTGCTGGTACGCTATTTTATATACAGTAAAGAAATCCAGAAAAATATAGAGGAAAAGAAACTCCAGGACCAGATGGTGTTTACCAACCGGGCAGCGGCACGTGCAGCCAAGGAAGAAGCCGAATTGAAGAAAATTGTACAGGAAGGGATGGTCATTGCCGCCGTTGAGCTTGAAAAGGGCAAAGCCTATGTCACCCGCAAAATTGCCGAAAAGGATTTTTACGTTCGCAAGAAAAAAGCAGAAGCCGATCTGCTGGTGAAACTGGCAGAAGCGGAACGGGTACGCCTGAAAAATGAAGCGCTGAAAGGGATCGGCTCAGAACGCATGGTGGGACTGAAAATGGCCGACGCCTACAAAGGGCTTGATGTGATCATTCTGCCCAGTGACGGCCCGGACGGAGTCAATCCGTTGAATCTGGACAATGCCCTGAAATTATTCGATGTTCGCAAAGGAGATGGTAAATGAAACACTTTTTTATTTGGATCGTAATGATGCTGGCCATGTTCACTGTGGCCGGCTGTATTCCCCATACCACCGGCGAGACCGAGGTGGGTGTTAGAACCCGCAAAGTGGCTTTTGTCGGAGCAAAGGGCGTTGAAGATCGGGCCTATGCTCCGGGTGCCACCTATTTTTTTCTGCCGTTTATCAACGATTGGCATGTTTTTGACACCAAACTGCAGAACCTGGAGATGACGTTTTCGCAAGTAAGGGGTGATCGCAAATCCAGAGACGATTTGGTGCTTAAAACCATCGACGGCAACGACATCAGTCTGGATGTGATCATCGCCTATCGCATCGATGCGAACATGGCGCCCCACATTCTTCAATACGTGGCACGGGATGATGCAATCTTGCGGGATAAAATTGTTCGAACCGTGGCCCGGAGCAAGCCGCGGGACATTTTCGGCGAACTTAAAACGGAGGCTTTCTATGTGGCCGATGCCCGCGAAGCCCAGTCTAACAAGGCCCGGGAGGCGCTTCAGGAAATTCTGGGGCCCATGGGTATCGTCGTGGAAAAAGTGCTGACCAATGATTATCGTTTCAACCCTGCGTATCAGAAAGCCATTGAAGACAAGAAAGTGGCCGATCAGCAGGTGGAGAAGAACAAGTCGGCCCAGCACGCTGCCACAGAGGAATACAAGCGCAAACTGGAAGAAGCCAAAGGCGAGGTCAACCAGATGGTGGCCGACGCCGACGGTCAATACCTCAAAGATAAAATCGAGGCGGATGTATATCAGGAACAGCAGCAGTTGCTTGCCAAAGCCATCCAGGCCGAAGGCATAGCGGAAGCGAACGGGATACAGGAAATGAACAACGCCCTTGCCGGATCGGGTGGCGAGGCGATTGTGAAGTTGAGAATTGCCGAGGCAATTCAGGGAAAGCGTATCATATTGCTGCCGGTCTCGGAGGGTGGGATGAATTTAAAGACCACCGATATCAACCGGCTGATCGAGACATTGGGTATTAAAGCGCTCTCCGAGAAAAAATGACGATGTTGATT
>CAYQNS010000350.1:0-3109 GCA_964418755.1 uncultured Desulfobacteraceae bacterium
GTGGCTCATTTTTTTTGACCGTAAATGGCTCACTTTTAGATGACCATTGACAACAGCAACATGGGATGATCTGATGTATAAAATTTATGTTCGCCAGGCGATTGAGGCCGGCTTAGAAGATAGTAAGGCCGGTAACACAATGGATGTAAAAGATGTTCGTTCAAAATTTGGATTACCAAAATGAGAGTACGCTGGACGGATCATTCTCTAAGGCACCTTTTGGATATTTATAAAAATGTCTCGCAAAACTCTCCTTGTATCAAACAGAAATATCAATAAAACCAATGGGATAATGCAGTTACAGGCATGTAATCCAGGGGGCGGAGCTGTATCAGCCCTTTTTTTATCCGAATCTGAGCGCATTCCTTCAAGAGCTTCAGTAACTTCATGGTAAAACAGGATTTTCGCACGTTCTGCACGAACGTCCCCGAAGACAATGATTGATACACACGCTCATATTCTTCCGGCAATTGATGACGGAGCAAGAGACTTATCAGAATCCATTGAATTTATTAAAACAGCTGCCGCCCAGGGCGTGGAGACTATTTTCGCAACCCCCCATGCCTGCGATGGTGTTTTTAATTGTACCAAAGAAAATATAATTAAAGCTTGTGCCGGTCTGAACAATGCACTTTGCGCACAAGGTCTTTTAACAATAGTTTTACCTGGAGCAGAAATCAGGGTCAACCACGACATTGTCATGGAATATGACAAAGGCAATCTCCTTACCCTTAACAACGCAGACAACTGGATTCTCCTTGAATTGCCTGATGTGTTCATAGCAAATGCCGTTTGCCTGATGATCCGGCAGCTGAGAGAAAGGGGCCTTACCCCGATTATTGCCCATGCAGAAAGAAATCTCATGATCCTTAAAAAACCTGCCTTGATAGGTGATTTTATCTATAATGGAGCTGTCATCCAGATCACGGCAGCAAGCCTTATCGGTGATTTTGGAAAGTTTTCCATGAAAGCGGCAAAGGCTATGGTGAGCCGAGACCAGGTCTTCTGCCTGGGCTCAGACATCCATCCGGGCCGAAAATATCGTATGGCAGATGCGAAAAAAAAATTGATCAAGCTTGCCGGCAGAACAAAGGCAGATCTGATCACCCTTGAAAACCCGGCTGCCATTGTGGAAGAGGAAGGGTTTTCTTGCAAAAGTGAATACAGGAAAAAAGCATATTAACTAAATTAATGATTAATTTAGGAGGAAAAGATGAAAAATTCAAAAAGGTTTTTATTAGTATTGTTTTTAGTATCGGCCTGCTTTTTAACATCAATGCTATTCATGACGTCTGCAATTGCAGCAATGACAAATGACCAGATAGATACGGTTGGCGCCGAAATTAATGCTACACCCGAATCTATTGCAGAAGCCAAAAGAATAAAAGCTGACGGAGGTACAGATGCGCAGATAGCAGCCGCATTTGCTGCAGCTGATCTTGATCATGCAGCAAGTATAGCAGCAGCAGTAGCACGAGTGGCACCCCCTTCTGATGCAGCAAGCATAGCAGCAGCAGTAGCACGAGTGGCACGCCCTGCTGATGCACAAGCCATTGCAGATGCAGTAGCTGCTGCGGTTCCTCAATATGCAGCAGCGATCCGGATAGCTGTTACAAACGCGATACTACCACCCCCACCCAATCTGGATGTGGATGATCCGGCAGCAAGCCCAACTTGATGTAATTTTTAATTTAAAGTAAATGGAGAATTTAAGATGAAAATTAAAATACCTTTATTGATTTTGCGATACGCTGTGTTGTTCTGCCTGATTTTTGGATTTGCCGCCCAAAGTGCTTTTACTCAGGGAAGAATGGTAATCAAACCCGTTTTGGAACTTGGCTGGCAGATGGATTCCAACTTCCACAAATCAGAAACCAATGAAAAAGAGGTTTATACCTATAATGTCAGGCCAGGTTTTGAATTCGGCTATACAACGGACAAAAGTGCTATTATGCTTAATTACTTTGCCAATGTATTGCGGTATGATGACCAGGATAATATCCCTGCAGGCCAGCTAAAAGCAGATTCTTTGGATTATGTTGCACACAACGCATATTTAAGTGCTCAGACTCAGGCAACTGATCTCCTGCTCATCGGTATAGATAATCTGTTCATGAAAAACAGTGATCCAGATGATTCACATGCTTATTCCAATTCCATTGACAGGAACGAGTATACGATGAACAGGTTTTCACCCCGGCTGATGTATAGTATTGGTGATAAGTTTGGGCTTGGACTGAAATACACCAACTTTAGGACAGATTATTCAGATGATGCAGTTGGACGTGGGGAAGATTCAGACGAGAACAGGGGAACATCTACCCTGTACTACTACTTTACACCCAGAACTTCCTTTGACCTCGATTTCCAGATATGGAACCGTGATTACGAAAAAACCACGTCAGATTATGATTCAATGCAGGCTATGGTCAATGTAAACCATCGGTTTAACATAGTCACAGTCAGCGCAGGAATCGGTTACCATGAAAGGGATTTTGACGATACCACACAATCAGACATTGATTCTTTTGTCTGGAAATTCACTTTGGCAGGTCAACTTCAAAAGACGGGTATGGTTTTAGCGGTGTCGCAAAATTTTAATGATGCCGGTATCGGGGATTCTTATTATACTGCAACACGTTTTGATGCAATGTTTAATTATCTGCTTTTGGAAAAAATCAATTTTACCCTGGGCGGGTGGTTCCAGAATTCTGATTATGAAGCCGCCATCAGGGACGATGACCGCTGGCTTGTATCTTTAGGCGCAGACTACCTGGTCAATGATTTTTTCAGCGTAGGCATTGAAGGCGGCCTGGAAGAAAGGGACTCCGATGTGGCTGGTTTAGATTTTGATAACGATTTTGTAATGTTTAATCTCAAGTTTAATTATAACTTTGAATCTAAATAAACAGCGAAAAACAGCGGGGTCAGGCTTTTTTTATTGTGGTTGTTTGAAAAATAACCACAATAAGGCAAGCCTGAGCCCCTGACCCACAACTTGACCCCCGAACTAACAAATGGTACAAATAACCTCTTTTGTACCATTTATTTTTGCTGAAACACTTTGAATTGAAGAAAATAATGCAACAACTCTTAAAATTTTATAAAT
>CAYQNS010000351.1:0-3050 GCA_964418755.1 uncultured Desulfobacteraceae bacterium
CTACGGTGCCGATTATGTTTGTGGCGCCACTTGCTGTCAGGTTGCCAGTCCCATCCGCCACCGTGAAGTGCTCGGCCGTAATGCCGCCGTTCAAAGTCGCAAGACCGGTAACACCCAAGGTTGAGCCCACTGTCATGCCAGCGGTTGTACTGATTGTATTGTTGGCACTAATAGTCGTTGCACCCGATATTGATCCGGCGCTTGTAATACCATCGTTGCCGTTATTGATACCGTTCAAAGTGGATGCACCACTAACGCCAAGATCTCCAGTAATTGCTGTGCCGTTGCTGTCAATTGATAAGGAATTCAGCGACTCCGTGTCGATTGTTGTGAACTGTGCAGTGGAAGTTATCGTTGTAACAGTATCATCTTCACCGTTTAAGTCTTCCACTGTGAACGAGCCGATATCTGACTCATCAGTATCTACCCGTATTGTTACGTTGTCATCAGCCCAACCGATGGCATCGTTTCCATCGATTGTTCCGCCAGCATCTGCCCATACCTGATTTACAAAAAAACCCATGATTAAGAAAACAAGGAAAATTGTAATCAGTCTTTTTAAAAAAACCCTCTGATTTCCCATGAATACCCCTCCTCTTTTTTTAACTATTGTGTCAGAATTTCTTTTTTTATGACCACACATCCCCTGCCCGCGGGCATTAAAAACACCTTTACCGCTCCGCCATCGAGCAGAATGATGTTCTTCTTAAGCACACTTTTCTGCTGCAAATGTTTGAAGACTGTTTTCTGTAATTTTTTTGGTGTTTTATCGACATACTGGACGGTATCGTACACGGCATCGTTATTCGGGAAGAAACTCGCGCTTGCATAGATTGTGGAATTATCAGGCGGCAGGATCTCAAATGAGGTGGAAAAGATATGCTGGTCCGGCTGGCTTTTCGCCGGCGAAATGAGTGCCCCGCTCCTGGCGTTTGCGGTAAGAAAGGTAGTAACCTGATTAATTCGTTTTAAGTTGGAGAGAATCCCCAGTCTCACAGCCGTTTGTGTCACGGGATTTACTGAAGGATTGGCAGGTTGCACCATTACTGGAGCGGAACCCGCGTTTTCAGAAGGTTTATTATTCTTTTTGGAATCCTGAGCTGAAGCTGATGGCATGTAAATATTGAAACAGATTACGAGACTTGCAATGGCGAACCAGTATCTACACGAACAAACAATGGTGCGCCTTTCTTTACCCATTCCGTAGTCCCTTGTTTAATGTGGAAACAGCTCACATATTCACTATGAAACAATTACATTTTATATGTCGGCTTACGAGCTGCTGTCAAGGCATTTTTTTCAATTTAATGAGCGAGTACTCATAAAGGGCGATATCTTGAAAATATTTACTGTGTTGGTGTTTTTCCACCTAAACCTTTCCGGGTAAAAAGCCTATGAAAAATCCCTGGTAAATGATGTCCAAAATTTACCAGGAGACAAACAGGAGGAGGAGCGAATGTCATATTCCTGCCTGAACCAATCCCGGATGCTCAAAACTTTTATTATCCACCGTTGCATCCGTGGCCAGTTACTGCCGGTATGCCTGGCAATTTTAGCAATAGTTTCTCCTTGCTCATACATTGTAAGGACATACATCAACATGCATAAAGATGCCCGGATTATTGGCAACAAGGCATGAGGAAGAATTGAAAACGTTTTTCGTGGATATAAATCATTATCACAGCGAAAGCGCTGGATATTTATCAATTCATCATTAAACAGATATCGGCTGTAAAAGCCCTATTTTATATAAGTATGACGGTTCCCGCAGTGGGGACAGCAGATAAGTGCTACACAATTTCTTCTTGTAATTTCTGACAAAACAGTTATCAATGAATCCCAGGTTCGGGGCATGTGTTCCTCCTCTTTGTTTTGAAATAAGCCGATATTTCAATGAGGGTATAACACATGCCCCCCTCTTATCCCCCCAAAAGGGGGGAGGAGGATAAAAGGCATAGAGCGGTTCCTGCCAGCTGCTCTAAAAAATGATGGATCTTCTTATCTTTTAATACCTGATTTTGTTTCCGAATGTCTGGACAGTGGGGATCCCATTACCGAAGGGATGATTCGTGAAATTCACCGAAAGCTGGTGGAGGGAGTCCGTGGCGGGAAAGCTGCTCCCGGAGCTTATAGACGTATACAAAATTATGTAGCCAACTCTGAAACAGGAGAGGTTATTTATACACCACCTTCGGCTATCGAAACACCCATAATGATGTCTGAAATGGTGAAATGGCTTAATTCAGATCTGGAAATTCACCCTGTTCTGGTCAGCGGAGTGGCCCAGTTCCAACTGGTTCATATTCATCCATTTATGGATGGCAATGGTCGTACTTCCAGATTGCTGTCAACGCTTTGTCTCTACAAGGCTGGATATGACTTCAAACGCCTGTTTACGATCAGTGAATACTATGATCGTGATCGACCGACCTTTTACAAATCGATACAAAGCGTTCGTGAAAATGATATGGATATGACCTGTTGGCTCGACTACTTCACCGCTGGTCTTCAAACCCAGATGGTTGAAGTTAAAGAGCGTGGGGAGCAGGTCATCCGATGGGATGTTTTGGTTCAGAAACACAACCTGAATGAGAGACAAACAAAGGCGATAGGATGCCTTCTTCTGTATGGTAGACTGACTATCCAGGGTTACGAAAGGCTATGCCCGGAGGTCAACCGCAGAAGTTTGCAGCGTGACCTTAAAATAATGATTGAAAAAGAACTGCTTGCTGCTGAAGGATCAACAAACCAGCTGGTCTATATTTTAAAAATTTGAACTTGCGACATCTTGTGACAAAAGCTTATGACAAAGCTTGAGACACCGGGATAGCTCGACCTGAGTTTCAAAACACACCATCGGGTAGTATAGGGGACGGAAATTCGGGACAAATGATTCCCCTGATTCCCTTTTTGGCTATGAAAATGATCATATAGGCCGACAATCGACACCCGCTCTCTCCCGATTTTCAACCATTACAGGTTGTTAGCTTGGCAGCCCGTAACAGCCCAATAAGTTGCGGTAGTAAAATTGATTTTTACTGTCCATTGGG
>CAYQNS010000352.1:0-3048 GCA_964418755.1 uncultured Desulfobacteraceae bacterium
ATGGCCTCTGTTTTTGCCTGGGTTGATTTTCCGGATTTACCCACTGTTGCAAAAAGTTCAAAAGGCCTGCCCTTAAACTCCGAAACGGTTATATAGAGATTGCCCATTCCCGTCTTAATTCTTTCGGTATACCCTTCAAGGATTTGAGGCCTTTTCCGCCCGGCCAGGAGGAAATCCTTCTCTTCTATTTTTTTCCATTTTTCGAAACCGAAAGCACCTGGTTATCCTTGCTGCCGTCCCGGTATATGGTAACCCCCTTGCATTTAAGTTTGAAGGCCTGGTCATAGATAAACCTGACATCCGCGTCCGTGGCTTCATGCGGCAGATTTACCGTCTTTGAAACAGCATTGTCCGTATACTTTTGAAACGCGGCCTGCATTTTTATATGATCTTCAGGTTTAATGTCATGGGCGGTAACAAAAACCTCTCGAAGATCAGAAGGCACATTGAGATTCCCCTTGACAGTACCGTTTTCTGCAATTTCCGTCATTAAGGCATCACTGTAGAAATCCTTTTCAATGGCCAGTCGTTTAAAAACCGGGTTCACTTCAATCAACCGGTCATTGTCCATTACCGTTCTCACATAACTCAATGCAAACGCCGGCTCAATACCGCTGGAACAGCCGGCAATGATACTCAAGGTTCCGGTCGGAGCAATGGTCGTGGTGGTGGCATTGCGCATCTGCCGATCTTTTTCATCTTTAAAGATGCTCCGGTCAAAATTCGGAAAAGCCCCCCTCTTTTTTGCCAGATCACAGGAGGCTTTGTGGGATTCTTCCTGGGCAAAGGACATGATTTTTTCGGCAAGCGCCAGTGCTTCTTCAGAGTTATAGGGCGTATCGAGCATGTAGAGCAAGTCTGCAAATCCCATGATACCCAAACCGATTTTCCGATTCCCCTTGACCATTTGATCGATCTCATCAATGGGGTACCTGGACATGTCTATGGCATTATCTAAAAATCGGACAGAGAGATGGATGGTCTCGCGAAGCTTTTCATAATCCACTTCAGGCTTTTTTTTCTTTTTCGTGATAAATCGGGTCAGGTTGATGGATCCCAGGTTGCATGCCTCCATGGGCAAAAGCGGCTGTTCTCCGCAAGGATTGGTTGATTCCATTTCTCCGATATCCGGAGTTGTATTAAACCGGTTGATCTCGTCTAAAAAAATGATTCCCGGATCTCCCGTCTCCCATGCCTGTTTGATCATTTCAGTGTATACCGAAGCCGCACTGAGGCGGCCTGTTATTCTCCCTGAGTGCGGATCAATCAGGTCATAATCCCTTTCTTGCGCTACTGCAGCCATGAATTGATCTGTCACGCCCACGGATATGTTAAAGTTGTTCAGTTCTTTTTTATTACTTTTACAGGTAATAAAGGACATGATATCCGGGTGATCCACCCGAAGGACAGCCATATTAGCCCCTCTCCTGGTTCCGCCCTGTTTGATCTGTTCCGTTGCCGTATTAAAAATTTTCATAAAGGAGACAGGGCCGGATGCCACACCGCCGGTGGAACCGACTTTGCTGTTTTCAGGGCGCAGCCTGGAAAAGGAAAACCCGGTCCCGCCGCCTGATTTATGTATAATTGCTGCATTTTTAACCGCTCCAAAGATACCGTCAATGCTGTCTTCCACCGGGAGGACAAAACAGGCTGCCAGTTGCCCTAAGGACCTGCCCGCATTCATCAGGGTCGGGGAGTTGGGCAGGAACCTGAACTCGGCCATCAGGCGGTAAAACAGATCTTCAATTTTCCGACAATCTGTCTTTGTATCATAATTTTTCTCAGCTTCGGCTATATGGGCGGCCACCCGCCTGAACATATGGTCCGGTGATTCACATACCTTTCCGGATGCATCTTTTTTCAAATAGCGCCTTTTCAGAACAGTTCTGGCATTTTCCGTCAAAAAATCTATCTGGTCTGTCTCCTTTTTACCACCACTCATCTGCGCAACTCCTTTAGAATTATTGAAAATTCGAAACTTAAAATATTGTTGATTATTATTGAAAGAGGGTACTCTATATAGTTATCGCAAAGAAATCAAGCACAATATATTGTTTTTTAATGGAGAATTCACCATGGAACGTTGTTGCTCTGGAATAGTAAATCTCGTGTTTTCACCCCGTCAAACTGTTGATGCTCTCGTAAAAAGTATTTGAGATGGCCAAGTAAAAATCTTCATATACAGGTAAAAGGCTGAAGGTAGAAGGCTGAAGGTAGCGTTGCCTGTCAAATAGGCAGAATGCCTTTAACCTTAAGTCTAAACAACCTTCTACCTATCAACCTATTTATAGACAGAAGTCCTTCAGACTAAACAACCTTTAACCTTCAACCTAAACAACCTGAAGTAAAGGCATACATATGGTATGTCGAGCCTCTGGGCAACCGCTATAACGCAGTAGATGGAGACTTTTTACGACGCCATCAAACTGTTGATTACAGTTTGCAACACCGGTTTGAAATTGGCAGGGGTGGTTCTGTGTAACCGGGGGTTGCTGCAATTATTAAACTTCAGGAAGGATGTAAGTTCCTTGTAAAAGGCAAGAGCAAAAGCGTCCGTTTTTACGAACCCGGGTTCCAGTGCAAGATGATAAATATGCAGCAGTTATTTTTTTCTCTCGGTTTTGCAGTCCATTCGTGCAACCAGCTTCCCATCCCATAAAACGGGTAGAGAGAAATAGCCGTATTGACGTTTTGCCTCAGGGGCTCATCGCGTTCATACCAGTGATTCTGATCACCGTTTGCTATTGCCTGTTTGCGGACCAGGCTGTACCGGTAGTCGCGCATGGGCAGGTAGGCGGCGGCATGAGACCAGTATTCAAAAACCTGTTTATCGGCAATCAGCTGATTGAGGTGGGCGGTTTTGTAGCGAGGGTTGCGATTCCACAAGGTATGGTGATGGGCACGCTGAATGGCCGAGATCGTATCGATCTGGATATAACCCAGGTGTTCAATAGCTGACAGTGTGGCGGCAATTGCACTACCGGTTTGCTTTGCCGGCGGAACTCTCTGCGAGAGAAGCACCAGTTTCCTGGCTTGTTGAATGGAGAG
>CAYQNS010000353.1:0-3047 GCA_964418755.1 uncultured Desulfobacteraceae bacterium
CGCTTGAGCGATTAGGCGTCGAGCCTGGGGAGGCCGTCTTTATTGACGACACCCCAGAGCATGTTGAGGCCGCCCGGAAACTGGGAATTCAAGGGATCATTTTCACCACCGCGGCGGCGCTGAAAAATGATTTGACAAAATTTCTCGGTTTCGATGTCAACCGAGGTTGTTAACCTCGAGACAAAGAGGGAATTATTGTTAGAATCAGATGTGGCCCGGTGGTGTTGGAGAAAGGTTCAATACTTCTCAATGAATCTGGTTGAAAGGCTAGAAAATGGCGGTCCTGCCGGATTGAGAAGCTTGCGTCCGGGCTCCTAAAACCTTCATTTTCGAAAAATTAAAATCAGCAAGCATGCTATCGTATTTTTCAATCATGGCTTTCGCAACATGGGACCAATTGAATTGGCGAACCGAATTACGAATTGAATCCGCTGATTCCATCGCATGACGCGGCTTTGAAAAGAAATCATGGATGGCCCTCGCAAATGCCTGTGGCCTGGAATCCGCCACAACGCTACCTGTTTTACCTTCACAGATAACACTATTCATGGCACCCACTTCCGTTGCGACCACTGGCGTCCCACAGGCAAGTGCTTCAAGAGCCACAAGGCCAAAGCTCTCGTGATATGACGGTACCGCCAGGAGGTCCGCTGCGCTGTAATACGGCGGCAGGTCTCCTTGTTCTATTCTGCCGATAAAAGATATCATATCATTAATGCCTAATTCAGAGGACAGGCGTTTAAGGGCTTCAAATTCAGGTGCACCATGACCATCACCGCCGATAATTACCAGTTTGAGCCCATTGTGGTGGCGTAAATGTGTCATGGCTTTCAGCAAACGGTCGATGCCTTTTATAGTTGCAAATCGCCCGACATACAAAACTATTTTTTCATCATCCGAAAAACCCAACTGTCTGCGGGCAGACCCTTTGTCTACGGGTTGAAATACCTCCATATTCACACCGCAGGGAACCACGTTCATTTTTTCCGATTCGGCACCATAAAATCGCATCAGTTCGGATTTTTCTCTTTCAGTGGCTGCAATAATGCGATGACAATTTTGGACTATTTGCCTTTCGGTCGTAATGCGAAGCAAAGGCTCTTCCTTCCCCACGCCGGTGGTGTTTTTGACGGCGCCAAGGGTGTGAAACATCAGCATGTGGGGCACATTCCAACGGGCCTGGGCCCATCGGCCGACCTGACCCGAGAGCCAGTAATGGCTGTGGATCAGATCGTAATGAAGATTTTCCCGCAAAATAAAATTTTCTAAAGTGCCGGTAAAATCATCAAGGTAAGGATAAATAGCCACTTTATGCATATAGTCGGTTTTGCCGGCACGCAAATGAATAACGCGTGCATTTTCGTTCAGGTGGATCACCTGCGGATCGTTGGGATCGTGAACCCGGGTATAAATATCGACGCGATGTCCTCTGTTGCCCAACTCGCCGGCAAGTTCACGAATATAAACATTCATTCCACCGGTATCTTTTGTTCCCAACTCTCCGACCGGACAGGAATGAATACTAAACATCGCAACATTCAATTTTTCTTCTTCCACCAGAGCTTCCTTTCAACATTAAGCCGGAATCCGTGCTGCAGATGATTTATATGGCTGCTTTATATCATTTTTATTGTAAATTAATTTTACATTCGTACAAAGGCACTTCCTTGCCGCCCAGGCGATATTTATAAGATTCGGCGCCTTTCAAAAAATCATATTTATGTCTGTTATTTTCGATGCTGTCTTTGATGCTGAAAAGCTTACACAGTGTACCGACACTCAGTGAATTAAATCTAATGTCAAATCCACTATTGTAAAGATATACGCTCGAATTATCATCAAAACACAATACTGCTGCGGCCGGTATTTCATTTATATCCATGAAAAAGAGTTTCAACATCTTTTCAGCTGCCAGAATCTCTGCCAATGACCGAAAAAACGATGCCATCTTATCAGTCATGAAGGTCTTTTTATCTTCTCTGCTTAATCTGAACAGCTCAAAAAAGGTTTCTATCTCCTTTTTTACCTCCTTGACCTCTTCGACAACACGATAGGAAATATTTCCGGCTTCCTGCAATCGTCTCAGTTTGCGCCGTATTTCATGTCGCTGTTTGCCTTTTAGCTGGAGCAAGTATTCATCCCACGTTGCGGGCAAATCCAACTCGAAAGAAACATCCGACTGGCTGCATATGACCCCGCATCCGCGCTTTGTGGCAATATCCGCAAGTCCCCGCATGATTGCTGAATCAGGGCGCACAGGCTTTAAATCTAAGGCGGTGATGCCTTTAACGCTCAGATCGTCAAGCAGCACATTGAAAAAATCATTACTCCTTCCGGGGGTGATAATAAAATCCTGGAAATCACAAACATCTGTGCTGCCCATAAATGATACGGTTGCGTGTTTCAGCAAAAGCGGTGCTATACCGATAACTTCTTGTTCATGTTTTACTGCACAAAGATACATCTCAGAGGTGGAGCCGAATGTACGCCACCAGACTTTTAACCAGGGGGGCAATACAAAAAAACAATCCCATTTCAGAGATAAATCTGAATTGCGCCAATAAGTGAAAAGGGTTTCGAAGCTCTCCTCCGTAACGCTATATGGTTGTTGTGTCGCGGTCGGCATGTAAACCTTTGATTTGTAAAATTGCCTATAAGTGATTTTCATGGAAAATCACGGCAGCATAGGACAAAGCTCATTGGGTGTCAAGAACAGGATGGCAGGACCGACCTCTTGACAATAACGCCTCCAGGAGCAAAATGCGTCAGTCTATAGGCTATAAACCAATTAAAATGAGGTAAATCGTGATGGCAAAAACAATCGAGATCAAACCAGCTACCGGAAAGCTTGGCGTGTTGATTCCAGGCATGGGTGCTGTAGCGACGACCTTTGTGGCAGGTGTTTATGCAGTTCAAAAAGGTCTCGGAAAACCAATTGGTTCTCTTACCCAAATGGGGACTATTCGACTTGGCAAACTTACGGATAAACGGAAAATTTTGGGGACGCCCATAAAATTATAACTTTCAAAACTAAGAATACTGTGATA
>CAYQNS010000354.1:0-3043 GCA_964418755.1 uncultured Desulfobacteraceae bacterium
TCCCTTTGAGATATTTTTCATCGATCCTGATATTTTTTAAATATTCATCATTCCACACAGGATAAATCTCAACCGGATCGCCATCTTTTTCACCAAAGATATTGGTAAGCCTGTATCTGGCTGACAGATCCTTTTCATCCCTGCTGCTCTGGAAAAGCCCGAGCACAAAATCAATATAGGCGTCCTTGTTCTCCCGAAGCTTCATAATGCGAGAAAAATCATAGGCGCCGGTTGAAATTACGCAAAATGGTTTGGGGGTCTTGTTGTATTTTTGGTTTTTCTTTGCATCCTTACCGAGTGCCTTTGATTCGCCGATCTTGAGCATCCTTTTTTGCATTGTGTAGATCGCATGTTTTCCAAAATCACAGGCTATCCAGCGGCGGCCGAGTTTTTCGGCAACCGCAGCGGTGGTGCCGGAGCCGGCGAAGATGTCCATTACAAGGTCGCCTGGCTTGGAGGAGGTAAGAATGATACGTTCGAGGAGTGTTTCAGGTTTTTGGGTGGGGTAATCAACACGTTCCAATGCTTGGGAATTGATCGCATTGATGTCAAACCAAATATCCTGTAGAGGACGGCCCTCCATTTCATGTAAATACTGCTTAAACCGTGGAGTTCCTTTTTTTGTGTAGTAAAGACGACCTGTATTTTCATGTTTCTGCATTGTACCGACTGGGCATCTCCAGTAGCCTTTAATTCCTTTCCATTCATAATCATATCCCCGACCTTTAAGACCTTTCGCGGTTAAATCTCGGTCAAGAAATTGCCCTTTTTCATCATTATGCTTGTAATATTTTTTGATGTATTCATCAGAATAATCAGCAAATTGTTTGTTGTGAATAAAACCTATCGATTTGCCGAAATGCAAAAGGATGTCATGCGCATTCCCAAGGGAATTAGAATCGCTATGAGCAGATGTTCGCTTCCAAATAATCTGATTGATAAAATTGTTTTCATTAAACAACTGATCAAGAATCACTTTAAGATAATGTGCTTTTCTATAATCCAAATGCACATAAATACTCCCATCCTCTGCCAAGTTCTCCCGCATATAAAGCATTCGCTCTCTCAAATCCTCAATAAACTCGGCGGAATGAACCTTGTCGGAATAACTCTTTTCATCTCCTGATCCGCTAAAATCACTCTTGGTCGCAAATGGCGGGTCAATATAAATCAGCTTCACCTTCCCCTTGACCCTGTCCTTGATCAGCGGATCGGCATTCCGGTAACAGGTCTTCAGAAATTGCAGATTATCTCCCTGCACAATCAGATTCTGCCAGTTATCATCCGTCCCGTCCTTTGCTTTTTTAAATAAATCAAGCTGGGTTTCACCCGACAGGCTACCTCCCTTAAAACATCTTTCAACCTGAAGCGGCGATCCGGCATCCGTCGGAGATGCCTGACTCAGAATAGCAGCCTCGCTTCTTTTTCCCGCGTATTCAAGGGTAACAATCTTAGCCCTGTCCAGCTTGGCAACATCAAATTTTTCAGCCAGACCCGGAAAAAGTTTTGTCATCAGATCCCGAGGTGGTTCGGTATTGGTATTCAGCGCTTCAGCGATTAATGTCTTTTCTTCGTCTGTGAGGTCGGTCTTTACCATGAAATACTCCTGGATTCTTATTGTTCACAAGCATTCATCTAATGAAAATCTGCTGCAAGTTTGCAGGGCCAACACGGAAGTTACCGGTCAGGTTAACTGAGGTTAAACAAACCATCAGTTAAGGATCAACGGATATCAAAATTCCCTTGGCCCATTGGAGGCCTCATATTGAAATAAATGATATTATTAAAGCCAAGAATTTTTTTTAAATCACTTATTCGATCCTTAAAAACATCATTTACGTATAGCGTTGCAAAATAATCCGCAGTGGGACACCACTTTTTGCTTTTCAAAGCTATTAACCCAGCAACTTTTTTCGAAAAATCTGGCAAAAGGAAAAACCCGTCATTCTGCCTGCTCCATGCAAGCCTATTACCGCTCAATATTTCATATTCGGTTCCAAAAAGGGCATCGCAAAGATCTATGTCTTCATGCTTGCCCGCATCCATCGCCACAAGGTTGATTGTATATGGATCGATATCCCATTCAAATGCTCCGGCAGCGTTAATTAGACTTTTCTTTATTTGGTTCTTAGCAAGTCCAGTCTCTTCGCTCATGTTCATATCACTTGAAATACCAAGGGTAAGCGAAGATATTTTGCTTTTATTTGGATGCCAAAAATCCACTATTGCTTTGGGGTTTTCACCATTTGGGAAATTATACTTTTTGCCAGCTTCAGGATTAAAGGAATTT
This sequence comes from uncultured Desulfobacteraceae bacterium, assembly GCA_964418755.1. Lineage (GTDB taxonomy): Bacteria > Desulfobacterota > Desulfobacteria > Desulfobacterales > 4572-123 > 4572-123. Next base: position 2,291 of record CAYQNS010000354.1, read on the forward strand.
ATTGCCAAAAAATCAATAAGTTCAGTGGCGTCAGTTTTTGAAAAATTTTCTGCTAAATCACACCCGAAGAACATACCTACATTTATCTTTTTGGCTTCATCTTTTATTTTTCGTACAATTTTACTTTGCCTGTTTTCTTTTTCCAAGTTGGAAAGTCGTTTCATTTGAATCCAGTAGGTCAGTTCCCCTATTACGATTTTGAAATCAGGTGGACGGCGTAATCCTTCATCTGGTTCGTAGGAAATTTCAATATCTTGGGAATGAAATAAAATTAATTTTATAGCAAAATTGTGCTCTGAGAATGTATCCCAAATTTTTCGTCCCCCCTCTAAAAGACGACTATTTAATTTAGCCATAGTTCTTTCTTCTAATTTTTTCATATTAGTAGCCAAATTTTTAATGTCAGCATCAGAGGCATGATATTTTGTACCTTCAAACACTTCGGATGCTATTTTTATGTACTCTAATGACATGGTTTTCTCTAATACAATGTTAACTAACAATTAAGTCGTTGGTAACGAAATTTTAAAAAATAGAATATCTATTGCCCAAGGAAAAAAGGCAATAATATGTATGCCATCATCCGATTCGCTTTATCCCCCCGGCATCATATGTATTCTGTCTTGCTACTACGAAAATTTCCCCTCCAGCCGTTTCCGAGCCAGTTCAACCGCTTTGTGAAGTTTCTGCTCCAGCAGTTCGCGTTTCGGCAGTTCGGTCATGTATTCGGCTACCTTGATGCCGCTTTTATCC
>CAYQNS010000355.1:0-3037 GCA_964418755.1 uncultured Desulfobacteraceae bacterium
TTAATATTCCCGATAATTTTTCAACAGAAAAACATCTCATAATTTTCTTTTTTGGACACGGACAATGGATAATTTTGAATTGTTAATTTTGAATTTTGAATGATGGATTGCCGTCCTATTTTTATTTTGGGACACGGATTAACGCGGATTTGCACGGATAAGGGCAGTTATTTTCAGCTTCGCTGATAAAAAAACATCTTTTTCTTAATCCGTGTAAATCTGTGAAAATCCGTGTCCGATTATTTTTCATATTGATCGTTTCAAACAGTAAAAACCATTTTTAGGTGCACCTGAATATTCAATCAATCCTCTTTTTTTCAAATCAGCGATATCTCTTTTTGCTGTTTTTTGCGCTATATTCCAATATGAAGCGAAATCAAAGCTGGATACGTTAATACCTTTTCCAATTTGTTTGAGAAACCATTTTTGCCGTTCATTTACAGGGACATTTACGGGGACATTTACAGGGACATTCTCAACAGCATCAGGATGAGGTCTAAAGATAACTCTAATGGCAGTCCCGATCTCCATCCATTCCGGTTCGGGATATCCTGATAATTCACAAGCATGAACGATTCTTTTATAACCACTTCCCCACTCTTCCATTAATCCAAGCTCTCTAAAAACACGCGAGATGACCCTGTTTCGAATTTTACTAAGCCCAGCCTTAAAACCATCAATTGTCAAACCAAAAGGGAACATACCGGGGTTTTGTATTTCCATACGATCGGAATAAATGGAAAGCATAATCCGCATACCCGTTAGAGAGTAGTCAGCATGTACGAGCGAATTCACTAAAACTTCCCGGATAGCCACTTCAGGATATTCCGCTACATCCTCACGTTTAACGGACTCAATTCTTGAAAAATATCTTGTATTTCGTCTGATAAATTTGGGTACTTCATTAACCGCATCCAATATATTTCCTTCAATATCAAGTCTGTCAATAAATTGAGATTTACCGGTTCCCCTGAAACGTGCGCAACTTACACGTGCATCAGGGAAAAATCGGTTGCGGTGTATTTCTTTACCAAATAATATGAGGCCACCATTTGAAATTGTTTTCCTGCCGGCGTAAGGGACAATCAGCCCCAGGGATTCTAAACTGTTTTTATCAATACTTCGCTTTATTGAATCAAAGACAGATTTCATTTTTTCCATATCCAGGTCATCTTCACTCAATTCAGTGCAAGGTTCTTGATCAAATGGTATCCTTCTTTTTGCGCGAAGCAGTTCAGCCAGTATTTCATTGTCTGCCTGCCTATTTGTTGAACCTAACCGAATATACACGCCATGTTCAGGGCCTTTTTCTTTTAAATAAAACGGGCCACTCCAGTGGGCTACTTTTACAATAAGTAAATTTTTGGTTTCAAATGATATAATCTCTATTTCCGGCATCATTGCAGGCATAATACTATCTGCAATAGCGCTGGCAAGGCTTTCTTCAGCTTGCAAAACATCGTCAATGCCTGAAACGGTACCATCGTTCTGCCTGCCGATGACAATGATCCCGCCGGCAGTATTGGCAAAGGCAACGAGTGTTTTCATGATAGGTTTAAGCGAAGATATATCCCTTTTAAACTCTAATATTTTCCCCTCGTGCCCCTTGATTATGTCTATTATTTCAGACAACGCATACCTTTCTTTAAAGTCAAATGAATTTAATCTTTATCCGCGTGAATAAAAACTAAAAATTTGGACACGGATTAACACGGGTTTACACGGATTAAAGAACTATAAATTTGCCACAGACCCGCACAGAAAGACACGGACACTGCATTTATAGTTCACTTCGTGAATAAAAACTAAAAATTTGGACACGGATTGACGCGGATTTACACGGATAGGACATTCTTTGTCAGCTATCGCTGATTTAAAAACAATATATTTTTAGGCCACAGATTGACACAGATGAACACAGATAGGACAGTTATTTTCAGCGTCGCTGATTAAAAAAGAAAGGGAGTATTGTTTTTTATTTTTTGATCCGTGTCATCCGCGTTTATCCGTGTCCGAATTTATTTTTTCAGCTATCGCTGATTAAAAAACACTTAATTTTTATCTGCGTGTATCTGTGTCCGATTATTCCATATCGGCCTCATTTGGCCCAATTTTCAACTTTTAATGATTTTATTCGTTTAAACTCCTTTTCATTGTTTGTAACCAATACTAAATCTTTGCTGAGTGCATGGGCAGCAATCAATAAATCAAGCGGGCCGATAAGTTGACCTTGCATTTCAAGTTTTGAGCGTATTTCGCCGTAATATTTTGATGCTGTTTCATCGTAAGGGAGAATTTCAAATGGAGTAAGGAATTCTTCCAATCGTTTCAAATTTTGTTTTTTGTACTTGCTTTTTAAAGCACCATAATGGAGTTCAGAAACTGTAATGGTGGATATACCGACCATTCCCACATCGGTATTCTTAAATCTGCGAATAACATCTGGTGGTCGTTTATTCATGATATAAATGCAAATATTTGTATCAATCAAGAAAATCATCCAGCCCCGTTCTTTCTTGTTGGAATTCAGGTTGCTGCCGATCAGTCATAAAAAGATTGTCATACCTGCTTAAATTTTTTTCCCAGACATCCCAGATGGAATTGTCTTTAGGTATCAAAAGAACACCTTCTGCTTTCCTTTTGATATATACTTCTTTGCCTTTAAATCGATAAGCCTTTGGCAGGCGGACTGCCTGGCTGCGACCGTTAATAAAAAGTTTGGCTGTATCCATTGTGGCCTCCATATTAACGCGTTTAGACTATACCAAAAAGTATATACCCTATTAACAATATGTCAATGGGAATATAACGAATACCGTTTTATTTTTTGGGACACGGATTTGCACGGATTAACACGGATAGGGCATTCTTTGTCAGCTTCGCTGATTAAAAAACTACCTAATCTTTATCTGTGTACATCTGCGAAGATCTGTGGCCTATTTTTATTTTTGGGACACGGATTGGCGCGGATTAACACGGATGGGGCTGGTTTTGTTCACTTTGTGAATAAGGGCTTAACTTCAAAGGACATTTTGGG
>CAYQNS010000356.1:0-3009 GCA_964418755.1 uncultured Desulfobacteraceae bacterium
AGCGCCGGTCGTCGCAAGAGGCGCTGCGCATGTAATCGGCGTTGCGCTGGGCAAAAAGCTTCATGGCCACAAGGCGGGTATAGGCATCCACCAATATTTGTCGAATATGGGGAAAATCAGTGACAAAATGCTTGAAAAGATTGCGGTTGGCAGCATGGGTGATGGATTCATAAAAAGCATGGGTGCAGATGCCGATGGAAGCCCATCCCAGGTTATATTTGCCCACATTGACGGTATTCAGGGCCGCGTCCCAGGCATCGGTGCCCCTGGACAGCATATCGGCATCGGTGACAGGGTATGAATGCAGAGCATATTCGGCCACAAAATTCTGGGAATTGACCACGTTTTTCACGCATTCGTAATTGTCGTGCCTAGAATCCACGGCAAAAAACACATATTCATCAGTATCCGAATCCTTGCCGAATGTGGATACAAGGGCCGCATCGTTGGCATTGCCGATATAATATTTGCCGCCGTCTGCCACGGATCTGCCGTTGCCCAGTGGTGTGAGTGCCATTTCACTGGAATACAGATCAGCCCCGTGGGCTTTTTCGGACAGACCAAAGGCAAAAATGCCGCCCTCTTCGAGCAATTTGGCCGTTTTTTGCTTGATCGCCTGGTTGCGGCTCATCCAGATGGGGCCGAGCCCCAGGATAGTTACCTGCCAGGTATACCAGTAGGGCAGCCCGTAAAAACCGAGGATCTCATTGAAATCACAGTTGCGAAAGGTATCCCAGCGGGTGCTTCCGTCCCCGACGGTGGTGGGCGTCAGCAACGCTGCAAATATTTTTTCTTTTTTTATAAATTCAATAAAATCCGCATACCATACCCGTTCATGATCATCTGCCTTGATTTTGACTTTTCCTTTTTTTTCAAAAAAATCAATGGTTTTGAGCATAATTTGCCGGGATGGTTCATCAAGGTGGCCAAACGTTTGCGTCTTGGGATTTAGCAGGACCATGATTCACTCCTTAAAATTTGATTTATATATTAAAACATGAATTCAGTTGATACCTATAGGGAAATATGCGATTGATTGTCAATAATTTTGTTTTGGCCATTCGATAGGTTGAGTGAATAAAAGCATCCGGGGATGACTCACTTGAAACAGCGAGAAGCCGTTTTTTTGATGCCGCACCAAAGGCTGCCGCGCACGGCCCGACTGTTTCGCCGGAACGGATAATATTTCCGGCACGGGGAGTTTTTACAATGATTATAGCGTTCAACGGCAAGAAACCCAAAATCGGCAAGAATGTTTTTATAGCACCCACCGCGACGATTATCGGAGATGTGGAGATTCAGGACAATTCCAGTGTCTGGTATGGGGCCGTCCTGAGAGGTGATACCGCTTCGATTAAAGTGGGCTGCAACACCAATATCCAGGACAACTGCACCATCCACGCAGACCCCGGTAAACCGGCCAGGATAGGCGACCGTGTTACCGTGGGACATAATGCGGTGGTGCATGGCTGCACTGTGGAGGAGGACAGCCTGATCGGTATCAATGCCGTCGTGCTGAACAGGGCCCGGATCAAAACCGGTTCTGTTGTCGCGGCGGGTTCAGTGGTTTTGGAAAATCAGGTGATCGGTCCGTTTCAGCTTGCTGCCGGTACACCGGCGGTTGTAAAAAAAAATCTGACCGAAAAAGTTTTGGAAAGTCATAGGAGAACGGCCCTGGGGTATGTCGAAAAAGCCCGGCATTACAAAATCGAAGAAGAAAACAGGTAAAACATCCATGTCCACAATTCGCAGAAAAGCCATAAAGGGGCTGAAGAGCGGGGATACGCTAAAGGTTTTTCGAACGTTTACAGAAACGGATACACTAGCGTTCGGGAATATTTCGCGAGATTACAATCCGATTCACTATGACGATCGTTACGCTGCGGTCAAAAACATGAAGGGACGGATCTGCCATGGTCTCCTGGTGGGCAGCATGGTCACCGAAATCGGGGGACAGGTCGGATGGCTGGCCTCGTGTATGAATTTTCACTTTAAAGCACCGGTCTATTTCGGCGACACCATTGAGTGCTGTCTCACGATTCGCGATATCAACCCGAATGGCCGGGCTACGGCTTCAGCCATCCTAAAAAATCAGACCGGCGTAACGGTTATGGAGGCCGAGCTGGATGGGATCGTTCCGGGAGAACCGGAGCGGGAAGTCCTCGATCATATGGTGAATGAAGGCGACCCGACCAATAAAATCAAATAATATTCACACGTAAATTAATGCGCCGCGGACCTGGCCCCGGGGACATGGTTTATGGATTTAAATAAAAAAATACGGACGGTTCAGACAAGGAGATGGATGATGCAACGATTTTTATTGATAACGTCGGTACTGATGTTGATTTTTACCTGTACGGTGCCAATGACATTTTCTGAAGAGATTCGTTACCGGGAATTTTCGCAGGAAGAAATCCAGGGGATGAAGGCGGTCAGGGCGGTGATCCAGACCCGGCTCGGCGAGATCCACATCCGTTTTTTCCCGGATACCGCCCCAAACCACATTGATAATTTCATATCCCTTGCCCGGGAAGGCTTTTACGATGGCACGATTTTTCACCGGGTCGTCCCCGGGTTTGTCATCCAAGGCGGTGACCCGGGCTCTAAAAGCCCTGACCGGTCCAGACATGGCAGCGGGGGCCCCGGATACCGCCTCAAGGCCGAGTTCGGCAGCATTCCGCATAAAAGAGGAATTCTGTCCATGGCCAGATCATCCCATCCGGACAGCGCGGGATCGCAGTTCTTTATCTGTGTGGCCGATGCACCTTTTCTGAACGGCAAATACACGGTTTTCGGGGAAGTACTCAAAGGGCTGGATGTGGTGGATAAAATTGCCGCCTTACCCCGTGACAGCCGTGACAACCCCCTGGATCGGGTAGAGATGCGGGTCAAGATTAATTCAGGAAGGTAGGGGATCAGCGTTTTGACGTTCCATGAATATCAATTGATACCTAAATTGAGCGATCAGCAGTTAGCTTTTAGCAATTAGCACAATAATTTCAATAT
>CAYQNS010000357.1:0-2999 GCA_964418755.1 uncultured Desulfobacteraceae bacterium
GCATGATATTTTATAATTCTAAAACTATGACCCCCAAGGTGCGGAATGTGCGATAAATGGTCAGGGTAACGCCAAAATACAAAAGGAGAAAAAATTATGGATCAAAAAGTTGACTGGAAAAAACTGATTCGCAGAATGGAACTTCTGATGCGGCTGAAATCTTTTCCGGTGGGATTTAAAATGCTGGGAAAAAAGGAAGAACTGGACGACATCCCGTTTATGCGGCCTAACTCCGGCAAGGTAACGCTCTGCCAGTTGATTACAAAGGTACGCAACTTTGACTGGACCGTGGGAGCCGTACTGGAGGACTTTCTGTCCCCTGTATGCCCCTCCATGATCGGGCTTACCGAAATTCCCGAATTTGGATTCGGGGACGGCACCTTTCGATCCATCGTCTGGGTCAAGACCAAGGAAGACGGGAAGAAATATGAAAATGGCATTCCCCGTCTGCCCGTGGGCAAATACGAGGCCGTGGCCATGGCCCCCATAGTTTATAATCCCTTTGATCCGGACATTATTCTGATTTATGCCAACCCGGCCCAGATGATGCTGCTGATCAACTCTCTCCAGTTTGAGGACTATGAGATAATGCAATTTTTCTGTGTAGGCGAGTCCTCCTGCGCAGATGCCATTGCCCGCTGCTATCTCAGCGGGAAGCCCTCTTTGACTATCCCCTGCTACGGGGAGCGCCGCTATGGACACGCCCAGGATGAAGACATGGTCATGGCAATTCCGGCCGGCATGATGGAAAAAGCACTCAAGGGGATGGAAACCCTCTATCGCCGGGGCATCCGCTATCCCATCAGCTTTGCCGGGGCCGAACAGGACCTGGGCAGTGCCTTTCCCATGTCCTACGGCGGGCTGGATCAGCTCAAGGGTTTGAAAGGGGATGACAACCGCCTGCTGCTGGGAATCACAGGCGGTATTGCCGGTGGGAAAACCTCTGTGGCCAACATGCTTGAGGAACTGGGGGCGCCCATTATCGATTTTGATGTTATCTCACGGGAAGTGGTGGAACCGGACAAACAGGCATGGAAGGAGATAGTAGCCTTTTTTGGTGAACAGATCCTGCAGGAAGACCGCACCTTAGATCGCCAGAAGATGTCTGATATTGTCTTCAACGATATGGTCAAGCGTAAAAAACTGGAAAGTTTTATCCATCCCCAGATCGCTGTGGAATTTTCCCGGCAGGTCCAGGAGATTGCCGCCAAAAAGCCCGGAGCCATCATTCAGGTGGTGGTACCGCTTATGATTGAAGTCAACCTGCAGTATATGATGGACAAACTGGTGGTGATCTATGTGCCCGAAAAAACCCAGATAAAAAGGCTGGCCAAACGCGATAACATCACCGAAGAGGCAGCGGCCAATATCCTGGCGTCCCAGCTTTCCATCGAAGAAAAAGTCACATATGCCGATCATGTGATAAGCAACGAAGGCACACTTGAAGAGACACGCAAGCACGTGGAAAAACTATGGGCTACCCTGCAGCAGTTCCAGAAAGACAGGAAAAAGTAAGGGGTAATGGAAGCACTCGAAAAAGCCACCCGCAAAAAGGGGGCATATCAGTCTCTGGTTCAAAAAACAGCAAAAAAGGATATCTTCCCATCGGTTTTCTCGAAAAATGCAGCATCAGAAAAATTGAATAATAAATCATAGCTATTGAATTTCTATGGTATTTCATGCCGAATTTTTTAGTATTGTTCTTGTCGGACAGTTTGCTGTTTTGAAATGATTGCAAGTTTATTCAGCCATACTCAGACTTTGACAAATAAGCCGTTATCTGTTATATATTTTTTCATGTTCACTGAACGAAGCCGCTACGCGGCGGAAAAAACAAAAATAGTGTATACTTCCTTGTATCTGTCCAATTCCGGGCATTTACAAAAAAGGAGTATACATTATGAAGTCGGCAGAAGCAAATCGATTTAAGAAACTCTATCAAAGTCACCTGAGATTACTCAAACTTCAGGGTAAAAGTCAAAAAACCATTGATGCCTATTCCCGGGCCGTCCGACGGGTCAGCCATCACAGACCTCCCTTTGTAAAGAAATTTTTATTATCGTGGATAAAGACATATGACCCATACATTTGTTTGAAGAACCAATTGTATTAATCGTCCCCTTTTTCTCGTATGCTCAGTGCATAGACTATTTGAAGTAGTCAATTTTTTTCTTAGATCTGATAAGTTTTCCATATTGTCGAATCCAGTTCAATTCTTCTGGAGCCAAGTCTCCCCGCTGTATCGCTCTAAAATTTTCCATCAACTGCTCCCTGTTTTTCGGACCAGTTAGAACCAAGTGAACATGAGTATTTGACAAAACGAATCTATAGCAGAGTTCAGGTGTCAGGGGAGGTACCTTATCCTTTTCTTTACTGTTTGGCCAGGGAGCCATTTCAACCCCTTTCACAGGGTTTATTAACTGCTGCCACGCTAACGCCGTATAACTGATAACAGCAGGATTCCGCTTTTTTAAATATGGGAAAATATCCTCTTCCGCTCCAGTGTGTTTGGCATTATAGCGGATCATTAGCAGATCGAGCTCTGAATCCAAAGCCAATTGTCCGGCCCGTTGCCGGTCATGGATGCTGGCTCCAATAGCCATAATCTTGCCTTCCTGTTTAAGTTTCAACAATGAATCGACAATACCTTGGCTGTAAATTGATGTCCGTCCAAGCCACCCCAGTTTGAAAACATCCAGATAATCTGTATTTAATTTGAGCAGAGCTTTTTCAACACTATGACGTATCTGCCAGCCAAAGAACCCCCAGCCAAGCAGAGCCACCACATTCTTCTCTCTGTTTTTTCTGATTACTTCCTTAATCCCGGCGGTAACTTTTTTAAAACCGGTTCCCCATACCCAGTAATTAGCTCCATGCTCTGCGGCCCATTCGACATCAGAAGAATCTATCCCGTAATTGCCCGCAATCCCCATCCTGAACACCCGCTGTCGATGGTCATGTTAAAGTGAGCCAAAAACGGTCATTAAGAATTGAGCCAC
>CAYQNS010000358.1:0-2967 GCA_964418755.1 uncultured Desulfobacteraceae bacterium
GTGACCCTCGGCTTGTAAGGCCGATGCTCTCCCAACTGAGCTACCCGCCCTCAATTTGATATAGCATTCTTTGATGTATCATCAAAGAATGCTTTTGCTATCAATTCCCAAAGACATTGTCAAGCCAAAAATCAGCTTATTTGATGTTTTTAATCAGTGCAGTGCGGTTTGCTGATCCACATCCCTGCCTGGCACGCTATCAAAGGTCATATCGCTTTGCCGGAAAAGGCATTCACCTTTGTTGACGATCAGTGAATGGCCCAGCACTTCGTCCATATGTTTAATGGTCACGATATCCAGTTCTTTGGAAATAGTAACCGGGATGTCTTTGATATCTTTTTCGTTTTCCTCCGGGATCAGAATTTTCCTGATGCCTCCGGAATGTGCGGCCAGAATTTTTTCCTTTAGACCACCGATGGGCAGAACCCGCCCGCGCAACGTGATCTCGCCTGTCATGGCAATATCCCGGTAAACCGGACGCCGGGTCAGGGCCGATACCAGGGAGGTACACATGGATATCCCCGCCGAGGGGCCGTCCTTGGGGATTGCGCCTTCGGGAATATGGATGTGAATATCCTTTTTTTCATGAAAATCGCTGTCAATCATCAGTCGTTCGGAGCGGGAGCGCACGTAACTCAAGGCTGCCTGGGCCGATTCCTTCATCACATCGCCCAGTTTGCCGGTCACCAGGAGCTTGCCGGTACCGGGCATGATCAGCGTTTCGATGCACAGCAGTTCCCCGCCCACTGAGGTCCATGCCAGACCGGTCACGATACCGATCATGTCTTTTTCCTCGATTTGACTTTTCTTGAAACGCGGCGGTCCAAGGTATTTTTTAATCGATTTGGTCGTAACGTTGAACACTGTCCGGTCCTTGTTTTTAAGAACGCTGCGGGCAATCTTCCGACATACCGAAGAGATTTCGCGTTCCAGGTTTCTGACACCGGCCTCGCGGGTATAGCGCTGGGCAATGGTAAGGACTGCATTTTTAGAAAACCGTATATCCATAGGTTCCAGACCGTTCATCTTGATCTGCTTGGGAACCAGAAATTGTTTGGCGATATTGCATTTTTCATATTCCGTATATCCATGCAGCCGGATAATCTCCATCCGGTCCTGAAGCGGAAGCGGGATATCCGGCAGGGCGTTGGCCGTGGTAATGAACATGATATCCGACAGGTCATAGTCGATATCCAGATAATGATCGTTAAAGCTGAAGTTCTGCTCCGGATCAAGGACTTCGAGCAGGGCCGCGGAAGGATCGCCCCGGAAATCCATACTCATCTTGTCCACCTCGTCCAGACAGAATACGGGGTTGTTTACCCCCGATTTTTTCAGCGACTGAATGATCTTGCCGGGCATGGCGCCAATATATGTGCGGCGATGCCCGCGGATTTCCGCCTCGTCCCGGACACCTCCAAGGCTGAGCCGGATAAATTTACGACCGGTGGCCCGGGCCACCGAACTAGCCAGGGAGGTCTTGCCGACGCCCGGCGGGCCCACCAGGCAGAGAATCGGGCCCCGCACCTTTTTAATCAACGTCTGGACGGCCAGATATTCGAGAATCCGTTCTTTGGGTTTTTCCAGCCCGTAATGATCCTCATTGAGTATGGTTTCGGCCTCATCGATATTATTGCGTATACGACTGCGATCAAACCAGGGCAGGCTGATGATCCAGTCGATATAGTTGCGCACAACGGTAGCTTCAGCCGACATGGGGGTCATGAGCTTGAGTTTTTTAAATTCCTGACGGGCTTTTTTTGCCGCCTCCCGGGACATGCGCTTGCGCTTGATTCGTTTTTCAAGCTCCCGGAGTTCATCCCTGGGGTCTTCCTCGGCGCCCATCTCTTTTTTAATGGCGCGCATCTGCTCATTCAGATAATATTGCTTCTGGGTTTTTTCCATCTGAGATTTGACGCGGCCCTTGATCTCTTGGTCCGTCTTAAAAATGTCAATCTCCATCTTGATCAGGTGCAGCAGATTAGTCAGGCGGTCTTTCAGGGACTCTGTTTCAAGCAGACGCTGCTTCTCGTTGATTTTGAAGTTGAAATGGGCCATTACGCTGTCTGCCAGTTTTGAAGGTTCTGAAATGGTTTCCATGCGGTTGACAAGATCTCTGGAAATGCTTTTATTCAGCTTGGCATATTCTTTAAACCCATCAATGATAGCCCGGTTGAGGGCTACGGCTTCGGCCATTGTCAGTTTTTGCTCGGCAATCGGTTCGACGTCTACTTGAAAAAATGTCTCGTTTTTAACAAATCGTTTGATCCGGGCCCGGGCCTTGCCTTCCACCAGTGCCTTGACAGTGCCGTCGGGCAGCCGCAGCAATTGAAGCACGGTGCTGATGGTGCCGACCATGCAGATGTCCTTCTCATTCGGCTCGTCGACGTTTGCCTTTTCCTGGGTGGCCAGAAAAACCTGCTTATCCTTATTCATGGCATATGCAAGGGCATTGACGGACTTATCCCGTCCGACAAAGAGCGGTGCCACCATATGGGGGAACACGACGATATCTCTAAGCGGCAGCAGCGGCAGCAATGTGGCGGATGAGTCGGATTTTTCAGGTTTGAATATTTTCGGTAAATCAACCATTTTATTACTCTGTTAACCTTTGATAATTTCGTAAAAAGTCCGATTTAGACGGTTTCAGGATGCCTGTTTTTTCGTTTGTTCATACAGAAGGATGGGTTCCTCATCGTTTAGCACCACATCTTCACCAACGACACATTCCTTGACGTTTTCAAGAGAAGGAATTGTGTACATAATATCAAGCAATGCGGTTTCCATAATTGCACGCAGCCCTCTGGCACCGGATTTACGTTTGGTAGCGCCCTTGGCAATTGCAGCCAGGGCACTGTCGGTGAATCGGAGGTTGACCCCTTCGATCTCAAACAGTTTTTCATACTGTTTGACCAGGGCGTTTTTCGGCTCGGTAAGGATTCGGATAAGGGAGGCTTCATTCAGCTC
>CAYQNS010000359.1:0-2957 GCA_964418755.1 uncultured Desulfobacteraceae bacterium
TCCCGTGACTGCCGCCGGAACCATTATTCAGGCTGCCGCCGAATCCTGGATGGGTCTGACCCTTGCCCAGGCCATCCAGCCGGGGTTGCCTTTTTTCATGGGCGGCGTACTGTCCGTGATGGACATGAAAGAAACGGTTTTTTCTTACGGTGCTCCCGAGCTGTCTCTGATGATGGCCGGCGTTGCTGAACTGGCCCATTATGTTGGACTTCCTTTATGGCAGACCGGTGGTTGCACGGATTCCAAAATACTGGACGCGCAGGCGGCCATTGAAGGCTCGCTCTCCTGTTTTTTCTCAGCGCTCACGGGCGGGGATCTCTGTCATGACGTGGGTTACACCGAAAGCGGTATGACCGGATCGATTCTTCAGACGGCCATGATGGACGAGGCCATCGGTTACGTCAGACGAATTACACGCGGCATAGAAGTCAATGAAGACACACTGGCAACGGATGTGATACACAATGTCGGCCCAAACGGCCACTATCTGTATGAGAAACACACCCGCAAGTATTTTAAAACGGAATTCTGGTACCCGAATCTGTGTGACCGTCATTCTTATGAAGAGTGGGAAGCCGAGGGGAAAAAACCCATGCGTGACCGGGTAGTGGAACGGGTTCAGGACATTCTAAGCACCCATCAGCCTTCATCCATCAAGCCTGAGACCCGGGACGCCATCAAACAGATTCTCGCAGCCGCTGAGCAACGGGTTAAAGACAAAGAATAAGGCCGTCCTGTCAATCGATGAAAAGGAGAAAAAAATGAGTGAAATATTCGAACAATTAGCAACATTTATTATAGAAGGGGACGATGAAAAAACGCCTGAACTCGTGCAGAAAGCTTTGGATGAGGGTTTGAATGCCAAAGACATTCTGGATAATGGATTGATTATCGGTATGAATGAAGTGGGTGTCCGTTTTAAAGACGGATCCATGTACATGCCGGAAGTGTTGATGTCCGCCAAGGCGATGCACGATGGTCAGGAATTGTTAAGGCCTCTCCTGGCTGCCGCGAAGGTCAAACAATCCGGTAAAATTCTCATGGGTACCGTGAAAGGGGATCTGCATGATATCGGCAAAAACCTGGTGAGCATGATGATGGAAGGCCAGGGGATGGAAGTCATTAATCTGGGCTTTAATGTGGACCCGGAAAAATTTGTGGCAGCTATCAAAGAACACAAACCGGACGTTGTCGGTATGTCCTCCATGCTGACCACGACCATGCGGTTTATGGGTCATACGATCAAAGCCATTGAAGAAGCCGGCCTGCGTGACAGTGTAAAAGTAATTGTCGGCGGCGCACCTTTGGATGCTGCATTCGGACAGCGTATCGGCGCTGATGGATATGGCTACAATGCCGGAGACGGAGCGGAACTGGCCAAGCGATTGCTTGCATAGACCCAACGGAAAAACGATGGAAATCATTATCAACCAAAATGGATGATGGATAAGGAGAATAAATCATGCAAGTTCATAAAACCAATTACCAGGTAAACGCTACGCCCCGGCTTCAGGTGCTGTCTGAAGATGAGATTGAAGCGATTTACTATGCGGCACTGCGGGTATTATATGAAACAGGCGTTCGGGTATACGATAAGGAAGGCGTTAATGTTGCGCACTCCGGGGGCGCTATTGTGGAGGACACCACAGATGACAGCAGCCTTGTAAAAATTCCTCACTATATGGTGGAGAAAGCGCGCAAGACAGTTCCCAGCAAGGTGGTGATCACCGGCCCTGACCGGCGATACCGCATGGAGCTGTTTAAAAATAATATTAATTATGGCGGTGGGTCCGATACCCCCTTCACCCTTGATCCCTATACGGGTGAACGGCGACGGGCCACCTACAAGGATGTTAAAAATTTTGCCCGTATTGCCCAGGCACTGCCCAACTACGACTTTCACATGTCCCTGGGCATTACCCAGGATACTGCAGTGGGCACCTATGATCGCTGGCAGTATCTGGCCATGCTGGAAGGAACCAGTAAGCCGATCAATATCACGGCTGTGGACCTGGAAGGAGTTCGTGATCAATTGGAAATGGCCTATATCCGCGTCGGCGGCAAGGAAGAGTGGAAGAAAGGCCCCCTCTTTTCCCTTTACATTGAGCCGGTATCCCCGTTGAGCCATTCCGAAGAGGTCGTTCAAAAGCTGATTTTTGCCAGTGACAACGATATCCCTTTTGTTTACACCCCATGTCCGCTGGCAGGCGGTACGGCACCCACCACCCTTGCCGGTCTGCTGGTGCAATCCCTGGCCGAAAGTCTTTTCGGTATCGTTATCAGCCAGCTTCGTAAACCCGGGGCACAGATCATCATCGGCGGTCTCATGTCCAACATGGATATGCGGACCACGATCTATTGCTATGGCTCTCCTGAAATGGCGCTGCTCAGCGCCGGTTACACGGACATCACCAAGTGGCTCAGGGTGCCGGAATATGAAACCGCGGGTTGCTCCGATGCCAAGATTTTTGACGAACAGGCGGGCATGGAGTCCGCTATTAATATTGCCACCGCAGGACTCGTGGGCGGAAACATGATCCATGACGTGGGATACCTTGATTCCGGGTTGACCAGCTCTCCGGAACTGATGGTTTCCTCCAACGAAGTCATCGGCATGACGAAGCGTATTCTACGCGGAATCCCGGTCAATGATGATACCATGGCCCTGGACGTCATGGCCGAAGTCGGCCCGGGCGGACAGTATCTCGATCATGAACACACTTTCAATCGCTTCAAAACCGAAATCTGGCAGCCCGACTTGATCAGTCATCAAAACTATGAAAACTGGACCGCCAGTGGGAGCAAGCGTTTTAACGAGCGTGTTCATGAACGCGTCATCGAAATTCTGGAAACCGAGACGGAGCCACTTCTGGACGATGCCATGTATAAAGAGTTGCACCGCATCTGTGAGCTGGCCGATGCCCGTCACAAGGATGAAGAACTGGATGTCAATATGT
>CAYQNS010000360.1:0-2947 GCA_964418755.1 uncultured Desulfobacteraceae bacterium
CAGGGGGGCAACGGCTCGATTGTTATCAGGACCCGGGCCGGTGATTTGACCGTGGGCGAAGCCGTTAGCGCCAACGGCAGCGGTAACATCAGATTGGAAGCCGACGGTGACGGCACAGATCTTGTTTTGGATAATACCGTTATTTCAGGCAGCGGTAACATCTCAATCATCGGCCAGCGCTATGTGTACCAGGATGCCGACGGTGATCTTGTTACAAGCGGCGGTACCATTGAGGTTCAGGCAATTGATGATGGGATTACCATGGAAACCGGGGCCGTCAGCCAGGCCACAGGCGGGAATATTCGTTATGAAGCAGGGACGGCTATTATTCTCGGCATGCTTGACGCCCGAACCGAAACCGCCCGATCAAACGGGGATCTGAGTGGACAGGATGTTTGGGGATCGATCACGCTCACAGCCTTGGGTGGTTCACTCACGGATGCGGATGCCACGGACAGCAGTGTGGATATCTACGCCTTGAATCTGAGGATGAGTGCAACCGGTGATATCGGTACTTTAGGCGGGAGCGCCAATGCCATTGATACCGAAGTGGTCAATCTGGCGGCTGAAACCACGACTGCCGGTGGCATCAATATCCTGGAGGACACGGATCTGACCATCGGCAGCATCGCCGGTTCAACCGTTCAACGTGTGGCAGTGGATGCGACTGCAAGCACTTATCCTGATCCTGCTGAAGCTGCGATAAATGGGCTTGTAACCGCCGGCAACGGCACCATCGTGGTGCGGACGACTGATGGAGACGTGACGGCTGATGCGGCTATAAATGCCCATGGCAGCGGCAATATTCTGGTTCAGGCCCAGGGTACCGACCAGGATGTTGATTTGAATGCGGATGTGCAGTCCGGCACGGGCAATATTTCCGTAATTGCAGCCGGAAGCGTGCTGCAGGACGGCAACATTTTTACCGGTGGCACTGGAACAATTGATGTCGGGGCCACAGCCGGTTCCATTACAATGGGCGCGGCGAATAACGCCCGGACTGACGGCACCGACATTCGCTACGCGGCAGTCGGAGATGTGACCACCGGTATACTGGATGCCCGCACAACGGCGGATCGCGATGCCGGCGTGTTGGATCATCAGGCGAGTTGGGGTGCGGTGAGTATTGTATCCGGAGCTTCCGTCCTGGACAACGCCGAAGCCACTGTGGATGTATACGCCAACGAGTTGCGTCTGAATGCTACGACGGCGATTGGCGCGGGCACGAATCATCTGGAAACCGAAGCGGCAAAGGCAAGCACTGTTGCTGGTGTGTGGGGGGTATTTGTCACCGAATCCACCGACATCACCATCGGCCAGACCGCGGCGGTGACGGTGAACCGCGTTAATACCGACGGTACGGTGATGTCATCCACAGTGACCGATGCCGCACAAAGTAATCTGATAAGTGGCGGAGCCCTTGTGCTGCAGACCGTCAACGGTTCCATTGAGACGTTGGCAACACATGGTCTGGTAACTGCTTCGGGCAATGTTCTGATCCAGTCCCGGGAAAGTGAAGAAGGCACAGACACCGACAGTAATATCACCATTGGGGCCGCCATCACAGTTGCCCATGGCCATTTGACGATTCTCAGCAGTGATAATATCGGGCAGAACGCAGACATTAGCACCAGTACCGACGCCAAGACCATCGATATCGAGGCTGATGATTCCGTGACCATGCTCGATGGTACGACAATCGAAAGTAACAACGGGCATATCCGGATCAAAGCTGCCGGTGGAGATGTAACCCTTGATACGGTCACCGTGGATCAACTCGGAACGGGAAATGTGGCCGTTATTGCCGGAACCGATATTAACGATATTGACGGTGCCAGCCTCATTACCGCCGATGGTCTTGCTTTAACAGCAGGCAGTGGTATTGGCGTCAGTAGCAATGTGCTGAACACCTCTGTCAACACCCTTTCCGCCTCGGCGGGCAGTGACGGTATGTTTATCACCGAGGTCAGCGGCGTCACCATCGACAGCGTCACGGCAACCGTGCAACGTGTGGATGCCACCGGACTGGATGCTAACCTGACCGGCACGACCCATACCCAGGAAGATTTGATGACGACGGCTGCCGGTGCCATTGTGCTGACGGCAAGCGCCGGGGACATTACCGTCAACGGCGGCAGTGAGACGGCAGCTTCCGGTATTTCAGCAGTCGGCAGCGGTAATGTCCGCCTGGATGCAGCCACCGGCGCCATTGCTCTTGATGCGGCGCTCAATGGGGGCAGTGGCCATATCACCCTGCTGGCGGCGGGGTCCATTACACAGGCTGCTGCGGGTGATTTGAGCACCACCGGCGGTACGATAGATGCCGAATCAATTGGCAGTACCATAGAAATGGCCGATGGCGCCGTGTCTCAGACCAACGGCGGCAACATTCGCTATGCGGCAGCCGGAGATGTGACCGTGGGTATACTGGATGCGCGCACAACGGCGGATCGTGATGCCGGTGTGTTGGACCATCAGGCAAGCTGGGGTGCGGTGAGTATTGTATCCGGAGCTTCCGTCCTGGACAACGCCGAGGCCACTGTGGATGTATACGCCAACGAGTTGCGTCTGAATGCGACGACGGCGATTGGCGCGGGCACGAATCATCTGGAAACCGAAGCGGCGAAGGCAAGTGCTGTTGCGGTCACCGGCGGATATTTTGTCACCGAATCCACCGACATCACCATCGGCCAGACCGCGGCGGTGACGGTGAACCGCGTTAAGACCGACGGTAGGGTGAGTTCATCCACAGTGACCGATGCCGTACAAAGCAACCTAACCAGCGGTGGAGCCCTTGTGCTACAGACCGTCAACGGTTCCATTGAGACGTTGGCAACATATGGTCTGGTAACTGCTTCGGGCAATGTTCTGATCCAGTCCCGGGAAAGTGAGGAAGGCACAGACACCGACAGTGATATCACCATTGGGGCCGCGATCACGGTTACCA
>CAYQNS010000361.1:0-2882 GCA_964418755.1 uncultured Desulfobacteraceae bacterium
CAACCTTCACTATTCAACCTTCAATTATACCCATCACCTCGTGTTCTGTTTTTTTGACATTAAAAACACAAATTTCAGAATTTAGTTACTAATAAACAAAAGGAGATCAAATGAAGGTTCTGAAAATCGATCATCTGGGAATTGCCGTAAACAGTGTTGATGAAGGCAAGAAATTCTGGTCCGATATTATGGGACTTGATTTTAACGGCAGTGAGACTGTTGCCGAGCAAAAGGTAACCACGGCATTTTTCCCCGTTGGTGAAAGTGAAGTGGAGCTTCTTGAATCCACGGCGCCCGACGGTCCCATTGCCAAATATATCGATAAAAAGGGCACCGGCATTCAGCACGTGGCCTTTCGTGTGGAAAATATTGAAGAAGCCCTGGCGGAGCTCAAGGAAAAAGGGGTAAAGCTCATTGATCAGACGCCCAGGATCGGGGCCGGCGGTGCAAAAATCGCCTTTTTGCATCCCAAGGCCACCAGCGGTGTTCTGGTTGAGTTGTGTGAAAGATAGCAACCACTGATCCGGAAACATCTTTTTGTCCCATCTCCCTGTTATGCTCAAGAATTGACCCATGCCTAAATCAGATAGGCCTGCGGTTAATTTTTCCTCGTACTCAGCCTTGAATAAAAAGCTCTGTTTCCGGATGGATACGATGCGTTTTGTGTCGTCGCAACGTCTCTCAAAATAATAAGGTGACACGGTGTAAACGGTCGGGCGACAATTTTGAGTCATCGAGGATACGTTTTGTAACTCCGCCGAAGACCCGTGGGCGGCCAATGTCTATTATTTTAATAATAACGGAAGGTTAAATTCCAGCTGCCTGAAAAAACGGTTGGCATGAAAGTTGAGTATGAAAGTACATCACGTGGGGCCGATTTTGCCCATATGAAATAGAGCGGAACCGTTTTTTAACCGACATCGGCAGATCCTGAATTTTTTTGAAAATAAGTAAAAATAAGGAGTGAGCAATGGCAAAACATTCTGACCGGCAGCAATGGATAGATCTGGCAACGAAACAGTTAAGGGGCCGCCCCCTTGAAGATCTTGACTGGGAAACCCCCGAAGGCATTCGGGTAAAACCGTTGTATACACCTGAAGATATCGACGATTTGGCCCATATCAATACCTATCCCGGTTTTGCACCCTATGTGCGGGGTCCCATGGCCACCATGTATGCGGGCCGGCCCTGGACGATCCGACAGTATGCCGGTTTTTCAACGGCTAAAGAGTCCAACGCGTTTTACCGGCGCAACCTGGCGGCCGGTCAGAAAGGGCTTTCCGTGGCCTTTGATCTGGCGACCCACCGGGGATATGACTCGGACCACCCCCGGGTGGTGGGCGATATCGGCAAGGCCGGTGTGGCCATCGATTCCGTGGAGGATATGAAGATTCTGTTTGGCGGGATACCCCTGGACAAGATGTCGGTGTCCATGACCATGAACGGTGCCGTACTGCCCATCATCGCCGGTTACATCGTTGCCGCCGAAGAACAGGGGGTCAAGCACGAACAGCTCACGGGTACCATTCAGAACGATATTTTAAAAGAGTATCTTACCCGCAATACCTATATTTATCCGCCCACGCCCTCCATGCGTATCGTATCGGATATTATCGGGTATTGTTCGAAAAATATGCCGAAATTCAACACCGTCAGTATCAGCGGTTATCATATGATGGAGGCCGGGGCCAACAGTGTCCTGCAAACCGCTTTTACCCTAGCCGACGGACTTGAGTATGTCCGGGCCGCGTTAAATGCGGGTATGGACATTGACACATTTGCGCCGCGGCTTTCCTTTTTCTTTGGCGTGGGCATGAATTTTTTCATGGAGATCGCCATGCTGCGGGCCGCCCGTTTCCTGTGGCATGAACTGCTCTGTCCGTTTAACCCCAAGAACCCCAAATCCACCATGCTGCGCACCCATTGCCAGACATCCGGCTGGAGTCTCACCGAGCAGGACCCCTATAACAATATTATCCGTACAACCTTAGAGTGTCTGTCGGCTACATTGGGCGGCACCCAGTCTCTGCATACCAATTCATTTGACGAGGCCGTGGGGCTGCCAACGGATTTCTCGGCCCGCATTGCCCGGAACACCCAGATTATCGTGCAGGAAGAATCCCAGATATGCCATGTGGCGGATCCCCTGGGCGGATCATACTACATCGAGGCCCTCACCGACGGCATTATTACAGAGGCCCGCAAGATCATCAACGAAGTGGAAGAGCTGGGGGGCATGGCCAAAGCCATTGAAACCGGTATGCCCAAAATGCGGATTGAAGAATCCGCGGCCCGCAAACAGGCCCGCATTGATCAGGGGCTGGACGTCATCGTGGGGGTAAACAAGTATAAGATCCAGGAAGAACCCTTAAAAGGCCTGCTGGAAGTTTCCGAAACAGTGCGTGAAGAACAGGTACAGCGGCTAAAGGAGATCAAGGCCGGTCGGGATGAATCGGCGGTTCAGGATGCCCTGTCGGCGATTGCCCGGGCCGCGGCATCAGACGCCAACCTGCTGGAGACCTGCCTGCCTGCGGTGAGGGCACGGGCCACAGTGGGGGAAATATCCAATGCCCTGGAAACGGTGTTCGGCCGGTATGTCGCCACCACCCAGTGTATTGCCGGTGTGTATGCTTCGGAATACCATGACAGTGACGTCTTTACGGCCATTCGCAAACGCACGGATGTCTTTTTGGAAAAACAGGGGCGCCGACCCCGAATGCTGGTCACCAAAATGGGGCAGGATGGCCATGACCGCGGCATCAAGGTGGTGGCCACGGCCTATGCGGATCTGGGGTTTGACGTGGATATCAGCCCTATGTTTCAGACGCCGGCGGAGGCGGCCCGGATGGCCATTGAAAACGATGTGCATCTGGTGGGGGTGT
>CAYQNS010000362.1:0-2848 GCA_964418755.1 uncultured Desulfobacteraceae bacterium
GTTTCGGATGCCTCCAGTTGTTTTCTGCGAATCAGGGCAGTGCTGCCCATCTTTGCAAACCAGATACGTCCAATGGGATCGCCGTATTTATCAAGAAAAATGATGTCGATATTGTTTTCAAGCGCCTGAACAATGGCCTGGGTTGTGATCATGGCCTGGTTGGAAATAACGATGGATTCGACCTTGAGAGGCGAGATGTCAAATACCTTCTCCTTTTGCTTCAGGCGAAAGCATGCATCTTTTTGCGTAATAAACGTGCCGGGCGTGTTGATGACAAGCTGCATTGTCGGACCCCCGCATATTGAAAATATTGCAAAAAAACGTCGGAAACGGTGTTTTACAATCAAAATGGTTCTGTCAGACAGGTGCTGTCTTTTGGGTGATGTTGTATAGTGAGATTTATCCCTTAGGCGGATGATTGTCAAGGGAAACCGAACCGGAGAAAGCCGAAGGCAATATTAGCCATAAAGCGAAGATAATGGAGAACTCGATTTTGATTATTTCATAAGCAGTCTCTGTTTCATCAGAAATTCAGGCTGCTGGTCAATGGCTAAAACAAATTTTTCAAAAAGGCATATGATACCAAAAACGGTTGAAAACAGGGCACACAGGATTATTGCCGTCCAACCGGACAATGCCGATGGTAACTCAAAACCCTGTATTGCCGCAAGCACACCATAAATTTTTAAAGTCAAACGAAATTTTTGATAGCCGGTTATCGAATGTATCGAGGAGTTTTATGGGGGAGTCGGAAAAGCTGGATAACCGCCGTTTCGGGCGGTTATCCAGTAAGGCATTGCTTCTGATAAGTTTGTGTTTTTTTGAGTATTATTGGTTGCTGGAGCCTCCGGAACCATCGGAACCATTGGAACCGCCGGAACCATTGGAACCACCGGAACCATCGGAACCACCGGAACCATCGGAACCACCGGAACCATCGGAACCATTGGAACCGCCGGAACCATCGGAACCACCGGAACTACCGGAGCTGCCGGAACCCTGAGCCATGCCTTGCCCCTGGTCATGAGAGGCCGGGGTTTGAGCAGGATTTGTTGTTTGTTGCATATAAGATTGTCGTATCTGTTTCATTTCCTGTAAGTTGAGTTGTTGTTTTAATCCTTCACAGACAACATCCGCAGCGGTTTCAGAGGAAATGCCGTAGCGTGCCATGGTTTTTAAGCACAATGCGCTTTCTTCAGCAAGTGCTTCGGAACGAGTCCGCGTCATCTGCAGTGTTCTTTTTCGCAGAGTCTGTATCGTGCGATCAACATCCGCCTCCCGCATCCCGGCCGCAAGGCCTTGAGCAAGTGCATTGCCGATGTTGTCAATCCGTCCCGGACTCTTTGCTAACCCCCTGGCATAGCTATAGGAATGGGCATAGCGCCTCCGTGTCTTGTCCATGGCCTGTACCACAGTATCTGCGGGGATGCCTTTTGCGATGCCTTCATATAGTTTGTTTATAACCGGGGTTGCCGGTAAACCGTTTTCAACGGCATTGATTACGGTCTGTTGTGCCCGCAGGATGTTTTGGTTTTGAAACTGGTTTTGCATCATCGTCCGGGTCATCTTGACGGCTTCCTCACTCGGTATGCCGACTGCGACCATAGATCGTGTGTGGATTTTAATTTGCTCGACGGTCCCTTGGGGTAACCCGTCATCAATCTCATCTGCCTGGACTGTTGAAAAACAGAGAAAAAAAACGCTTAGCACCAAAAATATTTTTTTCATTATTTCGCCTCCTTGAAGTTAGATTTTAATACCATAACGGATTTAGTGACGAAAGGTTACAGATCCGGCACAAAAATACAGTTTTCAGAGCCGAAATCGTCTTTTTCTTTGAGCGGACAGGCCGGCAGAAATATTTTTCCATCGACAAGATAAAAATAGCTAAATTCGGAATCCGCAGGCACCATTACCCGCCACGTCCGTGAATCAATCTTTTCTGCCATGCGGAGTGTGTACCCATCTTTTGAATGTGCAAATTGAACAGTGCGGGCATCTGAATTTTTCAGATAGAAGTACATTGTGTGATTTCTATCTCGATAATAGTGGTTTGCACATCCGATAAGACAGACGCTCAGAATTAATACGGCGGATATAAATAGTTTCATATTTTTTTGGTTACGTAAAAAATAGAATTTTCTCCGCCAAAACCATCCAGTTCGCGGGCGGGAATGGTTGGATCAGCAAAAGAATATTGATTTTCCAGAATATAAGCGAAGCGATGCTCTCCCTCGGCAAGATTCAGAAAAATTTCCCAGTATCCGCTATCGCCGATTTTGTTCATGGAAATGCGCTTCCACTCTGTAAAAGTGCCTGTGATTTCAACCTGGCTGACATCCGGTCGAAAAATGACAAACCGTTTGGCCAGCGGACCGGGTGTCGGCTGGGGGGTGTAAATTAGAAGAAAAATAACGATTGTGGCAAGGGTCGACGCAGCAATGCCCATGGGCTGGAAAAATGGCCTGAAAAATTTTTTCCAGTCAAAACGGGGCACAGGGTCAAACACGGGGAGGCGTTCTACGACTTCAGAACGGAGGCGTTTTTCCTGCCGTAAAAGGTCCATGGCTTCATTCGAAAAAAAATCATCCGCCCGGATCTTTTCAATAAATGCAATCTTTTCGTCCAGAGTCATCTCATCATCAATGTACATGCTGATTATTTCACCCATCATTTTCCCCCGTCCCGAGCATTTTTTTAAGCTTGATACGCGCCCTGTGAACCTTGATTTTTACATTCGCCTCGCTTATTCCCGTGATGGCGGCAATTTCACGATAGGTCATATCGCTGCTTACCGCTGAT
The DNA here is from genome assembly GCA_964418755.1 of uncultured Desulfobacteraceae bacterium. GTDB lineage: Bacteria > Desulfobacterota > Desulfobacteria > Desulfobacterales > 4572-123 > 4572-123. The sequence goes on from CAYQNS010000362.1 coordinate 2,803, forward strand.
ATGATTGATAGTTGTCAAGAGAAAAAAGTAATCCGTCTTCCTTTTA
>CAYQNS010000363.1:0-2838 GCA_964418755.1 uncultured Desulfobacteraceae bacterium
AAATAGCCCTTTGGTTTTTGTTTTTTTCACGAAGTGAAAGATAATTGAATTGTCTGTGTCTTTCTGTGTGTGTCTGTGGCTAATAAAAAAGGAAATAAAATGAGCGATAATAAATCTAAAATCAAAGCATTCATCATTGAAAACTTTTTGTTCGGTAACGCCAACGGCCTTGAAGACGGGACTTCATTCCTGGAAGAGGGTATCATCGATTCAACCGGAATTCTGGAACTGGTCACTTATCTGGAAGAAGAGTTTGCTATTACCATCGAAGATGAGGAACTGATCCCGGAAAATCTCGATTCCATCAATAATATCAATTCATATCTTGAAATGAAGATGGGGAATTAACCACAGACCCACACGGACACACACAGAAAAAATTAATAGGACACGGATTAACACAGATTTGCACGGATAAAGCATAAAATGTTTTTAGATCAGCGAAGCTGAAAATACCCGCCTAATCCGTGTTAATCCGCGTTTATTCGTGTCCCAAAGCCCTTTTGTTTTTGATTTTCTTCACGAAGTGAAAAATAAATGAAAAAACAATCCACTCTCATCTATCATTTTTTAGAAAATTCAGCGACCCGTTTTCCGGACAAGATCGCCCTTATCCACGAACATACCCGTGCCACTTACGCCGAAATCAATAGCAAGGCCAACCAGTTGGCCCGCTGGTTGCTGTCCCGGGGTATCTGCCGGGGTGACCGTGTCGTTATCGTCCTTGAAAATAGTTTTGAATACGTTATCAGCTACTATGCCATTTTAAAAGCAGGTGCTGTGGCCGTTCCTTTGAGTACCGGTTTAAAACCCGACGGCTTAAACCCGCTTCTATCTGAGCTTGAACCCTTTGCAATTATTTCATCGGCAAGATTCGAGCGGCTGCTCCAGGCATCGGACCTGAATGTTCCCAACCTGAAGACGCTGGTCATCCACAAATCAAAATTGGAATGGTCAGGCAGGTTCAATAATGTTTTTTCATTTCAACAAACAACCCTCAACTCACAACCCACAACCCACAACCTCCAACAAACAACCCACAACAAACATTGTTCTACAGACTTAGCCAGCATCATCTACACATCCGGCTCCACCGGTAAGCCCAAAGGGGTCATGCTTTCCCATGGCAATATCGTTTCCAACACCCGTTCCATCTGTCAGTATTTAAAATTAAGCCATGAAGATATCCAGATGGTTGTACTGCCTTTTTTCTATGTGATGGGCAAATCATTGTTAAATACGCATTTTGCTGTGGGCGGAACCGTTGTCGTTAATAATAAATTTGCATTTCCCGCTGCGGTTATTAAACAGATGGTGGAAGAAAAGGTCACCGGGTTTTCCGGTGTGCCGTCTACCTACGCATACTTGCTTCACCGATCCCCTCTGGCAAACTACAGAAACAAACTCACCTCGCTGCGCTATTGCTCTCAGGCCGGCGGTCATATGGCCCGATCTCTAAAAATTAAACTTCGGCAGGTCCTTTCGGACCATACCCGGATAGTTGTCATGTACGGTGCTACAGAGGCATCTGCCCGCTTGACCTGGCTTGAACCTGATCAGTTTGACGCAAAAATAAACTCAATTGGTAAATCAATTCCCGGTACGAAAATCAGGATTATGGACAAAAAGAGTAGGCAGGTGACTGCCGGGCAGAAAGGGGAACTTGTAGCTTCCGGCCCAAACATTATGCAGGGCTACTGGAAAGATCCTGAGGCCACCGCACGCGTTCTGGATGCTAACGGATATCACACGGGCGACATTGGGCACAAAGACGAAGAGGGCTTTATTTATTTGTCCGGGCGCAAAGATGATATGGTTAAGGTTGGCGGACATCGCATTAACCCCCAGGAAATTGAGGATACCTTACTTGCAACGAACTTGATCATTGAAACTGCTGTCCTTGGTATCCCGGATCCGCTGCTGGGCAATAAACTGATCGCCATGGCCGTTCCTCAAAACGGTGATTGCCGTCCAGAGGACATTCTTGAAAGTTGTGCTGAAAAATTGCCGAAATATAAACTGCCTTCCAAAATTGAGATTGTCCGATCCCTGCCGAAAAACCCCAACGGCAAAATCGATCGAAAAAAATGCCTTAATTTATTGGCCACAGTCCCACACGAAGGCGCATAAATCTCAAAAACAATCGCCCTACCTGTGCCTGCCCCGTAGGTCCGGAAGATCGTACTGGGGTAAACCCGCTTTCATCCGCCTGCCCAGTGAAACCGCTTATTTTTTTGTTTCACCGGGGTGTCCCAAAAATAAAATAGGCCGTAGATGCCCACAGATGACACGGATCACTAAATAAAAACACAGAAACTACGCTTTATTTTTTAAATCAGCGAAGCTGACAAAGCATTGTTTTAATCTGTGTAAATCCGCGTCAATCCGTGTCCCAAAAATTTTAGTTTTTTTCACGAAGTGAACCATAAGTGCAGTGTCCGTGTCTTTCTGTGTGTGTCTGTGGCAAATTTATAGTTCTTTTATCCGTGTAAACCCGCGTTAATCCGTGTCCCCAAAATATACTGTTTTTAACTCAGCGAAGCTGACAAAGAATTGCCCTATCCGTGGAAATCCGCGTCAATCCGTGTCCCATAAAAATAAAATCAGGACGCAGATGTGCGCGGATACTGATTAAATTGGTTTCGGTTTTTTTAGTATAAAATTGTGAAAATTTTCAATATTGATAAGAGAATAAAGCATGAATAAAACAGAGATCCAGTCCATAATAGAAAATGGTGAGAATTCTTTTGTAGAATTCAAGGAAGTTTCTGTTTCTTCCAATACGCTTGCAGAAGAACTCGTAGCATTTTTAAATGTTAAAGGTGGAAGCATTTTTAT
>CAYQNS010000364.1:0-2819 GCA_964418755.1 uncultured Desulfobacteraceae bacterium
TGATCGAGACATTGGGTATTAAAGCGCTCTCCGAGAAAAAATGACGATGTTGATTGTGAGGAGCGCTTCCGGCTCGCGTATTTTATGCAATGACAGGCAAAGATCTATTGGAAAAGAAATTTCACAACTTAATTCAAAGAGGTATTATCAATGAAACCGGAAACTGCAGGGAAAATTAAGTATGGCGTTTGGGGTCTTATTGTTGGGGGAATCATCGCAATGATCATCGGTTTTGCGTGGGGGGGGTGGACAACCTCCCGCACGACCAGAACGATGACTGAAGAAGCGGTTTTGGCAAGTCAGGCGGCGATCTGCGTGGCCCAATTTATGAAGGACGCGGGTCATCAAGAGAAACTCAAAGAATTAGGGGAAATAAATACCTGGTCGAGAGCTGAATTTGTTGAAAAAGGGGGTTGGGATAAAATGCCCGGGCAGGAAAAGGCTGACTATGGTGTAAGCCGGGCCTGTGCCGATGGGCTTGGGCTTCTTATCGAGAAATGAGTTGGCTGTAAAGGTTGATGCTCTCGTAAACGTTATTTGAGATGGCTAAGTAGAAATCGTATATAAAAGGCATAGCGGTTTTCCAGGGATGAAGACAACCATATGGTATGTCGAGTCTTTGGGAAACCGCTATAACGCTGTAGATGGAGAAACTTTACGAGACGCCATCAAGGTTACGTATATCCTACAAAATCACAGACACTTTGGAACACCGGAGAGGGGCGCTTACGGTCAGACAACGCATGAGGCGATTGTTGATATTATAACGGCCATGAATAACTTAGCTGGCTCTCTTTCATGATGTTTGTAAATCGCCTTGGGAGGAAAAAAAGGGACATAGGCGCTGGGGAAAGAATCCGGATCAACACGCGTAATTGCAGCTTCATCGCCTGGAGAATATAAAATATGGGTTAAATTCAATGAAAAGGAAAAAATCATGAAACTCACTAAATCCGGATTAGAATTAAGAGATGTGATTGAAAAAGCGATCAAGGACCACGTGATCACCAACAGCGAGTATTAGGAAATAATGAGGGTGGCTCACAAGGACGGTATGGTTGATGATCATGAGCAGCAATTGCTCGGCCAGTTTCAGGGTATGCTTAAAAACTGTATGGTGAAGCGGGTAAAAGGATAAAAGAATTAAGGTACCACAAGGCAAAAAACCAAAAAAAAGGCGGGACAGCTTAACAGCTTCCCGCCTTAATTATTTTAAAATTTTGGTCGGGGCGAGAAGATTTGAACTTCCGACCCCTTGAACCCCATTCAAAAATTGTCATATTTCAACCCCTTTCAACCCACTTCAAAACTTTTCATTAATACTTGACATTACAGAAAAAACCCCCTATATTCCTTTTCAGATAGTTTCATCATTTTTCACCCTTATAAGGGCTGAAACTGTACCCCAAACTGTACCCCGGATTTTGAAAGGAGTAATAATTTATGGGACTTACAGATTTAACCATCCGAAAACTGGCATCTAAAATGCAAAGATACGAAATTTTAGACGATAATGGCCTGTATATCCGGGTTTTCCCTTCTGGTAAAAAATCATGGGTATTTCGGTACCCTTTTGATGGGACATACCGGCGTATGACCTTGGGGCAATACCCTGGAATATCGCTTGCTGAAGCACGAGAAAAGCATGGACAGGCCATGGTGGACGTACAGCGCGGTATTGATCCGGGTGCAGAGCTTCAGGCAATCAAAGCAAAGCGCAAGGCCACACCTATCTTTAATGACTTGCTTGATGAGATATGGGAAGTTGAATTACAGCGCAAGAAATCAGGGGCGGCCACCAGGAAGCTGCTTGAAAAAGATGTTGTGCCGGCATGGGGCGGGCGCAAGGTGGCAGATATTAAGCGGCGGGATATTGTTCTTTTGCTGGATAAGATCCACCAGCGGGCGCCTATTGTGAGAAATCGGGTGCATGGTGCTCTGAGCCGTCTGTTTAATTTTGCGGCTGAGCGTGGCGTTATCGATGATTCACCCTGTACCCGAATAAGAAAGGTGCCAGAAAAACCCCGAACCCGGGTTTTAACCGACGATGAAATCAAGATGGTATGGGAAGCCCTGGACTTAGAAAATAAAAAAATTGATGTTTACCGGGTGTCAAAATTGGCATTGAAAATGATTTTGTTGACCGGCCAGAGGCCCGGTGAGGTGTGCGGCATGACCTGGGCTGAATTGTCAGAAGATCGGTTTTGGAACATACCGGGCGAGCGTATGAAAAACAGCGAGCCTAACCGGGTGCCGCTTTGTCCATTGGCCCTTGATATTATCGAACAGGCCCGGCCATATTCAAGCGATTGTGATTTTGTGTTTCAATCATCATACAAGCCCGGCCAGGCAATCACCAGATCGGCAATGACCAGAGCAATCAATCGGCATTGGTCTGAAATGAAAATTGAACAGAAATTCACGCCACACGATTTGAGGCGAACGTTAAGGACCCGGCTTGCAGAGATGGGCGTCAATGATCTGGTGGCCGAAAGGGTCCTGGGCCATAAACTGCAAGGCATGATGGCAGTTTATAACCGGCACAGTTATGACACTGAAAAACGGCAGGCCCTTTTACGGTGGGAAGATAGATTGCTTGAAATTGTGGGGTTTAATGTTTCGGATAAATCTAAAGTGATTCAATTCCGACGGTAAAACAGTTTCCAGTGGATAGGGAGAGCTCCCCGACAAGGCCGGTTTTCCTGGACCGGCTTTCCCCTGGATCTCAAACCAGGGCACTTTCAGGAGGTGCATTACATGACTGCAAACGCAAATCTTACCAAAAACTTCCCCGAGTTACGAATAGATCAGCTCAAAAG
>CAYQNS010000365.1:0-2815 GCA_964418755.1 uncultured Desulfobacteraceae bacterium
CCTTTGATGGCGTTCTGGGCGTTGAGAATGCCTTCTTCATAAGAGCCTTTTTCATTGATGAGCATGGATACCATTTCGGTTGGGTTGATGTCGCCGCCGCTGGTTTCGGCAAATTGCCTTCTGTGCTTAAAGGCTTTTTGGGCAAGCTCGTCGATATTGTTTATTTTACCGACCGTTACAATTCCGAATCGTCCCATATGGGAGTTTATGATCAATGGCTGTGCATCGTAATCACTGATAATTCCAATGCCCTTATTCCCGCGCATTTCAGGAAGATCCGATTCGAATTTGGAACGAAAATAATTATTTTCAATATTGTGGATTGCCCTCGAGAACCCTTTAGAATTGTAGACTGCCATCCCACCTCTTTTGGTTCCCAGGTGACTATGATAATCGGTTCCGTAGAACAGGTCCATGACACAATCTTCTTTAGAAACTACGCTGAAAAAACCACCCATAAAAAGGCCCGCCTTTAAGATAGATTTAAAAAAATAAACGCTGTAACTCCTATCACAAGAAAGGGATATAGCAAGAAAAATATGAACTGCAGACAGGGTGTGCCCATTTTAAACGGGTAGAGTTCTTGACCTAAGTTCATAGCGGATGTTATTGGAGCGTATCGCAATATGAAAAAGTGCAGCAAGGGACGGAAACTGAAAATTTCATTTCAATATGCAAAAACAACAAAGTATAAACTATTTTTGATTTGTTATGAAGAATGCCCAAATTTTTTTTATTTTGATTCTAATTTTACTCCCATGTAGCGCTCAGGCCTTTGAGCGCTATAACCATGTTGTAAAGTATGATCGTTATTTTTCCAAGTATTCCAAGCGGTATTTCGGACCGGGGTTTGAATGGTCTTATTTTAAAGCCCAGTCGATCGCCGAATCCAGATTAATGGCCAAAGCAAAATCAAATGTGGGAGCAGTTGGTATTATGCAGATTATGCCGGCTACCTTCAAGGAAATTCGAAAAAAGAATTTATCCATAAAAGGCACCAGAACGCAGCCGCGCTGGAATATTGCCGCGGGAATTTATTATAATCGGGAGATTTGGAAATTATGGAAAGCAAAACGACCGTATCGGGACCGGTTGAACTTTATGTTCGGCTCTTATAATGCAGGCAAGGGCAATATTTTAAAGGCTCAAGTCCTTGCCGAAAAAAAAGAACTGGACCCGAATTTGTGGGAATCCATAGAGCATGTGCTCATCGGGGTTACCGGAGAACGAAGCCATGAGACAATCGGGTATGTCCGGAAAATAAAAAAGATTAAGGAGGTTTTGCGATAATGGAAATAACCATCACGCTGTTAAATCTTTTGTATGCTGTCTGCGGCGCATTTCTGACCATCGCTTTCATGATCATCGGTTATGTAATATTTGATAAAATAACGCCCTTTGATACATCCGTACAACTGGCGGAAAAAAATATTGCCGTCGGGATTGTCGTCGGTTCCATTTTTATCGGGCTTGGAATTGCCGTCGGTCTTGTTATCGGCATGGGGCTGAATTAAGGGATTGCAAAATATGAAGTTGTTCAATACCGGCGCCTATAAATTCCCGGCAAAAGAGAGCACGTTTTTATTGATACTCATATTTAATTCCGTATTGACCAGATCATGATGTTTTTCCGCAAAAGGAATATAGACCAGTAGAAAGTTTTTCGGTTGAATGGTTATATTGTTCAGCCGGGGAAGAATTTTTTTGGCGGGTTTGGCAAAACTTGCCAAAATGATTTTCATGCTTTCTGCGGCTTCCGTTACCGGAAGGGTTACCGGATAAAGCCCGGCGGCGGGCATTTCGCGAATGATGTCGTCACAAGGTTGTGAAAGGGTCATGCCGCGTGAGAGCCGGAGAAAATCTTTGTGGCGGACTTTGAATCCCAACGACCAGAAATGGAATTCCGTCGTTTCCCAGGATTTTTTAACGACCCTGGGAAGATTGGCGAGCCGGATCAGATCGGCATACGTTGTCAGATCAATATCCGTGGCCTCGGCCTTGATACGCCAGAAGGGGAGATAGACCACGTTTTTGGCTTTTGTGGCAATATGACTGATTTTCAACCGGCGTAACTCACCGGTGCCCGGCCTCCATGCGGATTGACAGTTGGAGCAGGTCAAAACCAGGGAGTCCCTCTGACCGTCAAGATTCCAGCCGCACCCGGGGCAGATGGCGGCGATGAATCGAATATGATCATCGGGATGTTTAGAGGAAAGGTCGGCAATATCAAAACCTTTGGGCATTCGGTGGACAATAGGCCGGTTAAGTATGCCGTCCATTATTTTACCATCCATATAAAAGGGAGAATAGATCATGCTCAACGTTTCGCCGATATGGGCCTGGTGGTAAATAGGGCGGGGAAGTCCCGTATTAAATCTGTTTTTGAAAATCTGCATTGCTTTTTCAAAAGGCTGCGTCGGCCGCAGGAAAAGGCCCTTTGTTTTCGGCAGGACAAACTTGAGTTTCAGGGTCTGGCTGCGCAAACCAACGGATATGGGAAAGCTGCTTGAGTCAATGGCCTGGTGGCTGGCATCGATAAAGCGGTGATGAATGGTATTGCCGGCGCTGGAAAAGAGCATACCTTTGAATCGCCAGTAGGGAACATAGAAAAGCTCTTTTCCGGCAGGTGCTTTACTGGGTAGAATATAACGGAAATAGTTTTTGCGCAACAGATAGGACTGAACCCGGCAGTACTCGCATTTAAAAAGCCGGTCGGTCTCTTCCAGAATGGCGGGTGCCCCGCATTGGGGGCACTGATGTTCAATTTTATAACCTGGCATGATTTACGGTAGAAAGCCCCTGAACCAAATTAAAT
>CAYQNS010000366.1:0-2798 GCA_964418755.1 uncultured Desulfobacteraceae bacterium
TAGACCAATATAAAGGAAGAAACAATAATGAAAAAATATACCTTACTGTACTGGCAAGATGGCAAATGGCTTGTTGGGCGTTTAAGAGAAAGAAGCGATGTGTTCTCCCAGGGAAGTACATTAAGTGAATTAGAAAGCAACATACAAGAGGCGCTGAGCTTGATGGAAGATACAGATTTCGAAAACCTGCCGGCGGGATTCAAGGCCAAGGAAATGACCATTGAAACGCACTGAGTTTGTTCGCAGGATTAGTGGTCTTGGGCCTCATCACTGAGAAACTGCGGCAATCTATCTCCCAATATGCTCCTGTATTGGACGATGCTGGAAAAGCCATTCAGTACTGGCAGAAACTGCCGGTTATGGTGACGAAAACGCTTGGCCCATTGATAAAATGACACATCAGTCTTTAGACAAGATTAACAAGATTGACATAATTAATTGATTTTGTTTCATGTTCTTCCTGTCCTGGTGATCAATATGGCTGTTTTTAAATCAGCGAAGCTGACTAAAGCATTGTCCTTGCTTTGTCCTTATCCGTGTAAATCCGCGTAAATCCGTGGCCCAAAAATATAATAGGACACGGATAAACGCGGATGACACGGATCAAAAAATAAAAAACTTACTCCCTTTCTTTTTTAATCAGCGACGCTGAAAATAACTGTCCTATCTGTGTTCATCTGTGTCAATCTGTGGCCTAAAAATATATTGTTTTTAAATCAGCGATAGCTGACAAAGAATGTCCTATCCGTGTAAACCCGCGTTAATCCGTGTCCAAATCTTTAGTTTTTATTCACGAGTGAACCATAAATGCAGTGTCCGTGCCTTTCTGTGCGGGTCTGTGGCAAATTTATAGTTCTTTTATCCGTGTTAATCCGCGTCTCAAAAGTTAAAATAGTACCTCAAAAGGGCTGTTGTTTATGACAAAACAATCGCACGATCACAATTTCAAAAATTTGTTTTTAGATTTTCCAAAGGAAACATTGGAGTTGATTTTTCCCCAGGCACAGCAAAACTGGGGGCAGGTGCTTAAAGTTGAATTTGTTCGCCAGGAACCTAAAAAACATAAACTCTCTGATCCGAGCCTTGCATTGGATATGCCGATTCTATTCTTTTTCGAGAATCAGCAACTGCTTTTGTGGCTGGTTGAGTTTCAGGAAGACAAGACAAAATTTTCAATCTATAAATTGCTGCGTTATACAACAGACCTGATGGAGGCTCACCCACATACGCTGGTAATACCGACGGTTTTATTTACGGATCGCACAAACTGGCGTAAAGATGTTGTCCGTAAACTGCAAACAAAAGTAAACGACAGATTGTTTCTTTATTTCCAATATGTGTTTTTTAAACTGTTTGACTTCAATGCCCGCGATTATTACAATGTTAATAATCCCGTGGTTAAAATATTATTGCCGAAAATGAATTATAGGAAGGATGAACGCATAGAGGTGATAAGGCAGGCATACTCAGGATTATTTCTGCTTGCATCCAGTATGCTCTTTGATAAATATGTCGATTTTATAGATGTGTATGCACAGATAGGTGAACAAGAGCAGAAAAGCCTGTACCATGAAATAATTCAACATAAGGAGACTGCCATGTTAGCACAATATATTAGAAAAAAGGGAATGCAGCAGGGAATGCAGCAGGGAATGCAGCAGGGAATGCAGCAGGGAATAATTCAAAAAGCAAAAGAAGACATTATCGAAGCTCTTGAATTGCGGTTCGGGAAAATTTCACCTGAAATCATTGATAAAATAAATCAGACGGATGACCCCGCAAAGTTAAAAGAGCTTCATAAGATGGCTATACAGATAAAAGAAATTGATAGTTTTGAATTCATTTGCTGATTCAGTTCTTATAGAAGCAGTCCTAAAACGCTTTGTTTATTAGCCGCCCCGGCGAAACAAAAACAAAACGGTTTCACTGGGCAGGCAGACCTACACAGAGACACGCGGATAAAGATTGTCATGTTTTTAAATCAGCGATAGCTGACAAAAAATTGTTTTAATCCGTGTTCATCCGTGTCAATCCGTGTCCTAAAAATTTTAGTTTTTTTCACGAAGTGAACCATAAGTGCAGTGTCCGTGCAAATCCGTGCCTGCCCTGAGGTCCGGAAGATCGTACTGGGGTCAATCCGCCTGCCCAGTGAAACCGCTTATTTTTTTGTTCTGTAAAGGAGATCAGATTAAAGGTATATGACTTGAAAATTGACATAGATAACATAATATTCAAGATCGAAAAATATATGTCATTACATAACAATATTGCCGCTGCATATTTGTTTGGTTCCGCAGCAACAGGAAAAATGCGATCCAAAAGTGATCTTGATATAGCCCTTATGAGCACACGCAGGATAAATGGTTTTGAAAGAATTGCAATGGAAACAGAGCTTTCTAATTTATTGCATATGGATGTGGATCTCGTGATTTTTCATCAGGCTGAAGTGCTGCTGCAGCATCAAATATTAAAATATGGACATCTTCTCTATGAAAAGAATGCATCTGTGCGGGTGAGGCAGGAAACCACGTCGAGACGTGACTATCTTGAAACACGTTTTTTATTTAAAGAACTTGCGGTGTGATATGGTTGACAGAGAACTTCTTTCACGGAAAATATCCAAGTTGTCCTATTATATATCCGAGCTTAAAAATGCTAAAGATATAAATTGGAAGAAATATACCGATGATTCGCGCAGCAAAGCATTTGTAGAGCGTTATTTGCACCTGGCAATAGAAGAGGTATTTGATATAGCAAACCACCTTGTTTCCTTTTGCCGCTGGCGGGAACCGGCAGGG
>CAYQNS010000367.1:0-2765 GCA_964418755.1 uncultured Desulfobacteraceae bacterium
TTTATTCCATATATGGCAAAAAATAATTGACAAGGTGATAAGCGGGAATTGCTGTCATTCTATCATTTCCCGTAATAAAGCAGTGTAAACTGAAATCGGGACCTAACATTGAAATGATACACCTTCTGATATGAGACGCCCCTCTTTGCCCATCGTTTATTTTGCATCAGCTTTAGCGATCGTGGTTCTGGGTGATTCTCTTCTCTACGCCATTCTTCCCAGCTATTACTCGCAGTTAGGATTCGCGCCCATCCAGGTGGGAATCCTCCTGTCTGTTAATCGCTGGATTCGCCTATCTACCAACTACTTGGCGGAATTCTGTTTTCGTCGCTACGAGAGTATGCAAAACGACGCAAAGTAAGTGGGTCAACAAGAAGTTCGGATGGCAAGAAAAGCAGGGACACATTCACAAGTCTTAAAAAAACGTGTCGGAAATTAGGCGTTTCATTTTGGAATTACCTTAATGATCGAACATCAAATACATACCGGATACCTCAACTGGCTGATATTATGACAGCCAAAATGAAGGGTTTTGCTGAGAATGAATTACTTCCGGTTCCCCCATAGTTTATAAACACACCACAAATCTAAAGTCTATTCTGAGTCAGGGTGAAGCAATATCAAATTCGTACAACAATTTTTACAGAGCGATTGTCATATTTTTGCGTCTGAATTTTACAACTTTGAACTGGGTTATTTAGCATTTCACCAGCTTGTGAGTTTGTAAAATTTACAGGATAGCTATGAGTGATTCTAATTTTGGCAAAAGCAGCCTCACCTGTCCTCCACTCACTCTCGCAGATCGGCCATGATCTGCTCCGAGGTGAATGATGGCTTCTTACGCATCCGTGCGGGATAGCCGGACGGATAACACTTGAACCGGCTTTCGTCTCAGGAAACATCAGCATAATTTGAATTGCTGGATAGATAGTACTGTGTATTTTGAAATTTTAGAGGCACTGAAATAATGATTTCTACATATTCCGGCGATGAATTTCGGAACATCCCCAGCACCATATCCTGAGTGTTTAGCACCCAAATTAAACAAGTAATTTACAGGGTGAGTCTATTATTTTCTGAATTCCTTATAGCATTCTATAACTGGATGCCTTGAAGCAATGATACGGTTTATTTCTCTCGCATTTTGCCCCTCACTTTACCCATTTCAAGGCCATAGTTTTTGATAAGACCAACAAATAGAGATTGGTTTGGACAACTTATAGAGGTGTTACTGCGGGACCATGCTGTGTATTTATGCACGTCTCACATTTATTGAGAAGTTACAAAAACACCACCACATGCTGTATGGAAAGGGGATTTGGACTGCAGTCAAAGGCGGCTTCCGATCAAACTTAAAAAAAGCAACTATCGGGGGGCGAAAACATTAAAAAACGGGGGTTACCAAGTGTTATTGTGGATTTTTCTATCGTTGATTAGTGACCGGTCTCAGGAAAACTCAAGCAGCCGTCTCGGATTATAAATCAGAATATTATCGACCGCTTCCTCTCCTGCCTCGTATTTCAACAGGGCCGGTTTCAGATAATCAAGAATCCGGCTGTAACCGTGTCCGCCCCACCCCTGAGTCTGGATTTTCTGATAAATATCACAGCCAACGACCAACTGTTTTTCGTAACCGAGTTTAATAAGCTTGAGGAGCCCGGCAACTTTAATCGCATCCGCACGGCCGAAAGAATGTAGTTGCTCATTGTCCTGGGGCATACCGAACATGTCAACACAAACCGTTGCACCGGCATCCAGGATCTTTTGAGCCCAGTCAAGGGAGATCGTACCGAGATCAAGGCTTTGCGGAAAGGCATGGGCTTCAGGCCGCAGGAAGGTATTCTGCACATGACAGAAAATTAGGCGTTCCGGATCAATACCCGCTTTGAGAAAGTCGGCCAGCATCTGCTCCCGTTTGTCCTGAGGAGTAGCAAAACTCGTATGGGCGGTCACAGAAAGACCGCTCTCAATTGAGGCGGCAGCTGCAGCAGGGAGTACATTGAATTCCCGTTCCGATCCATTTGCGACCGCGGTTTTGATGTGGCCTGCCTTAATATCAGTGTCATCGATACCGGTATTGATCTCATCGAGAAACCGTTTGGTCAGCTGCGCCTGATCAGATACATCCACGTCCTCAGGCCAGGTCTCTTCCCGGTAGAGTCCGGTACTTGCGATAATCGCAACCCCGGTATGCTCCGCGATTCCCTTCAGTTTGGTCAGATTAGAACGTATACCCGGAGCAGAAGGATCGAGGATTGCACCGCCCCCCTTTTCTTTAAAAAAGGCAACTTCCCGCTCCATATAAGCAGGATCGGTCAAGTTCCAGTTCTCAGCCATATACCCGTATGCACCATTGCGGATCAAAGAGAGATCCTCCATCCTCGGTCCCACAGGGCGATTCAGGAGCTTCCCCCCTTCAGGTGGAGTATTACAAAAGAATCCCAGATCGGCCAGCACATGGTCATGCATAGAGGTCACCCCTAACGCATCTGCATCGATTGGACCGCATACGGTCATGATTTGTTTCATAATTCCCCGGCGTGAAATTGTGCCTTTGGCCAGTTTGTCTACATACTGATCGATTTGGTTCATGGTTCCTTCTCATGTCTGATGACAGGTTAATGATGTTTGGTTACAGCTTGGAACTTTCTGCGATTTTTAGTACAAAAAAATTTAAAATAAAAAAAAGCGCTTCTTTTCTCATTTAAAAATTTCGAAATTTCTGATTAAAGAAACAAACAAGGACCCAACAACGGCACTGGTTC
>CAYQNS010000368.1:0-2753 GCA_964418755.1 uncultured Desulfobacteraceae bacterium
CCGGCGGAGGCGGCCCGGATGGCCATTGAAAACGATGTGCATCTGGTGGGGGTGTCAAGCCTGGCTGCCGGGCATAAATTCCTGGTCCCGCAACTGATTGAGGAACTAAAAAAAGCGGGCGGTGAAGATATCAAGGTAATTGTTGGTGGCGTGATTCCGCCGGGCGATTATGATTTTCTGTACAAGGCCGGTGTGGTGGGGATTTTTGGTCCCGGCACTGCCATCACGGAATCCGCCAGCAAGGTGATGGATGTGTTGGAAGGGTAAAAGCGAATAATGGATTATGAATAAAAAGATGTAAGGGCAGGCCCCTGTGCCTGCCCATTGGGGCAATATCGTAGGGTGGGCTGTGCCCACCGATAGGTAGAAGGTTTTGGATTGATAAACGATGATACCAGATGATCCGCAGTATTATATAAATGGGGTCCGGCAGTTTGATCGCAGGATTCTGGCCAAGACCATTACGATGATCGAAAGTGCGCATCCGGCCCACCGGGATCTGGCCAGAATCATTATGGACCAGCTGCTGCCCCATACGGGTCGGGCCGTTCGGCTGGGTATTACCGGTGTCCCCGGGGTCGGTAAAAGTACTTTTATCGAGAACTTTGGCATGATGCTGGTTGGAGATGGGCATAAGGTGGCGGTGCTGGCCGTGGATCCCAGCAGCACCCGAAGCGGCGGCAGCATCATGGCCGACAAGACCCGTATGGAACGACTGGCCGTGGAACCGGATGCCTTTATCCGGCCGTCACCCGCCGGCACCACCCTGGGCGGTGTGGCCGGTAAAACCCGGGAAACCCTCCTGATTTGTGAGGCCGCCGGTTTTGACGTGATTATTGTTGAAACCGTGGGCGTCGGCCAGTCCGAGACCACTGTGGCGTCCATGGTCGATTTTTTTCTGGTGCTCATGCTGGCCGGGGCCGGTGATGAACTCCAGGGCATCAAGAAGGGGATACTGGAACTGGCCGATGCCGTTGCCATTAACAAGGCGGACGGCGATAACGTGGAAAAGGCCCGAAAGGCCCGGCGGCTGTATGAAAATGCCCTGCATCTGTTGAATCCGGCATCGCCCCGCTGGAGCCCGCCGGTGGTGACCTGCAGTGCCCTGGCCATCGAAGGTCTCCGGGAAATATGGCAAAAAATTTTATCGCATCGGGAAATTTTTGAAAAAAGCGGTGAATTGCAGCAAAAAAGAAGGGGCCAGAACCTGGACTGGATGTGGTCCATGGTGGAAGAGGAACTTAAATATCGCTTTCATTCGGCCCCGGGCGTCAAAAAAATTCTTCCCGGAATAATTCGCAGCGTTAAAATAGGGGATCTATCGCCCACCATTGCCGCCACCGAGCTTCTTTTTTCACTTGACAATAAAGGGAAAAGAGACTGTAATTGCTGAAAAATTTTTATCATTAGTTTCAGTGAATCCCTGACGGCCATCGGCGGTGCTGTCAGGCTGAAAAGGGAAAGGAATCAAGTAATGGGTATCGTGCAGGATAAAATCAAGGCGCTCAGGGAGCGAGAAGCAAAAATTCTTCAAATGGGCGGTAAAAAAGCGGTTGCCAGGCACAAGGAAACGGGCAAACTAACCGCCCGGGAACGGTTGAACTGCCTGTTTGACAAGGGCACTTTCCGAGAAATAGATATGTTTGTGACCCACCGGTGTACGAATTTTGAAATGGAAAACAAAGAAATTGCCTCCGATGGCGTGATCACGGGACATGGACTCGTGGAAGGCCGGCCGATATTCGCCTATGCCCAGGATTTTACCTCTCGGGCAGGCAGTCTGGGGGAGATGCAGGCCAAGAAAATCTGCAAGGTCATGGATATGGCCCTTAAGGCCGGGGTGCCCTTTGTGGGGATGAACGATTCGGGCGGTGCCAGGATACAGGAAGGGGTGGATGCGCTTTCCGGATATGGCCAGATTTTTTTCCGCAATTCGGCCGCCTCGGGCGTGATTCCACAGATTTCAGCCATCATGGGGCCCACGGCCGGCGGTGCCGTGTATTCACCGGCCATGACCGACTGGATCTTCATGGTGAAAAATACCAGCTATATGTTTATTACCGGTCCGGAAGTGATCAAGTCCGTCACCGGTGAGGAGATCACCTTTGAGGACTTAGGTGGTGCCATGGCCCATAACACCAAAAGCGGTGTGGCCCATTTTGCATGCGAGAGCGATGAAGACGCCATTGTTCAAATGCAAAAACTGTTGAGCTACCTGCCTTCCAACAACATGGAAGATCCGCCCATCATCAATACCGGTGATGACCCGGCCCGCATTGACCCGGCCCTGGACGGCATTATCCCGGATAATCCCAACCAGTCCTATGATATCAAGGATGTGATCCGCTCCATTGTGGACAACGGTGAATTCTTCGAACCGCATTTCTATTTCGCACCCAATATCGTGATCTGTTTTGCCCGGCTCAACGGCCGCAGTATCGGTATTATTGCCAATCAGCCCAACAGCCTGGCCGGGTGCCTGGATATCGACGCATCGGATAAGGCCACCCGGTTTATTCGGTTTTGTGATTCCTTTAATATTCCCATGCTGACCATTGCGGACGTACCCGGTTATCTGCCGGGAAGTAATCAGGAATGGGGCGGTATTATCCGTCACGGCGCCAAACTGCTTTGGTGCTATTCCGAAGCCACCGTACCCAAGCTGCTGCTGGTGACCCGTAAAGATTACGGCGGATCCTATCTGGCCATGTGTTCCAAAGACCTTGGCGCGGACATGGCATTTGCCTGGCCCA
>CAYQNS010000369.1:0-2749 GCA_964418755.1 uncultured Desulfobacteraceae bacterium
CGTTGCCGGCCTGCTCAATCTTATACGGCAGTATTTTAATATCACCCTGCACTTCCGGAGAGGAATACTTGCGCCCGATCAGCCGCTTGACGCCAAATACAGTATTCTCGGGGTTGGTAATCGCCTGACGTTTGGCGATCTGGCCCACCAGACGTTCCTTGCTTTCCGAGACCGCAACAATAGACGGTGTGGTTCGCCCGCCTTCGGGATTGGTGATTACTTTTGCGTCCCCGTTATCCATAATGGCCACACATGAATTTGTAGTGCCAAGATCAATACCTATAATTTTACCCATTTTTATCCTCCTTGCACATTGTATATCAATATTTTAAATTCAAAATCTAACGTTAATTTTTACTTTTTTCGGGCTCGCATTCAGCGGCCCGCACTTTGGAAACAACAACCATGGAAGGTCTAACAAGCCTGTCATGGAGCATGTATCCCCTTTGAAACTCCTTTAAAACCGTATTATCCGCCTGATCGCTGGTTTCTTCCTGCAGGACTGCCTGATGGAAACAGGGATCGAAATTCTTTCCCAGGGCCTCTATAGGCTTTACGCCGAAACGATCTAAGATTTTCAGTATCTCCTTAAGGGTCAATTCGATTCCGGCGGCAATATTGTCGGTTTTTTCGTCACTGCCGGACGAGTCCAGGGCTCGTTCCAGGTTATCCACCACCGGGAGCAAATCCTTAATCAGGGACTCATTGGCAAATTTTCGAAAATCATTCATTTCACGCGCAGTGCGTTTTTTGTAATTATCAAATCCCGCAGACACCCTGAGAAAGCTATCGTAATTCTTATCGGCTTTCTTCAGGGCGGTTTCGAGTATCGCTTCCGGGTCCTCTACCTGCTCCGTTTCTTCCACCGGTTCTTTTTCATCGGGACCTTCAGCACTTGCCTTCTCTTCGGTCTCTTTTGTTATGGGTTCGGCATCACTTTTTATATTTTTTTTTGGAAACATCAGAAAAAACACTCCGAAATTATATATATTTTATTATTATATTTGACCCAACCACAAAACATATCTTTCCGCCTGCGGTAAAACCGCATAACGGCATTCACAAAGCCTGTCAAAACGAAAATAACCATGACCGGATATGCCGGGTCGATTTTATCATATTTTTTTTGGTCTTCGGGTGATCCTTATAATTAACGACTGTATCATAATAGATCGTGAAGATTTATTGTCAAAAAAATAAGACCTCATGAATCAATGTCAAGAAACTGAAAATAACATTTATTAAAGGTAACACTCTGTTTCACAAATCTTTTTTCGCAACGGACGTATTGCCGGACAATGAACTGCCCGGCAATAAACCGTGGGGTACAATGAGGCCTGTTGCAGACTTTGCAACGGAGTTGAAGCGCAAAAATATGGGATCACCAAAGAGGCCATGGGCAGTTCCGGAGCACGAGACTTCAAAAGACAGGTATAAATCTACAGCAAATGACGGGAGAAAAAGGTTGTGCACCCTTTATCGAATTTTGCCTGAAAACATAAGCCATTAAATTAACCGGGGTCAATCCACGACACAGACCGCACCATTTATCGCTGCTTCCTTCCGGACCTGACGAGATTCATGGCCGTCTGTTGCGCGGCGGCCGGCAGGAAATGGCTTTATTTTTTCAGGGCAATAACCCTTTAAAGGGAATTCAGCCCCGCGTAAAGCGGATTTCGGGAAAAGGGCACCGCTAGCTCCCCACCTAGCACAACCAGACATAAAATATATAGCATATGCCATTTTTATCAAGTAAAAAACCATTAATTGCAGAATAAAGGCATTTTTTCTTCCGACAAAACACAGCGCCTGCCGATCTCCCGGCAAACTGCAAAGGCCCGCTGAATTCGCCCCGTTAAGCCTTTGAACAATTATCGGCACCTTGCCTTTTTTATTGACATTAATGCGTTGTTATCTTACTTAATCAGGAAAACAACGATATGTTTTCCGTGGTCGAAAGGCAACCGATATGTTTAAAAAAATTTTTTTTCCCCAGATTCTTTTGTTGAGCCTGTTCCTGGCCGGATGCGTTCCGTTGATTGTCGGAGCCGGCAGCGGTGCAGCGGTTTATTCCTATACGAACGGAAACCTGAAGGCATCTTATCCGGCAGCGTTTGCTGAAACCACCAAAGCGTGTACGGATACCCTGGCCTACCTGCAGATCCAGCTTATGGATAAAACTTCCACCGGCATCAAAACAACCTTACGCGCCGAGCGTTCGGATGGTTCCCCGGTAACCATTGAAATCGTCATGCTTGCGCCTATGATTACCGAGGTTTCAGTCCGGACAGGTATTGTCGGGATATGGGATAAAAAAAATTCCGAACTGATACATGCCAGTATTGCCCAAAGACTATAATAACAGCCCCCTGGTACGCAAGGCGGCCCGAACAGCAAAGGACCATGGAATGCTTGCTCACGGCAGTCATGTTCTTGCAGGCGTATCCGGAGGGCCGGATTCGGTTGCCCTGCTGCATGTCCTTTTATTGCTGGCTCCGAGGTTTTCCATTCGAGTCGGTATTGCCCATGTAAACCATTGCCTGCGACAGGCTGAATCAGATCGGGATGCAAAATTCGTATGCTCCATGGCAACCAAATTGGATCTTCCGTATCACGAATGCCGCGTCGATGTACGCAAATACTGTGAAAAGCACAGACTTTCCATAGAAGAAGCGGCCCGGCGCGTGCGCTATACTTTTTTCAACAAAATTGCCCGGGAAAACAGATACGGCAGCATCGCCCTGGGCCA
>CAYQNS010000370.1:0-2722 GCA_964418755.1 uncultured Desulfobacteraceae bacterium
TTTATTCCATATATGGCAAAAAATAATTGACAAGGTGATAAGCGGGAATTGCTGTTGCTGGAGCATCGTTCGCTGCTATCGCGGCAATGGGGTTGCTCCTTTACCGTCTTAATGTACGGATCAAGGGAAACAGGGTAGGCATGTGATCAAGCTTGCCCAACAAATCATCAAACTGCACCAGATCAACGCCCAGATGGCGGCCCGCCTGGTATCCCCCTTTGCCCAGTGGCAAAAATACGACGACCACCGTCGGCAGCTCATGAAAAATCAATTGAAACGGATCATGGCCGTCAAGGAACTTTCCACCAACGTGCATGAACAGGTCTCCAGGTGCCTGGGGGAGGGGAATCAACCCTCTGTCAACCGTTTTAGTGAATAAACGCCATCCAGCCCGGCAACAGCTTTGGGAATCTTCTCTCTTTTGGACATAAATACATCCTTAAACTCCTGGTAATGAGCGGAAACAAACTCTTTGGAGCCGATAACCCCGGAATCTGAAAAATAACGGGTACGATGCAGGAATCGATATTTTCTATCAATTTTAATTTTTCTCTTTTGCTCTTTAGAGGCTATTTTTTTATCCATCATTTTAGATTGCTGCAGGGGTCCCGCTTCCGCCCGCGTTGACAAGGTGATGTGAAAGAAGGTCCAGTGAAAGGATATTATGATTTCCGGATAAAATAGAGAGGGAATGCGTTGTGGAAGCAATATTTCTGCACTTTGACAGGGGATTCGATTTTTTTCTCTCTTCTGTCCATGGCGACAAAACGATCCGGCTTGCCCCGAACAGGCGGGCATCGATCAAGGATATCATCGAATCCTTTGGGGTACCCCATACCGAAGTGGGCAAGATCCTCGTTAACGGCGTGGAAGTTGATTTTTCCAATATCCCCCGAAACAGTGAAATCATCACCATCTGTTCCATATCGACACCCTTTGATATCACCCGAAAAACACGGCTCAGACCACACCCCTTTGACACGATCAGGTTTGTGGCCGATGTGAATGTCGGGAAACTGGCAAAGCTGCTCTTAATGCTTGGATTTGATACGGAATACTCTAATGGATTTTCCGATGATACGGTGGCGGAAATCGCCTTCCGAAATAAGCGGGTGGTTCTGACCCGGGACACCTCTTTATTGAAACGGAAAAAAGTGACTTTTGCAAAACGAATCAGACAGGAACGCCCCGAGAGCCAACTGAAGGAGGTCCTGGAGTACTTCGGCCTGGACAAAGGGCCGTTCGAATTTCTTTCACGCTGCACAACGTGTAACAAAAAACTTCAACCCATACAGAAACAGACCATTGTTCATCGACTTGAACCCAAAACCAGAAAATATTACGATACTTTCAAGATCTGCCCCGGCTGTTGCCGGATTTTCTGGCAAGGCTCTCACTACGAGGATATGAAAAATCGATTTGCAAATGATTTTTTGAAGCCTCAGCATTCCGCAACCTAAAATCTTGTGATTGTGTCCCCAGGCAGGGGTTCGTAGATTTGATACCTGGTTTTTTCCCCCAGTAACTCATCGATCTGTTTTTGAAGCGCCTTGCGATGGTCGCTAATAAACCACCGGTTCCAATCGTCGAGGCTGTTCCAGGTGCTCAGAACAAGATATTCGCACGGATTACTCAAACAGCTAAACGTCTGACCGCTGATGTAGCCGGGCTGGATAGTGGCCAGGGACCGGAGTTTTACGATCAATGGGGCCAGATATAGCTTTGCCGCTTTTTTTTCATCACTGATTGTCCGCCGGATGAGAACTGAAATTGGCATGATGCCCTCCTTTTGTTAAAATGAACATCTCCAGCATAAAGGAAGTTGGATTCAGGAAAATTAAAATTCAGATCAGCTATTAAATTCTAACGCAAATATAGAGATAAAACTTGTTTTTTATATACACAAATATACGAATAAAGCACTTGTATGTCACCAGGTAACACGGCACACGATGTTGTGTGACGCAATATCAGGCTGACGAGGGTACCCAAAGCGACCCACTGTAGGGAAGGTGAAGCAGGGTATAACGTTTTACAGGAAGGAAAGATGAGAGGCACACCGAGGCCACGAATCATGTCACCGGAATCCCTGTAAACTGCGATATGGGTAGCAGAGTTATGCGCCTGACGGGGTGTCGCCTGTCAGGTTGACGATCCGGTAAAAAGGATCTGAACCGAGGAACCGTATGAGGGAAATCTTCACGTACGGATCTGTGGGGAGGGCGCCGGGTAACCGGTGTCTTTACCCGGAAATCAACAATAAACACCCGAAATAGTTAGATTTTAATGATTTATAGTCAAAATTTGAAATTTTATATTTGTAATTATTTCAATAGGTTACAAAATTTCACCCGCGGCGTCTAACGACCTGATTTAAAAACAATTTTAAATAGTGGCCTCGCCGTTGTTCTGCCCCACCTGCGTCCGGGCAGTCAACCCCGGTGCAACGGTTCGGCCCTGCCGAAATAAAAAAATGGGAAACTTCAGTAAAATATGTCACGTCCACTTAGGATAGAATATCCCGAAGCATGGTATCATGTAATGAACCGTGGAAGACGGACCGAATCCATTTTTTCAGATAAACATGATTATTTAATGTTTATTGATCTTCTGATTGAAATATCTGAAATGTGGAATGTAAATGTAGCAGCATACTGCTTAATGACAAATCACTTTTTATGTTAAGCTCCACATAAAGCGTGTTATGTGAAGTCCCCAATTA
>CAYQNS010000371.1:0-2713 GCA_964418755.1 uncultured Desulfobacteraceae bacterium
TTTTTCTTCGAAAAAGCTCCGTCAAGTAGCTTCAGAGCAAACAGTGATCTCGGAAGCAGAAGAAATCAGGCCCTATATGAGGGCTCGCAAACAGTACAGCGGCCAAAAAATTGCGCTTGATTTTTACGATACCGACATCAAAAATGTATTTCGGATATTGATGCAGATCAGCGGGAACAATTTTGCGGTGGATAAGGACGTGACCGGCAAGGTAACCCTGAGCCTCGACAATCCGGTACCCTGGGATCAGGTGCTGGATTTGATTCTGAAAATGAACGGACTTGGCAAGGTTCAGGAAGGTAATATTATACGGATCGCCAAGCAGGAAACCCTGACCAGGGAAGAAGACCAGATACGGGCCAAATTCGAAGCCCGGCAAAAAGCGCGGCAGCAGGTCAAGGCCCTCGAGCCGCTGGCTACCGAATATATTGCAGTGAGCTATTCAAATGCCAAAAATGACATCCTGCCTCATCTGCAGAAAATTATCACTCCGGACCGCGGCAGCCTGAGTGTTGATGATCGCACCAACCAGATCATTATGACCGATACACCCGAGAAGATTGCCAAGGCAAGACAGATCGTGCAGCAGATCGACAAGGTAACGCCCCAGGTGATTATCGAGGCACGCATTGTCGAGACCAGTACCAATTTTTCCAGGGAGCTCGGAACTCAATGGGGGCTAAATGCAAACAGTGCGTCACATACTTTAGGGGGCGACCTTGGCTGGAATATGGCCATGAATTTGCCAGCGGCGGCAACCGGTACCGTTGGGATTAATTTTAGCAGAATTCTTGGTTCCTCTCTGTTGCTGGATGCTGAACTGCAGGCCATGGAATCGTTGCAGCAGGGCAAGATTATTTCCGCTCCAAAGATCGTTACGCTGGACAATAAAACGGCGATGATCAAGCAGGGAGTTGAATATCCGTACCAGGAAAGAGATGACGAAGGTGACATTTCAATCGAATTCAAGGAGATTGATTTAAAACTCGAGGTTACGCCTCATATTACCTCGGACAATCGCATCTCTTTGAAAGTTTTTATCAGCAAAAAAGATATTTATGTTTTAACCGAAGAGGCACCGGCCCTTACTACCAAAGAGGCCCAGACCGAATTACTGGTTAACGACGGTGAAACTTTTGTTATCGGGGGAATTATAAAAACCAACACGACCCTCACTGAAACCGGTGTCCCTGGGTTGATGAAGATTCCTTTTTTTAAATGGCTCTTTAAAAGCGACAAGAAAAATAATACCAAGGATGAGTTGCTGATTTTTATCACGCCCAGAATTATTCAGCTGGAACAGAGGAAGATATAGTGGATGCATGCTTTCCCTGGTCTGGAAAGCGGAAAATACAGATTGTAAAATAACGTGCTGGATTAAACAAACCCGATATTTATTGTCCATTCATTCAAAACAGGTTGAATCAGTCGATCATTAGCGTATCGGGTTTGCGATTATATCAGGGTTAAAAATAAAATGTAACGATATCGGTAAAAGCAGTGCCAAAAAGGACGCGTCTTCTATTCGGGTGTTAATACTCTCTCCCTGGCGGTTTCGGGCCACCGGCACTGTGATACTCTCCAACGGTCAAACTTGCTGAAATTTTATCAACTTTTCAAGGCCCTGGATCTCATGTTTTTATATAGAGACTCAGGGCTTTAATTTTTCCTCCTGTAGACGCAACCTTTCAATGAGTTGAAAAAAAACAGACAGCATTTCGGTCAATTTTCTATTATCAGCCTCACCGGCGTGAATATTTATCTTGTGAGGGGTCACGCCTATAGATGTTTTTAGTTTGATGCATATGGGCCTGCGTCCATCGATTTTTTCTTTTTTCTGATTTGAAATCCTATTTTTTTGCACCAACGTATAAAAAAACATAATAGTGCTATTAAAAAATTTAATAGTTGGCTTGGAAAATGTTTACTATTCTGCCTTTATTATGATTGGATACGATCTGTTTTTTAAATATATAGAGCAGCTTATTCGTTATTTATACAATATAAAAACAAGCAGATACCATCTTTACTGCGGTAATATTTACAAGCTGGCCTATAATTAATACTGACTCCGGCACGAAAATTGTATAACAATAGATAGAGGATCGATCAAGCAATATAGATCCTTACGCAAAGACACGACAATTGGGCGTTTAACATACAGGAGCCACTTGATAATGCGCAAACAAGCAGGATTTACAGTCATAGAGCTTTTAACGGTGGTGGCTATTATAGGCGTAATGGCAGGGCTGGCTATTGCCTCCGGCATTGAGTGGCTGCCGAAGCACCGGCTCAAGAGTGCCACTAATGACCTTTTTTCCAATATGCAGCGGGCCAGGATGGCGGCTATTAAAGAGAACAGTGACTGGGCGATTGTTTTTGATACCAGCTTTACACCGGGAAGGTATTTTGTTTGTTCGGATGACGGCCCGAATAACACTTGGGATGGTGGCGGTGATGACACGGTTGACAGGACGATTAACCTGGCCGATTATGGCAGCGGGGTTGATTTTGGCGATGGTGCTGCTCCCGCAGACATTGATATTAGTTATGGTTCTGGGCATGTTGTTTTTAATGCTATCGGTACAGGCAATGCTGGTTATGCTTATATAAATAATGATCAGGGTGAATCGTATCGTGTTGGATCATTGACAAGCGGTGTAATTAAAACTGACAGGTGGCAATCCGGCGGATGGAATTAAAGGGGCATTTT
>CAYQNS010000372.1:0-2680 GCA_964418755.1 uncultured Desulfobacteraceae bacterium
GTGTTACCCTGATTTTGTAATTTTTTTACGAATTCTTACTATCACAAACAATTAAGTTTTGAGCATCATCGCTGCTCCGGGGTTTCAATCCTTGTTTTGGTGGATTCTGTACTTCAGGCTTTTTTTTATCCAGCGCCTCCCGCCGTTTATGAGTTTCAATCCTTGTTTTGGTGGATTCTGTACTTCAGGTAGACGCCATAATTCGCAAGACGTATGGGTTCCAGTTTCAATCCTTGTTTTGGTGGATTCTGTACTTCAGGCTCCAGGACTTCGGCGGCGATGATCATGTCGAATTGTTTCAATCCTTGTTTTGGTGGATTCTGTACTTCAGGCTTACAACTCCGGGGTGGCCTGGCCCAGGCTGCAGTTTCAATCCTTGTTTTGGTGGATTCTGTACTTCAGGTTTGGTATTAAAAAAACAATAACTATGCAATATAATAGTTTCAATCCTTGTTTTGGTGGATTCTGTACTTCAGGGTTGTATAACGATTTGAAACGTAAATACAATGACTGTTTCAATCCTTGTTTTGGTGGATTCTGTACTTCAGGAAAAACCGGTAGATGCTGCAACGGTAGTCACTCAATGTTTCAATCCTTGTTTTGGTGGATTCTGTACTTCAGGTCAGTTTTGTTGCCACTGCGGGAAGCCGATGGTCGGTTTCAACCCTTGTTTTGGTGGATTCTGTACTGCAGGAAAAACCGGTAGATGCTGCAACGGTAGTCACTCAATGTTTCAATCCTTGTTTTGGTGGATTCTGTACTTCAGGACTGCATACATCACACAGATCATTGATAAGATTCGGTTTCAATCCTTGTTTTGGTGGATTCTGTACTTCAGGTATAATATCTGCTGCCAGCTTATCCACCACGTCGAGTTTCAATCCTTGTTTTGGTGGATTCTGTACTTCAGGACTTTTAAGCTTACCCCTATACCTATATATCATTTTGTTTCAATCCTTGTTTTGGTGGATTCTGTACTTCAGGCCTGCCGCCCCTACTGCAATAGTTCCATCAGTATCGGGTTTCAATCCTTGTTTTGGTGGATTCTGTACTTCAGGATGCCAAGATACGTAAACTGGAGGCGGAGATTTGTGTTTCAATCCTTGTTTTGGTGGATTCTGTACTTCAGGGCGGGCTGAAGGCTGAAGGTGTTTAGGCTGTAGGGTTTCAATCCTTGTTTTGGTGGATTCTGTACTTCAGGTTTCGGCCGGCCCGGTTTTCGGAGACCGCCATATAAAGTTTCAATCCTTGTTTTGGTGGATTCTGTACTTCAGGTTGTCATGTTATAAGGGTCGGTTTGGTACGCTATTGGTTTCAATCCTTGTTTTGGTGGATTCTGTACTTCAGGAATGAACCGGCTTACGATTGCTGCGGGGATTCGGATGTTTCAATCCTTGTTTTGGTGGATTCTGTACTTCAGGTGTATTAATTGGTCATAAGACAGTAACTCATGTTGGGTTTCAATCCTTGTTTTGGTGGATTCTGTACTTCAGGCTGAGCCACAACATCTGATAACCCTATCGCCTCAGCGTTTCAATCCTTGTTTTGGTGGATTCTGTACTTCAGGTTCAACCAGGCGGTTGATACTCTCGTTTGTAATATGTTTCAATCCTTGTTTTGGTGGATTCTGTACTTCAGGTGTCCTCAGCATATTGATAGCCGCCAGGCCTCGCGTTTCAATCCTTGTTTTGGTGGATTCTGTACTTCAGGTATTATATTCCTTACCAACAACATAAGACTTTACCGGTTTCAATCCTTGTTTTGGTGGATTCTGTACTTCAGGAGTTTGCTGGCCACAGACTGCCGAACTCTTGAAGAGTTTCAATCCTTGTTTTGGTGGATTCTGTACTTCAGGACGAACAGACGGCAGTACCAGCACATCATATTATATGTTTCAATCCTTGTTTTGGTGGATTCTGTACTTCAGGAGTCGATCACCGAGCTATAAACAAAAGTTGTGTTTAGAAAGGTAGGTGGTGTATCCATCGGTTGACTGTTTCGCGGCAATTAACCGACCAAAAAATTGGAAAGGATACACACACCATGAGTAAAGATAACGTAATTGATCTAAAAAAGCCAGAGCCCTTTGTTGACGATCCCATTACCGACATTTTACGCCAGGGAGCCAGAAAGTTATTAGCGCAGGCCCTGGAGACGGAGATCGAAATTTTTCTTAACAACTATAAAGAGTTAACGGATGAATCAGGGCATCAAAGAATCGTGAGAAACGGGTACCTGCCTGAACGTAATATTCAGACCGGCATCGGCCCGGTGCCGGTTAATGCGCCACGAGTACGTGACCGGCATTGCGATTCATCAGATCGGATACAGTTCAGTTCATCTATTTTACCGGCCTATCTGCGTAAGACCAAAAGCATGGAAGAATTGATTCCATGGTTGTATCTAAAAGGCATATCCACCGGTGATTTTAGCGATGCTCTTTCCGCCCTGGTTGGCAAAGATGCTCCCGGGTTATCATCTTCAACCATCAGTCGTTTAAAAACTGTCTGGGAGCAGGATTTGCATGGTTGGCAAAAACGTGATCTTTCGGACAAGAGCTACGCTTATTTCTGGGTCGACGGTATTTACTGTAATGTACGCATGGATGACAAACAGTGTCTGCTTGTGGTTATCGGGGCAACCGAAGACGGTAAAAAAGAACTGGTGGCCATTGACGGTG
>CAYQNS010000373.1:0-2679 GCA_964418755.1 uncultured Desulfobacteraceae bacterium
TCATTGCCGATATTGAATTTCCGTGGCCGATTGCTCAAATGGTGTTACAGCACCACGAAAGGATGGACGGCTCCGGCTATCCCCAGGGGCTTTCAGGGCAAGACATTCTGCTTGAAGCGAGGATCCTCTGTGTCGCGGACGTTGTGGAAGCCATGGCATCCCATCGCCCCTACCGGACGGCGCTTGGAATTGATGTGGCGTTGGAGGAGATTTCCGATAACGCGGGCAAGCTTTATGACCCGGAAGCGGCAGATGCCGTCCTGAGGCTGTTCAGGGAAAAAGGATTTACATTCGACCAATAAATAGGTGGTCAAACCAAAAATAAACAGCACCCCCCATATGTTGTAGTCACTGGTTTGAAGTCAAAAACTGTGATAGCTATCTATTTGCATTTTAGTGAGATTTGAGGGAATGGCAACAAATCACAACATGGGCCAGTTCAGGTAGTTATTCCAAAAAAGGGACAGGGTATAATTTTTGTGATACGACATTACCGTATCACAATTGCGCGTGAACAAAGGTACTTACTTGCAAGGTATCAACAGGAGTAGATCGCAAAATTATATATTAAATGGCTTCATTTCATCGAAAAGCTGCTGCATTTTTTTGACATAAATGGTTTTAAAAAGGGTAAGGGAAAAATGGGAAAGAAAAAGGAAATTCCAGAATATGCCTTTAAATATTTGGTGAAGACTCCCCAGGGTGGAATCATTCCAAAGAGTTTTTCTGAAAACGCGTCTCAGAAGGTGCTTCGGTTTCACCGCCAACTTCCAGACTACCAACCAACCAATCTCGTCCGTTTGAGTAAGTTGGCTCAGTCATGGGGAATCGGAGAGATCTTGGTCAAGGACGAATCAGCGCGGTTTAGCCTCAGGGCCTTCAAAGTATTGGGAGGCAGTTATGCCGTTGCGCGGCTATTGTGTCAAAAATTAAGAGTAGAGATGGAAGATATCGATTATGATTACCTGCTGAGCGATGAAGTACGGCAGCGCATCGGTCAGATAACGTTGACCACGGCCACCGATGGTAATCATGGGCGTGGCATTGCCTGGACTGCGGAACAGTTGAAACAACGAGCCGTTATCTACATGCCCAAAGGGTCGGTGCGTTCCCGAGTGGAGAACATTCGCTCCCATGGAGCAACCGTTGAAGTAACCGATCTGAATTACGACGACACGGTACGGTTGTCTTGTCGAATGGCTCAGGAAAACGGATGGTATGTCATCCAGGATACTGCATGGGAGGGTTATACTGAAATTCCGATCTGGATCATGCAGGGCTATATGACCATGTGTGCAGAGGCCGTGAGTCAGATGTCTCAAGAGGGAATACGCCCCACCCATGTCTTTGTTCAGGCCGGTGTAGGAGCGTTGCCCGGCGCCATGGTCGGCTATCTGGTCAACAAGTTTCATAACAATCCGCCCCGGTTCATCATCATGGAGCCTAATAATGCGGCCTGTATTCTTGCTTCCGCCGCAGCCGGTGATGGCCTGCCCCACGCCGTTACGGGAGACCTGAGCACCATTATGGCCGGCCTGGCCTGCGGTGAGCCAAGCCCCGTTGCCTGGGACATTTTGCGGGATTTTCCAAGTTACATCAGCTGCGATAACTTTGTGGCTGCCAACGGGATTCGTATTCTGGCCAATCCTCTGGAGGGCGACGATGCTGTGGAAGCTGGGGAGTCAGGAGCCGTGGGCATCGGTTTGCTGGATCTATTAGCCCATAACCCTGCTTTTGGTAAGTTAAAACAAGAACTGAAGATAGGTCCTAATTCCAATTTGCTTTTTTTTAATACCGAAGGCGCAACAGATCCCGAAAACTACCGTGAAATCCTCTGGCACGGGAAATATCCATTTACTGCGATTTAAATACTACCTTTAAATGATCACCACCTTTGGCATGATGTAAATTGGGAATGCGCGGACTTCGGCAATAAGTCATCCCCCGAGGGGTTGTGGATTAAGAATCCACTCGCGTTTGTTTAATGTGGTTGTGCAAACAAGGCTCACCCGCGCCATGTTTCTTTGTGCGCCTCTACATAATCCGACAGCGCCTCCAATGCCCTTGGCATGATCTTTTCACCATAACCGACGCGAAAATATCCACAATCGTCTGTGCCATATTCCGAAAACACATAGGCTGGTTTTATTGAAATCCCCGATTTAGCCAGTTGTACCCCAAGCTCATCAGACGTCAGCGGCCCCTTAAATTTCACGTAGGCAATCGCCCCCGCATTTGGTCGCACCCATTCAAATAGATCATTATATTTTTCGATAAACTGATCAAGTAGCTTAAGATTATGCCTAATAATTTTTAAATTTTTCTCAAGAATTTTATCACTGGCACGCAGCGTCATGATCGCCTGGATTTCACTAGCACGACTAGAACAGGCTGTCGCAAAATATTGGGTATCAATGATCTTTTCCCTAAGATCAAGATCCTGCAATGCCAACCAGCCAATCGTTATGCCACAACCGCCCCACGGTTTTGATAACGTAACGGCACTTATTCCTTTTTCGTAGAAATCCGCCATTGCCGGAAGTCGGTCGTCGGCATCATGCTCTAGCAAACGATAAACCTCATCCGAAAGAATATAAATATCATTCGCCTCGGCTATATCTTTAGGGTGCGGCTCTTATGAAACAAGTTAAAGTTACCGAAAATAGAGGTGGTCAGCAT
>CAYQNS010000374.1:0-2679 GCA_964418755.1 uncultured Desulfobacteraceae bacterium
AAATCCTCACATCGCTATTTTAGGGCACTTTAACCATAAGCGGGAACTGCTGGAGATAGCGCAGGTTTCATAATAGAGATTTTGCATGTGATATGCAAAAGAAATCACAGATTTTAGCCTCAACATAGCACCCACAGTATCTTGTGGTGCCACTGATACTTATGTTCGGTATTGTTGATTTTGGCTTATGGGCGGAACTCGCGAATAGGATAATCATCCTTGAGTCGGTCAATTCTCAAGGATACATCCAGTATCTTTGAGTTTTGAGGTCGGTTGGATACTTTCGAATAAGGTGGTCAGCAAAAATTTCCTTTTCTTCTTTTGTCGATGATATTTCTTTTGTGCAATATCCGGTGGTATCAATCATTTTGGCCGCTCTTATCCTGAAAGAACGGCTGTTAGGCTATCAGCTTATCGGTGTGTTATTCTTGCTATCTCAGGGATCGCCCTCATCTCTATAGGCTGAAAGAAAAATATATCTTATCAAATACACATTCCACAAATGCGCACTCTTTCTAAGTGATCGAAATATTAATTATTCGCTATCTTTTATGGTTTCCTGAATGTATGCTTTGAGACTGAGTAGCAAAGCTATGACGGTCAAAACTGCGGCAGTACGGAAAGCGTCGTGTAAGCCGGCTATTTGAGAACCAATGGGTGCCTGTGTGGCACCACCGCTGATCCCGGCGCCGGCATAAAAGATAGTTCGACCGGCCCAAATGGCGCCGATTAACGCGACGCCGACAGTTTGGCCTAAGGTGCGCGACTGGGCCATCATACCCGACACGATACCCAGTTGGTGACGAGGGGCAGCGCCCATGATGGCGCTGTTGTTGGGGGCCATGAAGATGCCCATACCCGCTCCCACCGCGAATATCCGCATAGCATATCCCAATACCGTGGTATGCTGATCTAAGGTGCTGGCGGCCAAAAATCCAAAAAGCAGAACCACCAGACCTGTCATGGTAATCTTGCGGCTGCCAACGCGATCCGACAATGCACCCGCAAAGAGAGAAGTGACTCCCAGCATCACAGGAACAATACCCATGAGCAACCCCACCTGCATGGAGGGAAATCCCAGAATGTTTTCCAGATAAAACGGCAAGAGAATCACTGTACCGCCTAAGCCAACAAAACTTATAAAGCCGGTGGTCAGATTGACGCTGAAAATAATGTTATGGAATAATTTCGGATTAATTATGGGTTCGGCTGTTTTATGTTCGATGAAGATAAAAAGCGCCAGCAGGATCAACCATAATCCTAAGAGAAGGTAAACCAATGGATGAAAAAAACCTTGCCTTTGCCCCAGGGTCAATCCTATCAGCAGGAATGAGATACTTGAACACAGGGACAGGGTACCCCATATATCAAAGCGCTGACGGCCGTTGGGTTTAAAATTGGGCAGGTTGCGCTGTACCATGAGGGCTCCGACGATACCCACAGGAAGGTTGACGTAGAAAATCCAGCGCCAGGAAAGAGTGCTCAAAATTACTCCCCCCAATGCCGGTCCCATCACGATGCCTATGGAAACAATGGAGCCGATCATGCCCATGGCCTTACCTCGTTCAATCGGAGGAAATGCTTCTGTAACAATCGCGGCTCCCAGCGCAATGATCATGGCCGCACCCGTGGCCTGCAGCACACGAAACCCGATAAGCCATTTCACCGACGGAGACAATCCGCAAAGGGCGGACCCAAAAGTAAAGATAATGAATCCAATCATGTAAATAGATTTTTTCCCAACCATGTCGGACAGCCGACCAATGCTGGCCATTGTGGTGGTGATCGTCAGCAGATATGCCAGCACCACCCACTGTACCACGGCAAATTCAGTATGCAGTGCGCGCACCAATGTGGGCAGCGATACATTGATGATACTGCTATCCACCGTGGCCAGAAAGACACCGGTACCCACTGCTGCCATGGCGTGCCATTTGCGGCGGTAGTCCACTGTTTCAACATTAGGTATATTTTCAGGCTGCATCAATACTCACTTTTAGGCTGACAATGATTTTTCTTGGAAATACCATATTGTGAGGCAGATCCACGCAATAACTAAACGAAGATATTCTTCAAAATAGGCTATATAGTATGTTGATATACGCCCCGAAAAGTGTTGATGAGTTGGAGAAATCACCACCGTGAATTGAAGACTCATGCCAGAAATCTTCAACTTTTCTTAATATGGTGCAAACACAATATCTTGTATAGAGGACAGACAGCAAAAGTCCACATTTCACATGTCAGTCCTCGGTCCTTAATCCATAGAACAGCCTGAATAATAATGGTCGTAGTGTTGGCTCGGACACTTTATCTTAACAATTAGGAACTCTGCAGCAAATTTTTTACATTCAGCACGGACTCATTGTCCCTGCTCCCGGTGGTTGAGTATGCACACCCGGCCAGAAGCGGGATCGTAAAGGTGATAGATGAAAAGTTAAACCGGGGTGTATGATATGGAAGCAGCCAGGTTTGCAGCACATAACATTATACATGAAAACGCGTGCGAACAATTTCAAATATAACGCAATCATCATAACGGTTTCAATCCTATTTCCTTGTAGCAATAATAACACCGATGCCAGCAAGAGCCATGCCTATCCATGCAACGGGTGGCATTATTTCACCCAGTAATAGCCACCCGAAAATAGCGGCAAGGGGTGGCACAAGGAACAGCAG
>CAYQNS010000375.1:0-2665 GCA_964418755.1 uncultured Desulfobacteraceae bacterium
GGAATATTGCAGGGTCTTGTTATCGTTATCCAGGCTTTCGAGCTTTTCGACAATCCGGCTGCCATCCTGCAGGGTTAACGTTCTTTCCGCGCCTATACCAATTCCGTTAACCGAGCTTTCTGCAACAGCTGCAACGAACTTGTCTAATCCGTTAAAATCACTGACGGTCTGCCAGACCTTATCGGCATCGGCATTCACTGTGGTTTTCATCGAAACATGTGTCATAAGATCACCCCCTGGAAATATGATTTTCAATTGATGGCCCCCTTTCCATTTTGTAACTGATATCCCCCAAATGAAATGGAAAGCAACCAAAATATTTTTAGATGGCAATTTTTTGCGATGCATCAAGGTTACAGGGAAAGCAGTTCCTTGACTTTCGTTACGCCGTCCTGGGCATCCTCGGCATAGGCGTCGGCTCCGATCCTGGCGGCCCATCGGCCCGTTAC
The DNA here is from genome assembly GCA_964418755.1 of uncultured Desulfobacteraceae bacterium. GTDB lineage: Bacteria > Desulfobacterota > Desulfobacteria > Desulfobacterales > 4572-123 > 4572-123. The sequence continues at coordinate 450 of CAYQNS010000375.1, forward strand.
CGGGGCACCGCCCACCATGGTCTTAAATTTGTCCCGCAGACCCGCCGACTTTAGCGCCTGTTCCAGGTTTTTCTGCTGACCCATGGTGGTGGTCAGCAGCGCACTGGTCCCGATGATATCCACATCTTCCTTGATTGCCTGTTCGACGATGGTGTCCGTATCCACGTCGCGGCCCAGGTCAAAAACGGTAATGCCATTGGCCCGCATCAGGGAAACTACGATACATTTCCCGATATCGTGCACGTCGCCTTTGACGGTAGCCAGCATCACCTTTCCCTTTTTTTCCTGCTGTCCGCCCTTTGCGGCCAATGCCGCATTGATCACATCGGTAGCCGCCTGCATGGCATCGGCCGCCACCATCAACTCGGGCAGAAAAAGCTGCCCCCGGCCGAACAGATCCCCTACCTTATTGATACCGGGGATAAAGGCCTGGTTCATCAGTTCCATCGGATCTCCGCCGTCTGCGATGACTTTATTGGCGATCTCAAGTACTTTCTCTTTGTTCTGGGCAACAAGTTGTTCTGTTGCCTCAGCAATGATGTCTTTATCGATCATGAAATTGTCTCCTTTTTACATTTGAGTCAATTTCAAAACGCCCCCTTTCGAAGTCTGCGTTTATCTGCCCAATCTCTGCGTTAGGCTCAAATTCTAATCCTCGAAATACTCAATGTATTCCTTCGGTTAAAATTTTCGCTTTTCTTGACCTTGGACGAAATTGAATATTTTGAAACTGACTCAGTTTGAATATAATGAGTTTCTTATACCGGACAGGCCCGGCCCCGAGCCTTCGGAACCGGACTGAACCAGTTTAGACGTTTTTTAAACTGACGCTCTCTGCTTGAACCGGTTAACGCAATTGATCTCGATGTCAAGAGCCGCTGCAATGCTGCACTGTCGATTCGTGAATCCGGTTTAAATTGTTGGCCGGCACGACTTTTAATTTTATTTTGAAGGATATATGCTTATTATTACTTTATGTTACACTATCTTTTCTGATATATCTGTTCGGCATTATCGTTGTCAAGAAAAAAATGTGATTCAGAAAAAAATATTTAATGTGCGCATATAGTTTTTGGATAGTAGCCTGCCATAGAAAGCATCAATCCTTTCACGACCAAAAAAATCCAGGAAAGAACCACTTGCTTGCTTGACAAAGTTTTCTAATGAATATAGATACAGATATATCAGTCGGGAGTAATAAAAATGCAAAATAACGGTACATTACGAGAAAAAGTTTATAAATATTTGCGCCGGGAGTTGGCACAAGGCGATTTGAGGTCCGAATTTTATATCGACCAGAACAAAATCTGTGAGTATCTGAAAATCAGCCGTGCGCCTTTACGTGATGCCCTGATTCAACTGGAAACCGAGCGGTTCGTCCAAATCTTGCCGAGGCGCGGTGTGCGGATTAACAAACTATCCCTGAAGGATGTTATGAATTCCTATGGAATTCTTGCCACCATTGAGTCCTCCGTGGTGGCAACCGAGTTTCACAAGTTCAAACCGCACCACATCAAACGCATGGAGGATTTCAACCAAAATCTATATGAAATGCTGGATTCGAGCCGACTGGAGGAGTACTATCATTTAAATTTGAAGTTTCATGATATTTTCCTCTCACTGTCTGACAACCCGCTTGTCAGAGAAATTGTCTATCCATTGAAGCAGAGGCTCTACGATTTTCCCCGCATGAGATACGACAGGGAGTGGGAACTGATTAACCTTTCCGAACATCAGCGATTCATCGAATCCGTAAAAGCAAATAACCGGGATGCCGCTGTAGCCGTGATTCGCTATGAACATTGGGATTTTAATTTACACAAGGAAAAGATCATCATGCAGTACGGATTTAAGTAGTCTTCAGTCAGAAATGATTTTTTTGCCCAATCTCATCGTTTAGAAAAAAAATAATACGGTTATCTATAAAGCGCAAGTTCTCTATTTAAAACGGCCTGCGGATATTCGGTTTGAAGCCGGCCAAAACTCGCCCCTGAGGCTCCATAGGAACCGTCGCTGCCAAGTATTGAAATAAAGTCCTGCAATAAAAATGGGTTATGCAAAAGTACCTGAGCATCAGAACGGCGGTTCCAACGGTGCCTAAGGTGCTCAAACAGTTGCCCGGCTTCAAACCGAACATCCGCAGACCTCGATTTATAAAGGAACCATGGCACCGAGTTACATAGCCTGGCGCATTTCGTTTATGATGACCGGATTGG
>CAYQNS010000376.1:0-2652 GCA_964418755.1 uncultured Desulfobacteraceae bacterium
AATACTTGAGAAAAAGAAAATTGAGGTATTGCAAAGTATAGGTGATACAAATGATAAAAATAGATGATGCCCGGCAGACAATTCTTTCCCGGGTAAAAAAACTGGCGCCGGAAAAACTGCATATCCAGGATGCACTGGGACGATATCTGGCAGAGGATGTACGCTCACCCATTGCCATTCCCACGGTGGATAATTCGGCAATGGATGGCTATGCTGTCCGCACCCGGGATGTCAGTTCGCCGGGAACCCGGCTTTCAGTCTTGTATGATCTGCCGGCCGGATCACTGCCCCGGGGCCCGGTGGGACCCAACCAGGCCGTTCGGATCATGACCGGAGCCCCCATACCGCCGGGCGCAAATGCCGTGGTCATGCGGGAGCGGACAAAAGAATCTGAAAAACAGGTCATTATCAACCGTATTCCTGAAAAACATGCCAATATCCGTTTTGCGGGCGAGGATATTGCCCCGCAGGATATGGTGCTGCCCCGGGGAGCCAGACTGGGGGCGCATGGGATCGGTGTGCTTGTCTCCATCGGTCGTTTTGTAATCTCCTGTCATCAACGACCCGTTGTGGCGGTTCTGGGCACCGGGGATGAAGTGATGGACCTGGATGAAGACCTTACGCAGGGAAAGGTGTTTGCCTCGAATGCCTATACGCTTATTTCCCTGGTAACAGCGTGCGGGGGTATTCCGCTGTATCTGGGCATTGCCGGAGACACACGACAGGATCTGGAGGATAAACTATCCGGGGCAGCGCGGGCTGATCTGATTCTGACATCGGGAGGGGTATCCAAAGGCGATTACGACCTGGTTCGGAAGGTGATGACCGCCGGGGATAACCACATGGAATTTATGCAGGTGGCCATGAAACCGGGCAGACCCCTGGCCTTCGGTGAAATCAATGGCATCCCCGCCATCGGGCTGCCGGGTAATCCCGCGGCCACTCTGATCTCTTTTTACCAGTTTGCAAGGCCCGCGATTCTGAAAATGATGGGATCTGAAAATCTTCTTCTGCCGTCGTTGATTGCGAAACTCAAGACCCCTTTGAAAAACAAACCGGATCAGGTTCGTTTTGTTCGGGGCGTTCTCCAACGTCAGGGCCGTGATCTGGTGGTATCTTCCACCGGCCGGACAGGCTCCGGTATGATTTCCCCCAAGACCTCCGGGAACTGCTTTATCGTGATGCCGCAAGGAAAGACAGTCATCGCCGTCGATGAACCGGTTGAATGCGAAATATTTGATATGCATTTGTTTAATTGAATAAATAAAATTGACGGGATACATTTTGACAACAAAAGCAGGAAATGAGATTCAACGGCTGTATTCAGTGGGGTAACGCGAAAATAAATTCTTATTATGCCATGTTGCCAGGTGTAACCTTTTGTTATTTTATTACATAACATCCATTGGATTATTGGTTTCCTTGTACTTTAAGGCACAAACCCTGTTTTTCTGCATTTTCCTTTCCCCTTAAAAATGCCTTGCTGACTGTGGGCTGAGCTAAATTTATCTTTTTTGCAAGATTAATAGTTGTGATCCCAAGTTCACGAACTGACAGGCGTGTGTTGGGTCTTGTAAATGTTTTTCAGCTGACCCCGTAAACTCGGCGGCTGCACTTTGCATTAATGCCCTGAAATAACACTTGCATGTACCACTAGTTGTGCGTTATACTGTACAAAAACTATTTAAGAGGTGCAAAATGCGAAAGCTGCGGATTGATCAAGATATAAAACCACTATCTGAAGTCAGAAATGGTATGGCCACGTATATTAAACAAATCCATGAAACTAAAAGGCCTTTGATTATTACTCAAAGAGGTAAAAGTGCTGCCGTCCTGGTTGATGTCCAAGAATTTGAAATGATGCAAGAAAAGATTGAACTCCTGTCCGACATTCACTCTTCTCTAAATCAATTGGAAAAAGGAGAGGGAATCAACCATGAAGAGGCTAAAAATATGCTACTTGAACGAATTTCTCAATGAAAATAATTTGGGCGCCACTTGCTTTAAATAGAGCATCAGAAATAGCTCATTACATCGCTCAAGACAAACCTTCTGCAGCCAAACGATGGATAAATGAGGTGTTCACAAAAGTCGAGCAGCTTAAATCCTCCCCTCAAATTGGTCGAGTTGTGCCTGAGATTTCAGACAATAAGTTTAGAGAACTTATTTATGGCAATTATCGAATCATTTACCATATGGAAATAAAACAAATCTCAATTCTGACTATTCAACACGGAAAACAAATATTACCCATAGATGAAATCAAGACATGATCCATCAATCCAGTGGCAGTCGGGGATTGAGTCGCGTTGGAGAATGTTGCAAATTGAGGTTATAAAATTGTAATTGCTATAGATGAGAAAAATCGTGTCAAAGAAACGGCGCTGTTTCTCAGATCAAATAACCGTCCTGAGACAGCATTCACGATTCAATCGGTACAGGATCAGTAAGTGAGATTCAACGGCTGGGAAAGAAGAGAAATAAAGACGGATACGGGTGAAAAGGCAAATGCGATCCACCCGATCATTGTCTCTGCCGGCCGGTCAACGGATATCCCTGCGTTTTATTCAAAATGGTTTTTCAACCGACTGGACAACGGGTATTGCCTCTGGATCAATCCCTTTAACCAGACGCGGCAGTACATATCCTTTG
>CAYQNS010000377.1:0-2633 GCA_964418755.1 uncultured Desulfobacteraceae bacterium
GCTGAAGCCGCCGATATGAACGGCGCGTGAGCAGCAGCCGCTACCTGGGATATTTTTTCAAGAAGGGCCATATCCTGGGGATGATTGCTGAATTCGTAATCCCCGATGATCGCTCCGTAGGAGGCACCGCCAAACATGCCGAACTCTTCTTCATATATTTTTTTAAAAAGAGTCGACTGATCAAATTCACTGGCCTTTTCCATATCTTTGAGAAGATCTTTTTTCGATGTGTTCATGACCCTGATTTTCATGCTTTCTCCGGTCTCGCTCTGGCTGACAAGGTATTGAAGACCCCGCCATGATCCTTCCAGCTTTTGAAATTCAGGATTATGCATCACTTCGTTTAACTGGCCCGAGATCAGGTGGTCGATCTGGGCGATCCGTGCATTGATCATGGCTTCGGTATCCTTGGAAACCGTCATGGTTCCCTCCATGATCTGTCCGACAAACTCGCTGATAAGATCCCTGGCACCGGCTCTCTGGCTTTCGTCCCGGACCAGTTTCCCCTCATCCAGAATCTGATCCAGAAGGTTCTTTTCTTCTGCAACCTCTTTTGCCTGGGCCTGCTGTGCATCCTGCTGATTTTCAGCCATATCCATCACCTCCTTTTATCTATTCGTTTTTTTCCGCATCCGGTTTTTTAACACCCGATTCGGCTCCGAGTTTTTCCAGGGAATCGGTGCTGGAAATAACATCCTGAAGCAATTCATCCAGCTTGTCATTTCCATCCAGTTTGTTGAGCAGATCCGAAAGCTTTTTTCGGGCTTCTACCAGTTTGCGTACCGGTGTGATCTGTTCGGCAACACGCTCGGGATGAAAATCATCCATGGATTTGAACCGAAGCTCAACGGCCATTTTCGAGTCGTCATCGACCAGCTTGTTGTCGGCCCTGAAGGCCAGCCTTGGTTTCATGCCGGCAAGAACGGTGTCAAAATTATCCCTGTCGATTTCCACGAATTTTCTGTCCTTGAGTTTCGGCAGGGGTTCGTCCGGTTTTCCAGACAGGTCTCCCAGAACACCTACGACAAAAGGGATCTCCTTCATCTCGATCGAATCACCCACTTCCACGTCATAAGTTATCTGAACCCTGGGGGCCCTTACCCTGTCGAGGGTATGCTGTAAACTTTCCTTAGCCATGGTTCATCCTCCTTTTGGTTTGTATTAATGTTAACGGTTTCGGAAAAAGTCGAATTCATCAGATTTAGGTGTTACGTTCTATGATTTATTCTAATTATATAAGTTGTTTTACCAAGGACTTAAAACCTAAAACGTAAACCATTTCGTGAAAGGTAATTTTTTTACTTTTCACGAAATTATCAATGTTGAAGGTCACTATTTATATCCTATCGCCTTGGTAACGTCTTTTGTACAAATTTTAGGTAAAAGTTCGAAATTGGCTTTTTTATTATCAGCCTCGGAAGCGCCGTCGGCTGTCAGGCACTGATAATAGGTATCCAGAATTTCAGCGATCCAGATGGGGGATTCCCACTGTTCAAGGTTCAGCTGCTCTATCAGGGCATGCAGACCTTCTATCACCGGTCGTGCCAGGTCAGGCCTTTGGGCTTTCAAAGAAAGCCTGGCGATCAGGAGCCGGTACCTGTTCTGCTGCCTTATGGAAGCCGCACTGCATGAGGCGTTGAGAAGTTTTGTCAACGCTTGATTTAAACCGGATGTCTGGAGGGTTTGCAGGGCGTCTCTCCAGACAGCCTGCTCAACAGCATCCGAATCGTTGGCAATATTTGTGGGAAACTGAACCGGGATAGCGGAAGTATCGGCCATGGAGACGGAAACCGGTGCACCTGGACCGGGGTTCTCTTTTCCCGTGGCGGTCGTCGGGGCGTCCTTTTGCCCTGTTTCGGGTTCAGCGGCATTTTCAGATGCCGATACCGGCTCAGGATCAGGCTCAAGCTCTTTTTTCTTTTTTAAGGTCCGGGAAACAAACAGGGCACACTCTTCAATGGCCTTTTTCAATTCAGATAACCGGGGCGCCTGCTTGCCGAATTTTGCATCCACTGTTTCATCAAACGTTTTAAATCCTGTAAGGCATGCATTCGCGATATTGTCCAGCACCATATAGAATGCCTTGGACGATGAGGAAACAGCATCGTCAAATTCTTCGGCCGGCAATTTGCCTTCCGCTATTTTTTCCTTGCGAGCTTTTTTTTTGGCATCATCAATGTCGCCATATTGATTTTTGGTATCCTTCTCAGAGCCCACCTGGCGGGACTCCTGCCATTTTACCCATGAATATCCAGGTGTTGTGCCGGGATCAGTGAGCGGAGTCTCTTTGACGATGAGCCAGAGGTTGTTATTTAAAAATTCAAGCGGTCCCACCCTGTAATCCAGGTCACCCTCATCGATTTCAGGATATACATGATCCCAGAAACGATTTAAAAAATCGGTGAGGATTGTAAGGCCGGTGGACAGCCCTTCAAAGCCTTCGGTCTTTGTTAAAGCTTCCGTAAGCCATGCCCCGATCTGGAGATCCTTGCTTTTTTCAATCAGTGTTTTTTGTGACAGGGATATTACTTTTTCCCAGTCGGATGTTTTGATTTCACGATCCCAGTCCCCGCGGTTCAGTATATCATCGGCCTGCCTGGCCTTCTTTATTTCATCGTAGACAGGGGCATAAC
>CAYQNS010000378.1:0-2622 GCA_964418755.1 uncultured Desulfobacteraceae bacterium
TACTTTTTTCCCGTTAGTGTATTCAGAATTCATTAACAAACTGGTAATGCTCCCCGGCAAACTCCTTTTGGTCACCAGATCTTATACATTCTATTAATTCCTCATACATATTGATATGATGTTTTTCGGCATAATCTTTGTACATCACATCTCCGATGTTGGGCAATCTCCCTTCTTCTTTTGCAAAGTTATACATCGTTATTTTAGCTTCTCTATCTACGATAATAGTTTGAACAGGATTATGATCAAATAAGGCCCGGTATCGTTCTTCACTCTCCTGCAGTTCCTGCTCGGCCTTTCGGCGTTCTTCAACCTCTTTGTTAAGATTAGCTATTGATGATGTCGTTTTACTCAAATCCTCTGTCATCTTATCAAATATTCTTGAAAGCTCGCCGATTTCGTCAGTTGCCTCTGTACCCACCCTATGATTCAAGTTGCCGCTGCCAACAATTTCGACTCCATTTTTAAGTTTTGTTATAGGTATTCCAATGCTCTTATTGACCCATAGTGCGATCGCAGCACTAAAAAAAATTAAGATTAATAGAAGGATGGTGGCCCACAAACCAACTTTTTTCTGAGTTGCCAACGAATCTGTTTGAATCGCCCGTTGCAGCAGAAAGGCGGAGGTAATCATCGATTGAGACTTCACCAGCAACTCACCCATTAATCTGTCTCCCAGATTAATGCGGACTTCGTCGATTGGTTTATCAAATTTTTGAGCACTCCTGTGGATTTTGAGTAATTTTTGAAAGGTAGGTTCGTACAATAAAATATTTTCAAAGATCTCATTTAAAAGGGTCCTTTGTCGTGACCCCTTAAATTTTGCTCCCTTAGTTATTCTCACTAAAGAGTTATATCTTGATTGCCACTGCCGGATCGAACGTTTTTCTGGATTCAGTAAATACTCATCCGTTATGATTCTCAGTTCGGCCACACCCTTGACTATCTCGGATGAAGTTTTTTTTCTACTGCTCCATTCATTTATCGTTTGAACTGCAAAAAAAAGATATAGGCCAACCACCACGGACAAGGCAATAGCCAAAAACACGCTGATCTTTAGTCTACTTTTAATCTTCATATTATCTTTTACTATCGAATTACGGTGAGCATTTCAGGTTTAACAGCCTCCAACATATCCATACAAATAAAATTGAGATAATCGGGAATATTTTTCTTATCAACCCGATTGTTCTTTATTGCCCACCTTGCTATCTCATCCCATGTTACCAGTAGGGTTTGGTCCAGTGAAAGTCCGAATTTGAAATCATCCCAGACAGCATTAACTACATCTTTGTCAAATTTGAAACTTTGAGCGATTATATCTTGCGACTTGTCTTTGTTTGCCTTTATAAATGTAACTGCCCTATCGACGGCCCTCAGTAATCTTTTTAAAATCTCTGGATGCCCTTCAGAAAAGCTTTTCATCACCGCCAAATTAAAGGTCGTTCTGTAAATTTTCGAGCTTGGCAATTCTATAGCTTTGTTATGCAACAGTTTCTTTGCCACTTGGATGTGAGGTTGCCAAACAGAAATGGCATCTACCTTATTATTGTTTAGAGCAGTCGGCATATCAACGGTTTTGATATTTATCATTTCGATTTCAGAAGGCGATAGTTCATTATGAAGTAAAAATGCAGCAAGGAAAAAGTGGCTTGACGTTCCCTTGTTTACACCAACTTTTCTTCCTTTTAAATCTGCACCATCCTCTATCCCATTATCCTTACGTGCAACCATCTTAACCATATGATATGAATGGGCAAATGTGGCAAAGATGTGAAAATCTTTTCTTTTGAAACTATTGTCGACAGTGGGCATGTCTGCAACGGTTGATATGTCGACTTCTCCGGTGAATAAACCCCTGGTGGCCAGTTTGCCGCTGCTATACTCTTTTATTTTTATATCAAGGCCCTCCTTAGCAAAAAAACCCTGGTCTTTTGCAATATAGAGAGGAATGGACAAAAACGATTTTGAAATTCCAAAGCTTACCTTTTCTCTGGTCTTTTGAGATTCACCTGGCTTGCAGCTCATAAAAAAATGGGTGCAAACTGCCAGGATTAAAATGACAAAAATAGCAACTATCAAAAACGAAACTTTCTTTTTCTTCTGTGTATGCGATAAAGGCTCGTTTTTTGCGGTTTTCCCATTCATTTTTGTTGCCCCCTGTGAAGATATTGGATCGCTTTAACTATAACACATAGAGTGATTAAAGGCAGATGACATCAATAAAGGGAAGCATTTTTTCTTGACTTTCCCCGGATTAACTTAAATGTTTTTTTTGGAATCTTCCTGCCTAGATATTCAGCTGTAGGCGACCATTCTTTCAAACAGATTTCCGTGCCTCTATTCGCCAGCACACCGATTTTTATTATGGGAACTTCAGCTAATGCGGCACTCGTCATCAGCAAGATAGCGATGGAAAAAATAGCTTTTTTGCCCTTGAATGTGATTAAATTTTTCATGATTTTATCTATTAAAAAACCTATACTAATGGGGCTTTGTCGCTAATTCGTTTTTATATGATGAGCACTTATTACCCGGATTTAATCTTGTTTTCTATCCAGAACTTTCCGCACCTTGCCTGCTAACGCATCCGGTGTAAAAGGCTTTTCGATAAAATTAAGC
>CAYQNS010000379.1:0-2540 GCA_964418755.1 uncultured Desulfobacteraceae bacterium
AGGTGTGGAGGACCGGCAAACACCCGAACACAGTCAAAGCACGAAGTTTATTGTGTTATTGGGCAGTGAGAAAGCTGGGTTTCAGTACCACAGAATTATCCAAAAAACTTGGTGTCTCGCAGCCATCTGTAAGTATTTCGGTAAAGCGTGGTGAGAAGATCGCCAAAGCCAGGCAACTCAAACTTATAAAAGAATAGAAAGTTATAATTTTATGGGCGTCCCCCAAAGCCCTCACATTTATCTGTATTCATTGAATCCGCCTTTGCAGTTTTTAACAGGACTGGTTGCTAAACGTCAGGTCGTGGACAGTCGCGTCAAAGAACAAACACCGTCGAGACCGGAAAATAATTGGGAATTTTATCGTTTTTAAGCTGAATTTGTCTATCATTTGTGTTCAGGATAGTAAAATAAAAGCGCCTCAATGCTGTCCTTTAAGGTTATCGCGTATTTTACATCAGCATTTTGTTTGGCTTTCATTGCTGCAAGAATTACAGCATGGTGTTTTATCAGGCGGTCAACATAGTCTTTTTGGCCCGGATTGATCCGTTGCGTCAAAAAGTAGTCGCTGATTGTAGAAATGATCTTTTGGGCGTGATTTTCTTTGTTCATCACCCAGCGAACAAATTGGCTTTGAGATTGTGCATCGGACTTACCTGCCAGTTCAGCAATCAGTTTGGCTGACTTTTCTACGGTAGCGGCATCTTCAAGCATCGATTCAACGCGCGCGTAGTCATCATAGATCCCACATGGGATCTGGCAGTGCGCATGCGCGGGTTGCGCTGAAACCAGAATAGATCCGACTACAGTGAAGGCAATTAATAAAATTATTTTTCCAGGGGTTTTCATCATTGATTCCTCCATTGTTTGAGTTAACATAGAAAAGATGACCCATACATCGAGACCATCTGGAGCATACACCACTTATTTCATATTCCGGATTCGCACTTCGATTTCATTTTGATCTTCGAGTAGTTTGACAAGTTTCGAGGTGTCCGTATCCCCAAAATGATAGGGGTACAAAATTTTCGGCCGAAACGCTTTCGCGGCGTCGGCGACCATCTCGGGTGTCATTGTATAGGGCAGGTTCATGGGCAGGAAAGCACAGTCAATCCGTTGAAGCGATTTCATTTCAGGGATATTTTCCGTGTCCCCGGCAACATACACCCGCTTATCCCCGAAGGTGATGATGTACCCGTTTCCGATGCCTTTGGGGTGAAAGGGCTGCCCGTTATCTCGTTTATGGACGAGATTGTAGGCTGGAATCGCTTCTATTCTTAATCCGTTTATGGTTTTAACCGCTCCGTTTTTCATTAGAACGCCGTTTTTAACCTGTCGTGAACAGGTTTCAGTCAAGACCACCGTTGTTTTTTCAGTACGGACAAGTCCCAGCGCTTTCAAGTCCAGGTGGTCGGGGTGCTCATGGGTGATCAAGATAACATCCGCTTTCGGGAATTTTGCAAAATCAGCCACGGTGGTGTATGGGTCAACATGGATAATCTGTGTGCCGAAAGTAAACATCAGGGTTCCATGGCCGATAAATGTGATCTTTAAATCACCGGCAGATGTTTTTATGGTATCTGTTTTATAGGGTTCCCCGGCGAATGCTGAAGTTGAGAACGCTATCCCAATGAGGATAAAAAATAGTAAACACAACATATTTCCCATCGTCATACCTCCTTAAAATTTTTTAATCGTTTAAAGTCAGATTTTTGTGAGGCCGGGCAAGGTCGTATATTTTAGCGGGAGCGAAGCCCGCCCCGGATGACTGGCAGTCAACGGTCAAAGACGGTCCTTTGCAAATTTAAACAAAAATTCTCTTTTATGGCAACGATGCGTTAAATGCCAGACATACCCGGGAAGATAGTGTCTATTTGCTCTCGCCACTTTTTCCCCTTGTCCCCATCTATAACGCTCTCTTGGAATCTAAAACAGTAGTTATTGCCACGTTTCAAGGTCCAAAATAAAAAATATGTTTTATGATATTTTATGCTTAGCCTGGTCTAATAATCATATAAAGGGCAGAGCGCTTTCTGGATCACAGGAAGTTCACAAGCCAGTAGGTGGATATGCTGATGTTACGCGTCAATCGTGACATTTTGAGCCGGATGAGTAACTGGTGCGGGTCAAAGACCACGCAAACCATCGATAGAAATAGCGGATGCGGAGAAAAATACTTAGCAGTAAAGTTAATAACCTGGGTACTGTGAAAAAGTCAAAGAAAAAACAATTGCGTTTTTTCTAACTCCCCGATCTTCGGCAATTTTTTGTCCCCTTGAAATTGCCTGGCTGACCGTGGGTTGGGCTAAATTTATTTTTTAGCCAATGCAACTGTCGTCATCCCGAGTTCGCGTGCACCCCAGTAGGTAACAAACTGCGGATTCTACAAAATTTTCCCGATCCAAATCATCATAGAAAACTCTTCACCTCTCAATCCCTCGAACAATGATATGATGCAGTGCACCGGGAGCATCGATGCGTGCTTTAAGTGGCATACAACCCTCATATCACAGTATTCTTAGTTTTGAAAGTTATAATTTTAT
>CAYQNS010000380.1:0-2540 GCA_964418755.1 uncultured Desulfobacteraceae bacterium
GTTTCAATGGCGCACGCAGGGCAGGCAGCCCGTGAAGCAATCAGATTTGTAAGGGAGGCCAAATGAATACGGAAACCAAACCCACTGTAGAAATGGAAGAAATCACCATCAACACCGATGTACTGGTTATCGGAGGCGGTCCCACCGGAGTAAAAGCCGCCGCTGAAATTACGGATAACGGCTACAAGGTTACCCTGATTGAAAAAACCGACGCCATCGCAGCCGGAGAAAAATCGATTGAAGCGCTCAGTGGAACCTGCCTGGTCGACACCAGGGGAATTCCCGGCGATTTCACCGTACGCCTTGAAAAAAAGGGGGAAATCATCGAGCAAAAGGTCGGCGCAATCGTTGTTGCCACCGATGCCTACTATGAGCCGCTGAATGAGGATTACGGCCTGACCCTTGCCGATAACGTGCTGGCCCAGTCGGAGATCGAGGCCGCCCTTGACTCCGATGCCGCCGCCTTTGGCAAAAAAACCGTTGCCTTTGTCACGGGCTTTTACCACGAAAGCAACCCCATGGCTTTAGAACGGATTCTCAGCAGCGCCCTGGTCCTTCAGGGACAGGGATGTACGGTTTACGTTTATGTCAATAATATCAAAGTGGCTGCCGATGGTCTGGACCTGCTGTATAAAGAGGTTCGGGACAACGGTGGCACCTACTTCAAACTTGAGACACCGCCGGAAATTACCCGGGACGGGGCCACTTTGACGGTGACCTCCGAAGACCCGGTTCTGCGCCGGCCCCTGGAAATTTCTCCGGACCTGATTGTTGTGGAAGAGGCGATTCTGCCCGACGATCTCAATGAAGGACTGGCGGAAATACTCAGAATCCACACGGGTCCCCAGGGCCTGCTGCAAAAAAACAACGTGCATCGATTCCCGGTATCTTCCAACCGTGAGGGCATCTTTGTCATCGGATCGGCCCGCCAGACGTGCGGCCTGTCCGCGGCCCTGACCGATGCGGAAAACGTTGCCCTTGAAGTCGAAAACCTGCTTGGAGACGGCAAACGGACCGTGGCGGTGGATCAGGCAGTCGTGGATCGCGGCAAATGTGTCATCTGTCTGACCTGCTACCGCTGTTGTCCGCATGGCGCCATTTACTGGGATAACCGTGCGATTATCTCGCCCGTGGCCTGTCAAGGGTGCGGCATTTGTGCCAGTGAGTGCCCCATGGATGCTATCCAGTTGGGAGATTTTAAAGATGAGAACATGCAAAAGGCAGTAAAAGAGAGCATTGTCGCCAAAGACGACGAACCGAACATCGTTGCCTTCTGCTGTCAGAATTCAGCCTTTGAAGCCGCTGAAATGGCCGCCGAATTCAAAATGCCGCTGCCTGCCGGTCTTCGCATGATCAAGGTTCCCTGCGCCGGTAAAATCGACATTGATTTTATTATGAACGCCTTTGTGGAAGGTGCCGACGGTGTCATGGTGATGGCCTGCCACGCCGGCAACTGCAAATCCGATCAGGGCAACACCTATGCCGAGTGGCGGGTGGCCGACGCCCGGCGGATGATGGCGGAAACCGGGTTTGAAACCGAGCGGCTCCGGTTCGTGACCCTGGCATCCAATATGGGCAGTGAATTTTCATCCATTGTTGTGGAGATGGAAAAAACTTTACAGAAACTGGGTCCCAGCCCTTTAAAATAATGTCCATTTTTATAACAAATTTTTAACCATTTCAGTGATACAGACCGACGACCAGTGTCAATTACAGCGAATTGTTTCGAGACAGGCTGCATTGTTTGAAATAAATTACGGAGGATTTGGAAGATGACTGAGGAAGCAATCAAACTTGGAGGAAAAAAGAAAAGCATTTTCATGGAAAAAGTCCGGGAAATGCTTCCCGACGGCGGGAATCTGAACCTCTGCCTCACCTGCGGGGCATGTTCTTCAGGTTGCCCGGCAACAGGCCTTGAGGGCATGGACCCCAGAAAATTTTTACGCATGGCGGCTTTGGGAATGGATGAGGAGGTCACCAGCACCCCGTGGGTCTGGATGTGCACCTTGTGTCAGCGCTGCATATATGTCTGCCCCATGGAGATCAACATCCCCAGGCTGGTCCACGAGGCCCGGGCCACATGGCCCCGGGAAAAGCGGCCAAAGGGCCTAATAGGGTCCTGCGACGCGGCCCTGATGAACGATAGCTGCAGTGCCATGGGTGCATCACCAGAGGATTTTGATTTTGTCGTAGGAGACGTGCTGGAAGAATACCAGGAGGCCCAGCCTGAATTTGCCGATATGAAGGCGCCCATTGACAAAGAGGGGGCCGAGTTCTTCTTAAACCAGAATTCCCGGGAACCGGTAACCGAGCCCGATGAAATGGTGCCCCTGTGGAAAATCCTGCACCTGGTGGGAGCGGACTGGACATACGGCAGCAAGGGATGGGGTGGTGAAAATTACTGCATGTTCCTGGCCGATGATGAAAGCTGGGAAAAAACTACCAGCATGTCGGTGATGCATGCAGATGCCCTGGGGTGCAAGGTCTACCTCAATACGGAGTGAGGGCACGTCACCTACTCAGTCCTGGAAGGACTGAAA
>CAYQNS010000381.1:0-2528 GCA_964418755.1 uncultured Desulfobacteraceae bacterium
TATTATGGTTGTATCAACCCTTCTGAACTCAAGACTACGCTAATAAGTCTTCAAATCGGAACCTGTGATTGATTGAGACTATCACACGAAAACCAGTCCGCTAAAACCGTGGCATACCTTGCCAATATCACCGCCGGCCGCTCATTTATTGTCCGGTTGACATCTTCTCAGAAACAACAAAACCCCACCTCTCAGAATCTATCGAGAAATGGGGTTTTTTATATTCATCGTGTTTGCTCATCCTTCTTTTTAAAGTTCAGAGCACAAGATCTTATTTAAGTGAACGTGGAAAAAATATCGGACAATGACTCAAAAGTCAAGTTTTGAATTTTAACACAATAATTGAAATACTATGTTAGGGTTAACAGTGGGTAGGGTATCAACAGCGACCGCAGAAGTTTCAAAAGAGCGGGTGAGGGATATCCGTCCGGCGGCAAAGAATTTTCTTTTTGGAATGCCCGTATTGCGGTTTGCGTGCGGGGGCCAGCCAAACCGTCCTCTGAGCCAGCATCAAAGCCAAGGTGGTTGAGGAGCTGCTGTATCTCCATGATCTCGTCGCGCGTAAGCGGTTCATGTTCTGCACCCCGGCCGTTCGCAATCTGCGGCAGGCCGATGATTCGATCTGAGAGATGGCCGACTGAGATTGCAAAGTTGATTGAACGATTCCAACACAAGATAGTCCGGAAATTGTTGTAGACCAGAAAGGCCGGACCTTTATAGCCTTGTGGCAGCACGATGGAACCTTCCATATCCTCCTGCGGCAAAGCCGTACCATTACTCCGCCGCACCCCAATCGACGCCCAGTCCTTAAGCGACTTTTTCCTGTCCATCGTGGCAAGGGTCAGGTCGAAGTTCTCAGGGAGACGCACCTCGCGGCCCCAGATTTCGCCCGTCCGCCAGCCTATGTTAGAGAGAAAATTGGCGGCGGAGGAGAAAGCATCTGGTAGGCTACCCCAGATGTCCTTGCGGCCGTCGCCGGTAAAATCCACGGCGTGTATGGTGAATGTGGTTGGGATGAACTGCATATGTCCCATTGCTCCGGCCCAGGAGCCCGTCATCGCGTCCGGCGTGATGTGACCCTCATCGATAATTTGCAGTGCGCTTAGAAGCTCAGCCCGGAAAAAATCGGCGCGCCTCCGGTCGAAAGCCAGCGTCGCTAGGGCATCGATCACGCGGAAGTTACCTACATAATCGCCAAAATTCGTTTCCAGTCCCCAGAATGCGATGAGATAGCGCGGAGGTATGCCATATTCAGCACAGATCTTGTTCAGCAGGTCGCGATGCTTTGCCAGCAGCGCACGACCGCGTATTATCCGGTCGTCTTTTACGCGCCGCCGGAGGTAAGTCCAGAAGGTCTGTGTGAACTCCGGCTGCTGTCGGTCAAGTTCGATCACATGCTTTACCGGCAGAATATCGCTCAGCGCCGCGTCCAACGTCGCATCGGAAATTCCTTTGCCGCGCGCCTCTGCACGCAGCGCCGCAAGCCACTCCTGGAAATCCTTGTCGGAAAGCGCCTCATCTGCCGTAGTTTTATCTGGCTCTTTGATAGCCTGTGCGCTATCCTGCCATGCGGCAATTAACAAAACCAAACCAATTACCACTACCGATAAAAATTCCTTCCACCTCGTCGCGCTTCGCAAATTCATTCAAGCCTCTTATCCGCCACGTATTCGGTTGTTGCTATAATGCAAACGCTTGATCAGGCATTTAGTTTCTGCCTGTAAATGTATAATAAGGTGAATGAAAAATAAAGCTAGAAATGTCGCTTCAAGACGGGTTGATGCGGAATCGAGGGGCCATTCTTTGTTGACTTTTAAGCTATACACTCCGGCTACGCATCTCAGATATCGCGTCTTGTGAATTCATTCATACTTTTTGGATCAGTTTTCTGTAAAGGCTAAGACTTTGGATAATTATCTATATTGGGGAGAATGGCCTTGCCAAGCCAATCGATGCATTTTCCAAGGTGACGCATGTTGGCTAAACCTTCCTCGTCTTTAAGAACCTCCGTTTTGCTATGGCCAAAGCCCATA
This sequence comes from uncultured Desulfobacteraceae bacterium, assembly GCA_964418755.1. GTDB lineage: Bacteria > Desulfobacterota > Desulfobacteria > Desulfobacterales > 4572-123 > 4572-123. Next base: position 2,034 of record CAYQNS010000381.1, read on the forward strand.
TTCCAGTAGGTTGAGCATGGAATGACCATCCTGGACATTTGGAACATGTGGTTGATAGTGTCGTATGCATGAGTGGCTCCTCCGCGTCTCACTGCCACTACAGCTGCCCCTATTTTTCCGGAAAAAGCGTGATCGTTGGCATAAGCAACATATCCTGCCCTTTCAATCAATGCCTTCAAATCAGCAGATACAGCCGCAAAATAGGTTGGGGAGCCCAAAATCATAGCATTAGCCTTGAGCATTTTTGAAAAGATGTCATTAAATTTATCCTTTTTAACTGAGCATTCATTGTCTTTATTCTCAAAGCATTTCTCACATGCAATACAACCGCGAATTGCTGTTCCACCAACCTTTACGAGTTCTGTTTCCCAGCCAACGTCACTCAATTCGGTGAGAACCTCCTTTAGAAGGAGTTCGGTATTTCCCCCCTTACGTGGACTTCCGCTTATCGCTAATGCATACATAACAATCTCCTTATATTTTTTTAAACCCAAC
>CAYQNS010000382.1:0-2486 GCA_964418755.1 uncultured Desulfobacteraceae bacterium
CCCAGGATTTTATAGATTGGGTAAAGACCACCTATCGAGATCTCAAAGGCAGTGACGAGATGCCCCAAATAAAGGAGCTATACCTTGATTCTGAAATAATTATTTCCAGCGTGTGTGATTTCTACGATGTTAAACGCGAAAAACTTTTTACATCTAAAAGAGGAACCTTTAATGAGCCAAGATGTGCGGCGATCTATCTGATTCGCAAATTGCGTCGTGACGGATTAAAAGAAATAGGGCTCGTTTTTATGTTAAAAAAATACAGTTCCGTCAGCAGTATTATCGAAAGAATGAAATCCCGGATAAAAAATGACCGGAATCTCAAAATACGCATCAAAAAGTTGGAAGAACAATTAAAAAAGAGTCAAGAGCAGACTTGACTCTTTTTCTTTTTTCGCATTTATAGCTTTTTTAGATCGTAGGAAGGGCTGTGCCCACCGAATCGGCCGAAGTCTTCATTGAGGGCTTCGGTTTTTTAAATAGCAGGTTTAAATAAGGGTTAAAGGCCGGCATCTCGCCGTGATAACAGGCAAGTCTTTTATGCTATTGGTTTGGTTGCTTCGATTGTTGCAGAAACAACATAATCTTCAATTTTACTATCTGGCGCCCAATTGCTGATAAATTCTCTGCTTTCATCTTTTGGTTTTACTGCTATAGCCTCGAACCCAGCATCTTTGAGCATAGCTTCAATATCTGTGATTAATGATGCTCCAGACATACAACCGGTGAACAAAGCCATATCATTTTTCAGATGTTCTGGTAGTTCAGTAGTGGCTACGACATCCGAAATAGCCAACCTTCCTCCTGGTTTCAGCACCCGGAATGATTCTTGAAAAACCTTGATTTTTTCGGGTGAAAGATTGATAACACAATTGGAAATAATCACGTCCACCACACCATTTGCTACGGGCAAATTTTCTATCTCGCCAAGACGAAAGTCCACATTTAGATGACCAGCCTTATCTGCATTAGCGCGTGCTTTACTTACCATATCTGGTGTCATATCAATGCCTATAACTTGCCCTGATTCACCAACTTCCTTAATAGCAAGAAAGCAATCGAAACCACCCCCACTGCCCAAATCTAAAACAGTTTCACCAGACTTTAATGAGGCTATAGCCTTGGGGTTGCCACAACCCAATCCCATATTTGCACCATCGGGCACTTGATTTACATCTGTGCTTGAATAACCGAGTTCCATTGAAGTGGCTTTTGCATCAGTTCCAGGTTCATCGCAACATGAAGTTGCCGAGCATCCACAACCAGAATTACCCGATTCCGCTACTTTGCCATACTGTTCACGCACTGCCTTGCGTATGTTGTCATTTGCTAATTGATCCATGTTTGTCTCCCATATTGAGATTAAAAAAAAGTGATTATACCTCTATAGACGGAGACCGGATGAAAAGGACGCAAACATTTTAAAATTAACAACATTTGCAGTCCTGTTCCTTTTCCTCATACGATATAATTTGATTTTTCTTATTGATCTCAAATTTACAGCAGTCATGCAACATGGCTTTCAATAAAGCTCTACCTCTTTGAACTCTTGATTTTGCACCTGATAAAGAGATGCCTTCGTGTTCAGCCACTTCTTTTTGAGTTCTGTTTTCTATTTCGGACATTTGAACAGATTTACGATATTTTTCGGGTAACTCTTTTACCATCTGCTCAAGACACGATGATAGTTCTTTCCTGATGGTTTCCTCCTCCTCTTCTATATGGGGTTGCTCAATCCATTCAAGAAGTTCTTCAGTTGTTTGCTTTGAACGATAATGGTCAATTATTGTGTTTCGTGTTATCTGATATAGCCAACTTTCGAGCTTTGCATCTTCTTTCAGGGAATCAATTCGAATATGAATCTTCATAAAGACATCTTGAAGAAGATCATCCACCATATCTTCGGCAACTTTACTTCTTATAAAGGCTGCCAATCTTATATGATATTCATGCCAGATATTTTCAGTTACTTTCATGCTGGTTCCTTTGAGGTATAACGAATAAAGAATTGAACAGACCTGGATACCAAATAATTTCTTGTGCGGTCAGCAATCAGTTGGATGGCTTTGGGCAAAGAACCGCGGCGTCCCGCATCCTGAATTAGAAGATGGAAATGATTCGATGTAACGGTATAGTTTAGTATCCGTAAACCGGTAACGCTTTTTGGCATCATGCAGCCATCGGAGCCAACACTTGCGATCCCGGCGAATTTGAGTAAAAACTTCTTCCTGTGGCAGCGATGTGTTATTTACCCCGTTAAATGCGAAGCCTATTTATCCAGGGTGTGCCATATCAAGCCCGGCATGTAATATCGGTTTCCTCGCGGCATAATTATCCTGCACAACACTATTTTGTTTAGAAGCCTGTTTTTGGCCCTAAAATCATCAGTTTAAGACTCGAAAAGCACCCTGTATTTATCGTATTACTTATATTAACCCATCTTTTTTACTTTAATGAGCTGGTGCTCACTAAAAGCCACTATTATA
>CAYQNS010000383.1:0-2465 GCA_964418755.1 uncultured Desulfobacteraceae bacterium
GCATGTTTATAATCTGCTTCTTAGTTGAAATATTTATTTTATCATCAATTTGAACAATACGGTTCATTGCTTCTCCAATGATTTCAAACTCTCTTTCAACTGCTCTACGAAGCATTTTATTGCGCTGATATACATTAAAATCCTTATTATCTCCGATATAATTTTCAATTGACTCAATTGACTCTTTTATATCAAAAAGAAATTTTTTAATCATGTTGTTCATAAATCAGAGTTTTTGTCCTGTTTACTGAATCAATAAAATATGGATTTGATAATGATTTATCAGTTATAAGATCAACTGGTCTGTTTAATATTTCTTCAAATTTATCTGCTGCTGAAAAGTAATTATCCGCATAATCAGCATGATCCATTTGATTGAAAGAAATAAGCAAATCGATGTCGCTTGAATTATTAAATTCGTTTGTACACACAGATCCAAATGCAAATAAAGATTTAATGTTATGATTAATACATAGAGTTTTTATTTTATCGATATTTTTTTTAAATATTATATGCATTTAATTTTCTTTTTTGATTTTTTCCAAGGTAATGTTTTTAATGGTTCACATCTGTATAAAATTTTTATTATAACAGTAGTATAGTAACAAACTTTTTAAATAATAAAAAGCAGTGCTGCGATTCGCTATATTTTTTAATAAAATTGGTAGGGAATATTTATTTTCTGCCGATGCCATGGTATTCAAAACCATATTCTTTCATTTCTTCCGGGTCATATTGATTTCTGCCATCAAATATAATCTTTGTCTTCATTCGTTCAGACATTGTGTTGAAATCAGGTTGTCGAAAAGTTTTCCACTCGGTAACAAGAACCAGGGCATTATAATTTTGAATTAATTTTGAGTTTTGAATTAAAAGGATAATATTGGCTCATTTTATTTATGGGACACGGATTGACGCGGGTTTACACGGATAGGGCAGTCTTTGTCAGCTTCGCTGATTTAAAAAGAAAGGGAGTATTGTTTTTTATTTTTTGATCCGTGTCATCCGCGTTTATCCGTGTCCGAATTTATTTTTTGGGACACGGATTGACGCGGATTTGCACGGATAAAAGTAATATTAACTGGCCACAGACCCACACAGAAAGACACAGACAATTCATGGTTCACTTCGTGAATAAAAAAACAGGAATACTCCATAACTATTCATTTATACAGATAAATTTATTAAAAATCCGGAAATATTACTTTTTAATATTTAACCGTCTGTGTGTGTCCGTGTGGGTCTGTGGCAAAAATGTGCATGAGTGTTCATTTGGGCCTGCGTCATATCAGGATGGGATATAGCCATTTAAGATCGGCATGAGTTGAACTGCGAAATCTTTCAGGGTACTCAAAGCGTTGTTTTCACCACCATTTAAAACGGGTGTTATCAGTCTCACAAAAGAACCATCGGTTCTGTGACGCATAATGGAATCGATAACCAGATATATTTTTTGCATATATTCTGAGGAAATGATGCGCCCCCTTGACTGAAACCAGTATAAAACGATTTGCTTTTGAATGCCGTTTTGCAAAACCAGTTTAATAACGTTGACCTTTTTTTTATTTCCGGCGGGGACCTCCAGTGTTTCAATGGATGTTTCAACAATATTCCACCCTGCCCCGGGCATGCAGTTTTTGGGAGAATGAATCAGGTCCCCTTCTCGTTGACTCTGATAAAAACCGACATAAAGTTGAACGCTTGATGCTTGCGGGTTGCGATAATTTGCGAGAAACGAATCATCAACACCCAGCGCCTGGTAAATCCTGGCATCAAATTTATCCGGGAGACCCGTCCACTGACCGATGTTTGTGGGAAATGAAGATAGCGGCTTATTGGGATAGATTTCTTCACCATGGCCAATGTATGCAACACAGGCGGCTGTCAAAATCATAATGGCTGAAGCAATGATTGTTCTTTTAAAGGGCATCTGCAAAAAGGATCACTTTTTATTTATGGGACACGGATTAACGCGGATAAACACGGATGAGGGCAGTTATTTTCAGCTTCGCTGATAAAAAAACATCTTTTTCTTAATCCGTGTAAATCTGTGAAAATCCGTGTCCGATTATTTTTCATATTGATCGTTTCAAACAGTAAAAACCATTTTTAGGTGCACCTGAATATTCAATCAATCCTCTTTTTTTCAAATCAGCGATATCTCTTTTTGCTGTTTTTTGGGCTATCTTCCAATATTGGGTGTTGGGTGTTGGGTTTTGGGTTATTTTTGGGGGATGTTTTGGTAACAAATATAGTTTTTCAATTTTGTTTAAAAATTTACAACTCGCTGAGATTGCTTTCTTTTTTTAACACAAGACTCAAAACCGCGCCTGAGCATGGTTTTCACTCAGGCATTGAATAAATGTTTCCTATAGCCCAATTGAATATTCAACTGGTTCATCAGGGCATGACAAGCTACAAAATTTCTTGTCCAGTACTCTTAATCTCATCAATAAGCATTCCAC
>CAYQNS010000384.1:0-2444 GCA_964418755.1 uncultured Desulfobacteraceae bacterium
AACTGGTTTCTTATCTGACGGCAGGCCTGAAAGATAAGCGGGTCTATAAGTTCCAAAATTCCGGGATTGTCTGCCTGGATCGGGAAGACAATGACTGGTTTATCAAATGGACATTGAATCCGAATATTTCATAAATGATCATTGAACAATAAATGCAATCTGCGTTTATCTGCAGGCATCCGCGTCCCATTGCTTTTTTAAGGTGTCAATTGATTTCTCCAGGTTGTTCAGGCCCGGAGCTGCAGAAAACAAAATAGTGCTTTTTGCTACCGGTTCGTGAAGATAAAAATGGTATGATGAATTTTGCCCTGTCTCGTCGCTGGAGTATATTTCTCCTGACATCGTCTCTCTTTGTTTTGTCTCAATTTTACAGAGCCTCGATTGCCGTCATAACACCGGATCTGACCAGGGATCTATCTCTGGACGCCGGCGAATTGAGCATGATGTCGGCGGCCTTTTTTTACGCCTTTGCCCTGGCCCAGTTGCCCCTTGGAATCTATCTCGATCGGATCGGTCCGCGGATCACCATGACGGTTTTATCTTTAATCGGTGTCGCGGGCGCCCTTATCTTTGCCTGGGCCGATTCTCTGACTACGCTGGTGTTCGGCCGCGCACTGCTTGGCGTGGGCATGGCCTGTAACCTCATGGGAAGCATGAAATTGCTGACCCTGTGGTTCAGCCCGCTGCACTTTGCCACTCTTTCCGCACTCATCGTATCCATCGGGACGGCCGGCAATGTGGCCGCAACATCGCCCTTGGTCCTGTGTGTTGAAGAAATCGGCTGGCGCTGGACTTTTTCCGGAGCGGCAGTCTTAAATCTATTTTTGGTGATACTCTTTTTTATGGTTGTGCGGGATTATCCGCAGGGGAGACCGGAGGGCTCTGCCGAATTCCGGGGGCATTCAACGGATCTGCTGAAAATATGGGCGGATTTGAAACAATTATTTGTTAAAAAGGATTACTGGCTCATCTCCTTAAGTACGTTCTGCCGGTATGGCATTTATGCCGCCGTTCAAGTGCTCTGGGCCGGGCCTTACCTTATGAACGTCCATGGGCTGTCCGCCCTGAGCGCCGGCAACCTGATTCTTTTGCTGAATATCGGATTTGTCTGTGCCGGACCCGTCTGGGGTATACTTTCAGACCGGATTTTTAAAACCCGCAAGTGGATCGTCATAGCCGGTCAGCTTCTGCTGTCCGCCATCCTGCTGGTGCTTGCCTTTCTACCGGCCGGCAGCAGCGTGTTCCTGCTGGGCCTGACATTTGTTCTGTTCGGCCTGGTGGGAAGCACCGGGGGTCTGATGTACACCCATATCAAGGAAATAATGCCCCTTGAAAAGGCAGGTACAGCCATGACGGGCATTAATTTTTTTACCATGATCGGTGCCGCTGCCTTTCTCCAGGGGTTGGGCCGCTATATGCAGTCCTTTTATTCGGACAACCCGTTCGGGGCCGGGGCCTTTCAGGGGATATTCGTGTTTTGTGCCCTCTGCCTGTTCGTTGTATCTGTTCTGTATGTCTGCACCCGGGATAGTATGGGACAATTCAGGGAATGATCTACCGATTCTAATGGAGTGGTTGTAAGAGGAAGAACTATCCAGAGACTGCGCGAGCAGTTGCAGGTCATCAATCCGTGGTTGGAAGATGACCGGATGGAAGCGGGGTATCTCGCAGCGGGATAGCCCAAGCTTGTGCATTTTTTGCTTGACTTGTATGGGAAATATCTCTAATGTCCCCCCATAAAGACAAGGAACTATTTTTAATTACCATCATTTATTTAGGAAAATTATGGGATTTTTAAGCAAATTATTTGGTATGCAGGAGCCTGAATCCGTCCCCAAGCTGGGACGTAACGATTTATGCTGGTGCGGAAGCGGGAAAAAATATAAAAAGTGCCATATGGACTCGGACATGAGAAAACAATCGCGTTTCCTGGCATCAACTTGCACAACCCCTTCGTGACGCCGGTAAAACCGGTGCCGGTGGCACTGGATGAAAAAAGAAAGTGACCGGTCGCCTGGCTGGGACTGTGTCAGTAAAAATTTTATGTTGGGTATGACGGGTATTGGAAACATAGATAAAAAAAAGGGTTTAGATTTTTCATCTAAACCCTTTTTTTATTGGGTGGCGTCCCCAAGGGGATTTGAACCCCTGTCGCCGGCGTGAAAGGCTGCCTATCCCATTTCAAGATATGTAATAATATTAATTATTTATTATCATTTCAAAATCTTACTGCGTTAATATTTGTGTGAATTTATCGGTAAAAATATGGAAAAATCTGTATTTCTTTTCAGACTTTCACTCAGTTTTTCACTCAGTGAATTTTTTTGTCTCTATCCCATCCCTTTAGCCAACCAAAACACAGCGTACCCGACGCCGAATCCCAAAGGCAACATAATTCATGGCCGGCACAACGAGGTCTCTCTGAATTTCCAGGCATAAATTCC
>CAYQNS010000385.1:0-2424 GCA_964418755.1 uncultured Desulfobacteraceae bacterium
GAGGGTAAGCGGGTTTTATCCAAACCCTTTTCCAGGGTTTTTGAATAGGATACAATCAATTCTTATCCGAATAATATCCAACCCATAACATTCGGCATATTTCCAAGACCGCACATGCCCGATTTTTCCCATTAATTTTTACGACGCTGCATACGGGTTTTTATTTGCATTTTTGATATAATCATATATCATCGGGTCGATTTTGGATACTGAAAATAAACTGCTCTGATTTATACACATTCCGGCCCTACCAAACAATCGGGCTTATTTAAACTAAATTGAGCGATCAGCAGTTGTCTTTTAGCAATTAGCACAATCACTTTCAGCAGCATGATCATCGCGATCCTTCATCAATGCCCGGGCCAATTTTTGCCGATATCTTGCATTGAGACCATCTGTAGAAATGGCTTTCCGGATATTCTCAAGTAACGGCTGCCGGTCAATGTTAAAGGTGGCGTTGTGTACAGTCGAACAATTGATTTTGGCTCCAAAATGATGCACGATCCCTCCGGCACACCAGAGAATCATTCCGACTATCGAAAAAAACAAAACTGTTCCCCGAAACTTCAGGGACAGGCAATGCCATCGAAAAATCCGGTTTTCCCGACCGCCCCGGCAATGCAGGTGCAGTGCTGCGCTGCTGCATGCAGTCAAACCACCCAGCATTAAAAAATTGGCCGGAATATGCAGGTTGAAATCCGAATAGGAATGGATAGCCATGGTCCCTATAATGGCCGGCGCCAGCGTTCCCAGGCCCAGGGAAAAGGGGTCATGTCGTTTCAGCCAGAGCCGCAGGGTCCGCAACAGAAAACAGGCCATACCCGCGAGCAGCAAAACCGGCCCGATCGTACCGGTCTCGGCCAGGAACTGGGCCCAGTCATTGTGTGCAAACCGGATATAGCGTTTATTATCCTTTGTCGCCTGGTACCCGGGATAGACATATTCAAAATTACCAAAACCAATGCCCGCCACAGGATAGTCCTGATAAATATCCATGGTCTTGCGCGCGTACCGGGTACGATTTTCAAGGGACTGGTCAAAATAATTAAACCGCCCCATGGGATATTCGGCCCCGATATAGACGGCGTAACCCGCCGTAACCAAAAACAGGCCCAGCAGAACAACTCCTTTTCGGCGCTGGGTCCTGCGAAAAATAAAAATAAGCCCCATGCACAAAAGCCCGCCGGCCCCGGCGATCATCCCCCCCCCCCGGGAGGCCGTAAAAATCAGCCCGATGCCGATAATGACCCCGCAAAAAAGGACCAGCAGCCGTTTGCCCGGAGCTTCCCCGCCGGAAAGCCCGGCCAATATCCGGCTTTTAATATTTTTTTTCCCCAGGAGATCTTTGAGGTATGCCCTTTTCGGCCGGGCCAGGGAAGCGGCATAGGCTGCGGCGGTGAGCAGGCCCATGGAGAGCAGTCCGGCCAGGTGGTTGCGGTTGATGTAGGTTCCGGTAACATCCCAGCTATAGCTATTCTTGACATGCCACAGGATATGCCCGGACCCTGAATAGGTCTGGGCCAGTCCGTAAACCGTTTCAAAACAGCAGAGGATCAAAACCAGAAAAACCGTGGTTTCGATCCGTTGCCGCGAATTGAGCACCACCAGCATGCCGTAAAAAAACAGGGCATAGGTAAAAAAACAAATCAGCGACATGCGTACCGGGTGCTGGTAAACACACAGTGAAAGCCACCTGCCGCTATGGGAGACAGTGCCCGTTTCAAGACCTGCCAGAGAGGCTTTGGCAACCTTTAGCCGCTGGGGTGACAGAAAATTAACCACCCCTTCAGGCAGGGGTGTCAGTTGAAAAATCAGAAGCAGTAAAAAGGCGATAAAAAATAAATTCAGTCCCGTATTGGGTATTTTAAAAAAGAACCCGTCCTTTCCCGGCTCCCGAACGATCCTTCCCGGTAAAAGCAGCACAGCCCCGACAAAAACCAGCAGCGACATCAAAGTATAGGCCCAGAGGTGCATGGCCCCAAAAACCAGCGGGCTTATTGCCATAGCTGCCAGAAACAAAACATATGCAACTTTTTCCATAAAACCTGTTGCCCATAGTATGGAATACTGAATATTGAAGGTGTGGCCGACCTTCAACGAAACACCTGCCACCATTTTTTTTTCATTTCCAGTGGACGTAGCGGATCGGGGATTTCAATGGAGTCACCGCAAAGAATGGCTCTTGGAATATCTGTGACCATTTTCCGGGCCTCGGCCATGCTGCCCAGAATATTGGCGGCGGCTTTTATTCCGTTGCTCAAAATCGGCGGACGACCACCGGGCGAATGGGCATCCGAGGCAATCACATGGACCAGATGCCTTTGAAGAAGCGTGTGGGCACAGCCCATGGCCGCCTCCCCGAGTTCGCCGGTAATACTCATGGCTGTAATCTGAACAAGGCAACCCATGCCGACCATATCATAA
>CAYQNS010000386.1:0-2401 GCA_964418755.1 uncultured Desulfobacteraceae bacterium
TAAAAATAAAGCGTCGTTTCTATGTTTTTATTTAGTGATCCGTGTCATCCGCGTTTATCCGTGTCCCATATTTTTTTTGAATCGGAATAGAAGCAGCTCCCCGGTTAATGCGCTGCGCGGTTTCTTTCAATCAATGAATTCGCATTGCCGAAAAAAATATCATCGTGAAGCACAATGAGTTCCTGTTTAAGTTTTTCCATATTTATATCAATGATCCATTTAATTTCATTAAACAGATGATCTGGAAATTGGCTGATCATCCGGCATATTTCAATGGGGTCGGCCCACAAATCTTTCTCTTTTGCTTCATGGATAATCTCTTCCCACTCAAAATAATACTTTTTCCCAATGAAAAGAATATCGACAATATCTTTTGCCTCCATCCTGCTCAAGGCACAAAGCTTGTTGGACAGGATATTTCTCCAGTTGTCGACACGATGAAATATAGGGAACCCGGCAACTTCGCCAAAATGAAACGGGATGTCATTAACGAAATCAATTTTCAAAACCAAGCTGTCATCTTTAACAAAGATACGAACAAACGTATCGGAAGTCGTTGTAATATCACAGGCCCAGTGCGTTTTAATCGCCTCAATCGCTGCTGTACACTGTTTCTTGAACGCATTGTGGTTATTGACGAAAAAATCAAGGTCATCAGAATATCGATGGTGAAGAAAACACCGGCCAAGGGCGGTTCCGCCTGTGAAATAAAAATCCAGGTCCAATGCCTCAATCACCTTGAGGATTTTATCTTGAAACGGATATAGCTTATGGAGATAATATGCCTTTGGCATAAAGATACCTGTCTTTTAATTCTTTGGGGTAGAGCCTGTTTAAAACAGGATCGCTTAAAATCAGTTTGAGCCTGGGCAAGGGCATCAATTTCAGCAGCGTGTACCAATCGCAGGAGGTTAGAACCCTGCTGAAAAACCTCTGACCATCGTCATTTTCGATGTTTCTCAATTTTTCAGCGAGCAGCTCGGTATAATCGCCATAATGCTTGTCGACATCCCAGAACAGGCGGGATAAAATTATTTTCTTTTCAGATGGTGCCAGAGGTTTCATGGAATGCTGTTCTATTTTATTTTTTTTTGGACACGGATTTACGCGGATTTACACGGATAAGGACAATGCAAGAACAATGGACAAGGCTTTGTCAGCTTCGCTGATTTAAAAAGAGAGTGTGGTTTTTATTTTTTGATCCGTGTCATCCGCGATAATCCGTGTCCTATTTATTCTTAAAATATTTAATCGTCTGTGTGGGTCTGTGGCGGAAAGGTGCCTTAATGTTCATTCACAGTTACTTTATAGTGGCCGTCCCAAACAGTAAAAACCATTTTCAGGAAAGCACGTCTCCATATGGAAATATCGAACGGTCTTGGCAAAATGTAAATGTGGGTTGTTCGTTGTCGCATTTCACGATAATTTTTCAAGAAATCTGACTACCCTCTTAACAAAAAGATCAAAGTCGGAAAGATTCTTTCTGAAAATTGCATATACAATCTCGTCATCCACTCTTTCATAATAGTGAACTAGAAAATTTCTGAATGAAGCGATATTTTCAAATTTTGGCAAATCTTCAGGCAATAATATCTTGTTTTCAGCCAGGACCGCAAATGTATCCCGGTAGCTTGTCGGCTCCCGCATCCGCTCGTCGGAAATAATATGCTGTGCCGCATCGACACAGCCTTCAATGGTGATATGCAACGTACGCTCTATGAATCGCCTGGACCGTATATCTGCCCGATAGACATTCCAGGTAATATCTTTAGCGTCTTTCAATTCTTTGACGTTGGATTTAATATCCGCCAGAATTCTTTCGAGAAGGATACGATCAACCATGAATGTTACCATACAAAACTGATTTTACGTATTTTTTATGAAGATAAAGAAAATCCTCATAAGATTTACGGCCCTTAATATCAAACTGTTTTCGGTCTTTTTTTGAACGCTCAAATACCAGTATGCCCTGGCGCCTCACTTCGAATTTCAACACCTCACCGGCTTTATTTAAGATAATAACATCTACTTTACATGCCAGTTTTTTTTCCAATGCCGTTATAAAATCAAGCGTAAAGAAATCAGCGATTTCCGTCTCATTCAATAAGAGGGCTACGTCCAAATCGCTTGATTTCTTCTGACTTCCTTTTGCATGAGAGCCAAAGATATATGCCGCTGCTATCGCTGGTTCATCTTTGCAAATGGAAGCCACCTTTTTTACTATCGTGTTGTTTTTTTTTAACATTGTAATTGTATTGACTTTATGAAGGAAAGTTAAATTTGGGGACACGGACACTGCATTATGGTTCACTTCGTGAAAAAACTGCAATTTTGGACACGGATTTACACGGATTTACACGGATAGGGACATTTCCTTTGTCAGCTTCGCTGATTTAAAAAC
>CAYQNS010000387.1:0-2389 GCA_964418755.1 uncultured Desulfobacteraceae bacterium
TCTCATAACCGTTGCAAGAGGAGTTTGGCCGGTTCGCAATAAAATATGGGCATGTGATTGGGGATGAGTGCCCATGCGAAACAAAAGGTTTGCGTCTCGGTAACAATATTACCCAGACGTTCAACGAAATTATCACGGTCTTGATCATCTGAGAATATCCGCCGACGCTCAATCCCTCGAACAATGATGTGATGCAAGGCTCCTGGAGCATCGATGCGTGCTTTACGTGGCATACAACCCTCATATCACAGGAGTCTTAATTTCGAAAGTTATAATTTTATGGGCGTCCCCCAAAATTTCATTTCAGGATTGGAGAATCCGGCGTGTCCCAGGCAAGCAGGCGGGTTAATGATAAAATAAGAAGTGACAAAAAGCTTAGAAGAAAAATCAGAAAGGTTGAAAAAAAATTGAATGTGTCAAGAATGAAGACCTGACCCCTATGTTTTGCTATACAGAATTTTAATATGCACTTGACAATCATATTAATTTTATCCTATTTGTAACCATAAGTTCTTGTCAGTACTTTCTTCCTCTTCTATCTGACCTTGTAATTCTTGCAGCAACTGCGCATACAGTTCGTCCTCAAATCTCAAGTGAGTTATTCCTCAAAGCAAATCAGCCAAATGCTATAATTTTTAGTAAAGGGAAACTTCAGATAGTGTAATACTTTTATAAAAAGTTGGAGGCCTTTATGTCTACTTTACTTGAACCAAAATCAATTGGAAAAATTGAAGTTAAAAATTGTTTCGTACACTCTGCAACTTATGAATGTATGGCAGATAGTCAGGGTAAAGTTACAGATAAATTAATTAGTAGGTATGGTAGATTGGCAAGAGGGGGGGTTGGTCTAATAATCCCAGGTTATTGTTTTGTGATGCCAAATGGCCGGGCAGGGAAATACCAAACTGGCATACACAGTGATGCTATGATTGATGGACTTAAAGAGCTTGTTGATGCAGTCAAAGCTGAAGGAAGCAAAATAGTATTTCAATTAATGCACTCAGGAAGACAGACATCTAAAGATATCATTGGTCAAACCCAGGTTGCACCATCAAAAGGACCTATGGATACTATCTACATGGCAAAACCAAGAAAAATGAATGAAGATGAGATTCAAGAGGTAATTAATGCATTTGGAACAGCCGCAGCTCGTGCCAAAAAATCAGGGGTAGATGGTGTTCAGGTTCATGCTGCACACGGTTATCTGGTTAATCAATTTCTATCGCCTTTTTTCAATAAAAGAACTGATTCCTGGGGAGGTTCAGACGAGAATAGATTTAAGTTTATCAAGGAAGTGATATTAGAAATTAAGAAAAATATCTCTGATAATATGATCTTATTAGTTAAGTTAAATACACAGGATTTCACACCCAAAACAGGAATAACACTTCAATTAGCAAAAAAATATTCTCAATGGCTACATGATTTACCAATAGACGGTTTAGAAGTAAGCTGTGGCACAATAAGCTATTCTATGTTCAATATGGTTCGGGGGGATGTGCCAACAAATGAACTTGTAACCAACTTTCCATTGTGGAGGAAAATAATAGGAAAACCAATGCTAAAAAAGATGGAGGGTAAATTCAATCTTGAAGAGGGATATAACGTTGAGGCTGCCAAATTAATTAAACCAGTTATTGGGAATATCCCACTTATGGTGGTAGGTGGGATGCGTAGATTTGATCACATGGAAGAGGTTGTAGAAAAAGGATATGCGGATTTTATTTCAATGAGCCGTCCATTTATCAGAGAGCCAAATATTGTTAATAAATTCAAAGATGGAAAGGCTGATAAAGTATCATGTGTATCCTGCAATAAATGTTTTGCCGGTGTAGCAAATGATTTGCCTGTTGCCTGCTACAATAAAGGCTTCCCACAATAATAATCTGTAACCAACATACCTGTTATAATGAATTTAACTCAAATTGAAAGGAGATTAGACATGATTACAATAGGAATTTCAAAATGGACTACAGAATCCGCTAATGAATTAGGTAAATGCTTTCTTAAGATGAAACCGCTTCCTGATTTTGTTCAGATGATTGGGCCTTATACGTATCCTGATGGAGATGAAGGGATTACAGCTATTACGATATTTAAATATGACAAAACTAAGTCTGGTGAGGCAAATGAAGCAATTGCAAATCTCTATATGGTCTTTTATGGTGTACCGGATTTCCGATATTCATTGAAGCTTGCATCAGGGGCGGCTGCTACAATGAAATTGATGGGGATTGAATAAGCTTATTTTTATGGATAGCATAGCTATTTATAGCAGAAGAAATGGGGTCAAGTCTGCTCCTGACGCTTGTCAAAATTATAAATGAGTCAAGGGCAGACTTGATATCCATATAAAGAGCTTGTTGAGCAGCGACGACCGCATTGCTTC
>CAYQNS010000388.1:0-2383 GCA_964418755.1 uncultured Desulfobacteraceae bacterium
ATAAGCCGGGAGCATCTTTGCCAACCAGGGCGGAAAGAGCATCGCTAAAATCACCTGTGGATATGCCTTTTAAATACAGCCATGGAATCAATTCTTCCAAGCTTTTGGTCTTACGCAGATAGGCTGGTAAAATAGATGAACTGAACCGTATCCGATCTGATGACTCACAATGCCGGTCACGTACCCAAATAGCAAATAACGAGATTGGCGATTATACAACTGAATTGTTGCTTAGGCGCATGAAGATAGAGGAGGTAACCAGTCAAGCTATAGAATTTGAACATGATCTAGATAAAATACATTTAGCTTCAATGTTGAATAATAAAGTAAATTTCATACCTCAATTGATCCCAGACGAGCAACTAAACAATATCTATAAAGAATATAAAGATGGTTCCTTATCTTATAGCGATCTAGAGCAAAAGCTCAAAGACTATTATAGGAAACAATTAATTAACATTGATAAACTACAAAAATTTATAGTAAAATCATTCAATGATTACAAAAACAAAGGTTGCAATTGGCAGTTTTGGAGAGATTGGATATTTATTCCAATTCAATTCATAGGCGTAGTACTACTCGTCTTAGGGTATACACAATTGTTACTATCAATATCAAAGAGAACCAATAAACCGAAAAAAGTGAAATAGATAAACATCTACAATTTATAAAAAAGCGCTAACAAATCATATAACACGGACTCGCTGAAGCTCGCCGGTTAATTCCATGTTGCATATCCAGATCATATCGCACTATTTGCAATATTTGTGTTTACTGCTATTAATTTGTATTTAGTTTAAATTTTTTGGGGGCAAAAAAAATAATGCCGATCAATTTAAGGCAAGAAATATGTCGTTTCCGTCAACCTGTTATTTGTGAAGTAGCCAGCACATACCTGTCTTGTCATTAGAATTCCAGAATCTGCTCTATAGACGATCTATTCCAATGTTTGACAAGAATTGCCGTCCCAAGCTAATCTCAATTTGTCCAAGGGTAAGAGTTGAGTTCACAAACTCAGTGTCACTCGTTACTGGGTTTTAGAAAATGAAAAGGAAGAAGCGAAAAAGATAAAATGATTTTTAAGCCGGATTTTAAACCTACACGCAATCAAACTGGACCCGCTCTCTGGTTCATCTTCGACAAGGGCTATCTACTAACCAAAATCAATGCAGATCGGTTCAGTATCCCGGATGCAGCTGACCTGGAAGCCCTTCAGATCTCACCTTCCTATAGACTGTATCTGGGATCGCTGGACGGGCAGCCATGCTACGCAGGTGCGCTGGAACCGGGTAGTTCCTTTGATGCAAATTTTAAACTAAACAATTTGCGAACGCTTTTCGGATTAATTCCGGATACATTAATCTGGATTGCCGGCCGGGGCAATCAGTTTTTATATTGGCATCTTACTAACCGATATTGCGGAAAATGCGGTCAGGAAACTGAAGATAAAACTGACGAACGGGCAAAGATATGTCCCCGATGCCAGCACATCAATTACCCTCGCCTATCACCTGCAGTCATTGTAGCGATTGTTAAAGACAACCGAATTCTCCTGGCCCGCAACCGACATTTTAAGGGGTCTTTTTACAGCGTTTTGGCTGGTTTTGTCGAACCCGGGGAATCATTGGAGGAATGCGTTAAAAGAGAAATTAAAGAAGAGGTCGGCATTACCGTTAAAAACGTTCGATACTTTGGTAGCCAGCCCTGGCCTTTTCCTGACTCTCTAATGATTGCATTTGTATCAGATTATGCTACAGGGGAAATTGTTGTTGATGGCTCGGAAATCATCGAAGCTGCATGGTTTTCAAAAGATGAACTCCCCCAAGTACCGCCTAAAATAAGTATTGCCAGACAGTTAATCGACTGGTTCTCTCAATTGTGATCAGGATCAAACCTTGAATTAAAGCCTAATGCTTCAATACGAAAAAGCTACATGATAATCCATGGTCAGACAAATGGCGAATTTCAGGTACGATCCGGTGAAGTGTCAAAAAATGGTAAAATTGTATGAGGGTCCAGACCCGAGATTTTGCGACATGAATGGAGGGATCGTTGTGGTCCGCCTTAAAATCGATCAGATGACGGTAACGAACCCTTTTGACCGAACGGATTCTTCCCGTTTTTAAAAAAATTGTTAATTCGTTGAGCTGTTCAAAGCCTGGATGGAGCGCGCCGAGAAATCGGCCAACTGACAATATTCAAGAAACTGACCGCAATAGTGATGGAGCATGATCGACCTCCTGTTTGTGATCATGCTTCATCATGAAACAACCATTAATAAAAGGCAAATTGCGCTAACCGCGGGGTTTGTTGGTTATATGTCCCAGTAAATATGAGGATCACATGCCAAAGATAAAAGCAAAAGGACTCAAATGGCTCAAAG
>CAYQNS010000389.1:0-2368 GCA_964418755.1 uncultured Desulfobacteraceae bacterium
CAGGTGTTTAAAACGTGATAACTTCATAGCCCTGCTCCCGATATCCGCTAATGGACGGGTGGCCGGACATATCATCTAAGAGTGTCAGGCCCTGGTCCTGGGCTGCCTGTAATGTTCCCAACTTGTGGGAACAGGCCCGGCAAACGCCTTCAACAAGGCCGGCCTCATTTACCTTTTTCCATAATTTATTGAGGGGATGGTCCTCTTTAACCAGTTCGGGAATGAGTTGAACTGCCGAACCCTCTATGATCATTTTTACGTCATATGTTTTTGCCTTCATATCCATGGCATTTAGCAGCACATGAATAAAACACATGGGGTCCCCGTTGAATACAAACAAAACAATTTTTTTCATAGCATCTCCTTATGGTTACTGCAAAAACAAAAAATATTGAAAAGTTCCAATTATAAATCCGTATCAAACGCAACCAAATTCCTGTTTAAAAGTTGAAGTAATTGGCCACACATAAAAGAAAACATCGCGCCGGTTTCAAAAATCGTAAGAAATGATTTGGATATGAAATGTCAGGGGGAACTGACAGCAGTGGCTGTTAGAAAAATACAAGAATACCGCACATGCCAAATTATTCCATTCACCAGCTAAGAGAGAACGAGCAATGATTGATTCTGCTTCATTAATCATCATTTTTAGTTGGGGAATAGATTGTTCAGCGCTTGAAGGAGCACTTAAACGGTAATTTTCAAATACCCTGGGTAAAATTTTTAAAAAATCTTAAAAGATTATTTTAATATGGAATCCGAACCCTTAGCGATCAGCAGAATCGCATGCAAGACGAATTACACCTCCCTGGCCCTTTTTCTTAATTCAAACTTTTGTATTTTGCCGGTTGACGTCTTGGGTAACTCACAAAATATGATATTTTTGGGCCGCTTGAATCCAGCCATATTTTTTCTGAAAAAATCAATTAAATCGGCTTCCGTGGTCCCTTCATAGCCCGGAGTTAATTCTACGAAAGCACAGGGTGTCTCTCCCCACTTTTCGTCCGGTTTTGCAACGACCGCAACCAGAGATACCGCCGGGTGTCTGGCCAGGATATTTTCAACTTCCACCGAAGAGATATTTTCTCCCCCGGAAATAATGATATCCTTGGATCGATCCTTGACTTGAATGTAGCCGTCCTCGTGTATGACGGCCAAATCACCGGAATGAAACCAGCCTTTCTCAAAAGATTTTTCGGTTTCTTCACTATTTTTGTAATAGCCTTTCATGACGGTATTTCCGCGAATCATGATTTCACCCATTGTTTCGCCATCTCTGGATACCGGCTCCAACGTCCGGGGATCTAAAACATCAATTTCTTCCACCATCGGATATCTCACTCCCTGACGGGATTTCAGATCGGCCTTTTTTTCAATGGACAATTTGTCCCAGTCTTTGTTCCATGCACATTGAAGTACATGTCCGTATGTCTCGGTCAAACCGTAAACATGCATGACTTCAAAACCGAGGTGCTCAATTTTTTCCAGAATAGCGCTTGTGGGCGGTGCCCCCGCCATCATTGCATAAATCTTATGATCTATTTTTCTTTTTTCGGTATCAGATGCATTTGCGATCAAGTTCAAAACGATGGGCGCCCCGCCAAAATGGGTTATTTTATGATCTGCCAATAGATCATAGATATCTTTGGCGACGATATATCTGCAGCAAACAACAGTGCCCGCCAAAGCTGCAATCGTCCAGGGGTATCCCCATCCGTTGCAGTGGAACATCGGTACAGTGTAAAGATATTTCAGATGATTGGGCATGTCCCATGCGATAATGCTACCCATGGTCATTAAATAAGCGCCTCGATGGTGGTACACGACACCTTTGGGTCTGCCTGTTGTCCCGGAGGTATAATTCAGGGTGATTGCCTGCCATTCATCCGCTGGCTTCTTCCACTGGTAGTCTATATCACCCTGCTCAAGAAATTCTTCATAAGTGTATTTCCCAAGACGTTCCCCTTCGCCTTTTTGCATTTTTGCATTGGGATCTTCAATATCAATTATCAGAATTTCTCTTTTAAACTTATTCAGGGCTTCTTTGACGACAGAAGAAAATTGAGTATCGACGATAAAGACCTTTGCATCTCCATGATCTAAAATATAGGCGATTGTATCCGCTTCAACCCTTGTGTTTAGGGTGTTGAGGACCGCTCCGGTCATGGGAACCGAGTAATGTGTTTCAAAAATTTCAGGGGTATTTGCCGCCATTATCGACACCGTATCCCCTAAACCGATGCCGTGTTTTTCAAGGGCGCCGGCAAATTTCAGGCATCTGTTGTATGTCTCGATCCAGGTGTAGGTTCTATCCCCGTATATCACCGAGGTGTAATCAGGATACACATCCTTTGTTCTTTCAATAAAA
>CAYQNS010000390.1:0-2367 GCA_964418755.1 uncultured Desulfobacteraceae bacterium
GTTGGCTGCAAAACAGACTCCCAGCAAAAGGAAAATCGCCAGGGCTCTGTCTTTTTTAACACCATACATATTGCAGGTTACCTTGTAAATACCCATCAGAACAGGAATCAACAGGGCCACCAGGGCGTGTTCGGACAAAAAACCCGCCGACATTGAAAGCAAGGGCAAAAAAACAAAGGCAAACGCCCTGGTACTCTTGATTCTGCTTAAAAGAATCAATCCGATCCGTTTGTCCAACCCGGTCTTGGCCACCCCGACGGCCACCGCCAGAATTCCAAAAATAAAAAATACGGCATCCTTCATATATGCCTTGGAAATTTCATTTACAGGCAAAATACAAAAGAGGTATAACATGACCCCCACCATGATATCCGTGGCCCCCAGGGGCAGGGCCTCGGTGCCCCATAGAAAAGCGGCCAGAAAAAGAATAGCCACCATGATCTTGGCCAGATGGGCAACCTCTTCACGACTCATCAACTTTTCTTTGGTCCGGGTCGCTACAACCGGTTGCGTCTCCTTTTGCGCTCTAAAAGCCGCCGGCCTCAATTTCTGATTTACAGTATCTGCTATGGTCGCGCAATCCCGGCCCAACTGATACCCCGGCGGATTGACTATGCCCACCATGTCAAGCATATTTTTCGGTGTGGGTGCAAGCACCAGGGCAGCAAACACCACAGCGGCGCTAATGAACAAAAGAGGCTTATAACCCGGCCGGCTCTTCAAAATCCATGCTCGACTCTGTTTCCCGGCAACTGATGTATAATCCGACATGTACCCTCCTTACGTACTTTTCCAATATCCACTTGTAATAAAATCCCTTGTTGAATCTTTCCGCCATTGATTACAGGCTTTATCTCTCTGAATCCCTGATAATTTCACGTGGAGATTTCATCAGATGGCGCATGCGGGCCACTCGTATTTTCTCTTCCATGTGCTCTCTTTTTGCATAAGCCTTTTCCGCTTTGCTGACGATTTCCTCAATATCGGCGGGTTTCATCAAATAATCCGTGGCGCCTGATTTCAGACCGTCTATTGCAGATTCAACCGTGGCATGCCCCGTCAGCATGATGACCTCGATCATTGGAAATTGCCGCTTGATCTCTTTCAACGTGGCTATACCGCCCATACCCGGCATCTTGACATCCAGTATCACCACATGAACCTTCTCGACCTTTAACCGCCCCAGGGCCTCGGCCCCGCCGGATGCCGTAAGGACATCATACCCTTTGCGCGCCAGAAGCTTTTTGGTGGTTTTGAGATATCTCTCCTCATCATCAACCAGCATCATTCTCATTGCTTCCATTTTTTCTCCTCGTTCTCTTTTTATTGCAACCGGATATCAGGATCGCTTTTCCGTCTGCTCCCCCGGCATCCCAGTAAGAAGTATAATGAATCACAGCATAAACCATTGATTAATGTGTTTTACAGCAATCTCTGTGCCAATAGTAAGACAACCTTTTGATCATTGGTTAAACCTGATATATTAAATAATTATATTTTTTTTTACGAAATTTAACAGATAAATTTTACAGCCGGGCTTGTCGGTATTTTTTACAATGTGTAAAGCGGTGTCCGACTGTAAAAACGGCGTTATATAGCGCTCAAAGAATTATTTGGCTACCCCGTTTTTCAGGGATTTCATGCACGGGCAAAATAATAATTTGAATACATTTTCGTATCTTGTTGCGATAATAGTCTGCGACATCCGCACTGACCATAAGACATCAAACTGACGGATTTTGAGAGTCAGACAATCCGAAATTTTCAGGCAGGCCTTCGCATTATCCATTCTCTAAATTTAAAGATTGAACAGTCGGCCATGTCAGGCCGGAAATTTTGGTTTCATGCAAATTCCGGAAAACTGATCCTGTCTCACGAAGTTTTCGTACTTCTTGACAAAAAATATTTCCTATTTTATTTATATATATTTCACAACAGCCGGGGGAAATAATGATCACCTCCATAATCCTTAAAAAACTCAAAAATTCTTTTACTGATCTGCTGCCCATTATTCTTGTTATCGCTTTTTTTCAGATTGTTGTCCTGAAGCAACCATTACCGCAAATGGGAGAAGTCCTTTTCGGAGCTCTTCTTGTGGTGGCCGGTCTTACCTTGTTTGTTCAGGGGCTGGAAATGGGCCTGTTTCCCATCGGTGAGACAATGGCCCATGCCTTGGCCGGAAAGGGCAGCCTCTTCTGGCTCCTTAGCTTTGCCTTTGCCCTTGGTTTCTCAACCACCGTGGCAGAGCCCGCCCTCATAGCCGTGGCTTCGGAAGCTGCAGAAATTGCCGGTCAGGAGGGCCTTATTGACCAGAGCAAGGATTCTTTAAATCAATATGCCTTTGGTCTTCGCATGTCCGTCGCCTTT
>CAYQNS010000391.1:0-2362 GCA_964418755.1 uncultured Desulfobacteraceae bacterium
GGAATCAGGCCCACACATCGGATGGCGATATCCAGGGCCTCCCGGTCATTTTCCAGTGCAAGCGGGATTTTGCCCATCTCCGGGCTTACGCCCGTAATGGTGTTTATATCCAGAGCTTCCTGATCGATTTTTTCATACAGCCGCCGGGTGATAAAATCGGCGTTGCCGACTCCCACTGCATTGCCTTCCGACCCTTGTGTCAGATCGCAAACCAGAATGCGCTTGATTTTCGGGAACTCGGGCTCCTCGGTCACCAGGGGCATTCCGATTCTGCCCACGACTTTGGTATCAAAGCCGGCTCCACTGATCTCCTTGCCCATCTCATCGATGACGATGATATCCGCCTCCTCAAAAGGGAGGGCCGGGGAGAGTTGTTTGGCAAGCTTCAGCAGTTTGACTTCCTGTTCCTCGATTTTTTCGCGTTGCCACAAGCCTATTTTTGCGGTTTGGCCATAGCCATTCTCGGCGATCCCGACACCCAGCAGGATATTGGCGTGCTGCATCACCTGTTGGGCAATGGAATGGATGACATTCGCGTATCCGTAAGTCAGCATAGCCTGGTGGTACATGGCGGCTCCTTTCTGCTTGCCTATCCCGATGGCCATCATCTTCATAAGACCGCTTTCAAATTTGTGTACAAATTCAGTGTGTTTTTTGATGCGGTTGATGAGAACGATATGGTCGGCCTCAGCCGCCTGTCCATCGAGATAAACCGGTATACCCTGCTCTGTTTCCCCGATCTGGACGACATCGAGAGAAGATCGGACAGGTACGCCGGTGGATTCCTCGGTAATGCCCAGGTGGGCCAGCACCTGCTGCTGTCCCTCGGCCGTTGCCGATCCGTGACTGCCCATTGCCGGAAAGATGAACGGCTTTAACCCCATGGCCTTGAGGGATGTCACCACTTCCTTGACGATGGCGCCGTAGTTGGTAATGCCCCTGCTGCTGCAGGCAACGGCAACGGTCTGGCCGGGTGTAATTTTCGATTCCAGTTGCAGCGTCGTCATACCGGCCTTTATTTCAGCGGGGATATCATCGATTTTTTGAGGGTCAAAAGTCTGTCGGATGCGATACATTTTTGGGAATTGCATGTTTTCCTCCATATATTTATAACCGTTAACGGTTGGCGGTTCATAGTTTACAGTTTTTCCGATCAATTATTCAACGATGAGCAAAACCCGACGATTAAAGCATTTTGGATATTGATTTTCATTACATGACTCCTTTCCCGATTTTATTTAAGCATTGAAGCCCCTTTTTGTGTAGGGCCGGCCATGCGGGCAAACAGGCCCAGCACACCCTTTTTCTTTTTTGTAAAGCCTTTCCATAAATCAGCACGTTCCTTCAAACAGCGATTAATTTTTTCAGAAGTTTGCTTCTTTCCGTTGATACCCACTATATCCAGCGTCTCTCGGTGGATATTAATAGATATGAGATCACCGGTCTCCACGAATGCCAGGGGCCCGCCCGCAGCCGCCTCCGGAGTGACATGTCCGATGGCCGGTCCCCTGGTGGCCCCTGAAAACCGGCCGTCCGTTACCAGGGCCACTTTATCGCCCAGTTGCGGATGGTGATGCAGAATCTCCGTGGTCCGGAACATCTCGGGCATGCCCGATCCTCCAGGTCCTTCGTAGCGGATGATGATCACGTCACCCGGGAGAATGCGCCCGCCCTCAATCGCTTCGATGGCTTTTTCCTCCGAATCAAATGGTCTGGCCGGTCCTGTGTGGCAATGCATCGCTTTGGATACTGCCGCATGTTTGATAACCGCTCCTTCGGGGGCGATGTTGCCGTACAGGATCCTGAGCCCGCCTTCAGAATTATAGGGATTGTCGAGAGATCGAATGACCGTGTCCGGTTTGATGTTGAAATTTTTCAGATAAAGAGCGGATCGATCGAAAAATTCATTTCTCTCGAGTTCGGCCAGGTTGTCGCCCAGGGTCCTGCCGGTTACGGTCAGCGCATCCAGATGCAGATGATCCTTAAGTACGCGCATGATTGCCGGAACACCCCCGGCATACCAGAGAATCTGGGTGGGCCATGGCCCTGTCATCTGTAATCCTGTAAGTACGGGAATTTTTTTGTGAATGCGATCGAAATCGCCCGGGGTTAAGGATACACCCGCCTGGTTTGCAATGGCCGGAAGATGAAGAAGCGCATTGGTCGATCCGGACACGGCGGCATGGACCATGACGGCGTTTTCAAATGCCTTGCGGGTCATAATCATTGCCGGCCTGATGTCATTTTCAAGCAGACCGGAGATCTTGCGCCCGGCACGATCCGCATACCCGGTGATGAGATTTGAAGATGCCGGCATCAGGGCATTCCCCGGAAGCGACAGCCCCAGCGACTCGGCCATTAC
>CAYQNS010000392.1:0-2359 GCA_964418755.1 uncultured Desulfobacteraceae bacterium
CGGGAGCATCGATGCGTGCTTTCCGTGGCATACAACCCTCATATCACAGGAGTCTCAATTTTGAAAGTTATAATTTTATGGGCGTCCCCCAAAATTTCACTATCCTGTCATTTCATATCTCGCTGCTGCACCATGGATTTGTAATTGTGAGGCTCCCCTACTCGTTTCAGGGTCAGATGCGCATCGACGAGGTCACCGGGGGCTCTCCCTATGGGGCCACAACCATTGCCGGTGGCTCTGGTGAAAGAATGCCCAGCGAAAATGAACTGGCGGCGGCCCGTTTTTAGGGCAGCCATGTTGCCGCGATTGCCGCCAGGCTGACAGCATAGGCGCAGCAGCCACAATTGCCAAAAACTGATTTTCCACTGTATAGAAAGGGTCGCCCGGGATGGGAATATCCCGGGGCGTGCCCGAGGCTCCCATCCGGTCGGGTATGCCGGTTGAAATAGAACTAACTCACGCTGCATTTTAATCGACGCCTTTGCTTTCGCTTTTCATCAGATCAAAGGGTACGATCCTGCCAATTTTCACCCGATAGACAGAGATAGGCCAGGGCTTGCGCAGGCCCGGCCTATCTCAGGATTGACACATTAAGACGATGCCTATTTCGCAACCTCGTCCATTGAAATACCCAGGGCTTTGGCAACCCCCTCGCCATAGGCAGGATCTGCTTTCATGCAGTTGCCGATGTGACGGATCTTTATCTCTTTGGGGGCATCGCCCATTGCCCGGGCGGTATTCCCAAAAAGTGCCTTTTGCTGCTCGGCATTCATCATACGGAACAAATTACCGGGCTGAGAGTAATAATCGTCATTGTCTTCACGATGGTTCCAATGGTCGGCAGCCCCTTCGAGACTCAGTGGCGGCTCACTGAAATCAGGCTGCTCCTGCCACTCGCCATAGCTGTTGGGCTCGTAACCAAGGGTGCCGCCGTAGTTGTCATCCACCCGCATGGCACCGTCGCGATGATAGCCATGGACAGGGCAGCGCGCGCGATTGACCGGGATCAGGTGATGGTTGACACCCAGGCGATACCGCTGGGCATCACCGTAGGAAAAGAGCCGGCCCTGCAGCATTTTGTCGGGTGAAAAACCAATACCGGGGACGATATTGGCAGGGTTGAAGGCGGACTGCTCGACCTCGGCAAAATAGTTTTCAGGGTTCTTGTTCAATTCAAGAACGCCCACGTCGATAAGCGGGTAGTCTTTGTGGGGCCAAACTTTGGTCAGATCAAAGGGATTAAAAGGGCACTTTGAAGCATCCTGTTCAGGCATCAGCTGGATCTTCAGGTGCCACTTGGGAAAGTTGCCTTTCTCGATGTTCTCAAGCAGATCGCGTTGATTGCTCTCCCGATCTTTGCTGACGACGGCCTCGGCCTCCGCATCGGTGAGATTCTTGATTCCCTGCTGGGTCTTGAAATGGAACTTTACCCAAACGCGCTCGTTCTTCGCGTTGATCAGACTGTAGGTGTGACTGCCGTAAGCATTCATATGGCGGAAAGAGTAAGGGATGCCCCTTTCGCTCATGGTAATCGTGACCTGGTGAAGTGACTCGGGCAGTGATGTCCAGAAGTCCCAGTTGTTCCGGGCACTGCGCATGTTGGTCTTCGGGTCCCGCTTTACGGCGTGGTTGAGATCCGGGAATTTGAGCGGGTCCTTCAAGAAAAACACCGGTGTATTATTGCCCACCAGGTCCCAGTTGCCCTCTTCGGTATAAAACTTCATGGCGACACCGCGGATGTCCCGCTCGGCGTCGGCCGCCCCCCGCTCACCGGCCACCGTGGAAAAACGAATGAACATCTCGGTCTGTTTGCCGACCTCGGAAAAAATTTTCGCTTTGGTATATGGGGTGATATCGTGGGTGACAGTGAAGGTCCCGTAGGCACCGGAGCCTTTGGCATGCATGCGGCGCTCGGGGATCACCTCACGGTCGAAATGTGCCAATTTCTCTTGGAACCATACGTCCTGAAGCAGCATCGGACCTCGTGGCCCTGCGGTCATGGCATTCTGGTTATCAGGGACAGGTGCGCCTACGTTGTTGGTAAGTTTTTTGGACATGTTCCTACCTCCTTTGTTAGTTGTTTAGCCTGGTTTTCTTTCCTTGGCCGCGCATTCAATGCACACGCCTTTTACTTCTACCTGCGCCGTTTCCGCGTAACCGATGGCTTGTACGGCTTCTGTTATTTTCAGCTGGTCCAACTGATCGCTGTAAAAATCTCTCGTGAGCCCGCACCTGACACACACAAAGTGGTGGTGGCGGGTCAGATTCGCATCAAAGCGGGCCCGTTCCCTGGGCGGTCCGAGGGCTGAAATGAGGCCAAGGTCTTTGAGCCACCAGAGGGTCCGGTATACCGTGTCCA
>CAYQNS010000393.1:0-2357 GCA_964418755.1 uncultured Desulfobacteraceae bacterium
CTTTTTTCAACAAAATTGCCCGGGAAAACAGATACGGCAGCATCGCCCTGGGCCATAATTGTGATGACAATGCCGAGCTTGTCCTGATGAATATCCTCCGGGGAAGCGGCCCGCTGGGCGTTTCCGGTATCCCCGCCCTGCGCCGCCAAAATGCCCCCAAACCAAACATTATTCGTCCCTTGATTGCATCAAGCCGGGCTGAAATCATTGCGTTTTTAAAAAAATACAATCTGGAATATGTTTTGGATTCATCCAATTCAGATACCCGGTTTCTTCGCAATCGAATCCGGCACAGGCTGCTTCCCCTGTTGCAGGAATCCTATAATCGTGCAACGGTTAAAAACATAAATCGGCTATCACTTCTTGCAAAAAGTGAAGAACAGTGGCTTGAAGAGATGATCACCCCGCTCTTCAACGATGCGGTTATGGATGTGAATACCGGCAGCATAACGCTTTCAATCAAAGCCCTGTTAAAACTCCATGTGGCGGCGCAGCGAAGGATTATCAGAAAAGCCGTTCTGGCCTGCCGGGGCGACCTTAGGCGCATCGGTTTTTCTCATATCGAAGCGATCCTCGGTCTGCTGCAAAGCAGGACACCTGAAAAGACCATAGACCTGCCGGATCGTATACGGATTTGGCGCTGCCGTACAACTCTGGTGATTACCCGGGAAAAGGGCCCCCTGCGGGAGATCGCCCCCTGGCATGATGTTGATTCGGCACCTGATTTTGACTATACTTTCACAGAGTTCCGGACGCTCTATTTAAAAGAACTGAAAGCCTTTTTAAAGTTTTACCCGGTTACACTTGAAAATCCGGACGATATCAAAAACACGGGGCCGAATACGGCATTTCTCGATATGGACAAATTTTCATTTCCCATCATTGTCCGGCCGCCGCAGCCCGGGGATCGGTTTACACCGCTGGGCATGAAAGGAAGTCAGAAACTTAAAAAATATTTCATTAATCACAAGACGCCCCGATACGAACGCACAAGATGCCCGCTTCTGGTCAGCCGTGATAAAATTATCTGGGTTCCGGGCCATAGAATCGATGAATCCGTTAAAATTACACCGGCAACCCGAAATGTTGCAAAAGCCCAACTTTTGCTTGCCTAATGCATAATAATGGTTATTTTTGGGCATCCTTCATGACAAATCAAAAGTAGTTTATACTTGTTGATTTTGCATCTTGGCAGTGAAATTTGAAACTTGAAATTGGGGAAAACACAAGCATGTAAATACGTTATATAGTTTCAAGTTTTGGGTATCCTGAATTGGAAAAAAACAGATGTCTTTTAAAAAAAGTGTAAACCGGTAAATGAAGGATGCCATTTTTTCTTTAACTTAATTCAACTATAATGTGGCTTGAACTTAAATTATTTCAAAATAAAACGGGCACATGGCTCCGTAACCAAAGCTTTTCAGGAGGTAATTTCATTTGAATCCGTTTCATAAAAACCTGGCATTATGGCTCGTCATAACATTGATGATGATTATGCTTTACAACCTTTTTAATCAGCAGCAGATGCCCGAAACCAGCATCAGTTACACGGAATTTCTGTCCATGGTGGAAAATGAGCAGATCGCTGAAGTGACGATCCAGGGGCAGGAACTGATTGTCACGAGCTCCAACCGCAACAGATTCAAGATATTTGCCCCCCAGGACAGTGATCTGATCAAGACCTTGCGGGAAAAAGGCGTATCCATCACGGCCAAACCGCCGACGGAATCGCCCTGGTATATGTCTGTTCTGGTCTCCTGGTTTCCCATGATCGTGCTCATCGGCGTCTGGATATTCTTTATGCGCCAGATGCAGTCCGGCGGAGGCAAAGCCATGAGTTTCGGCAAAAGTCGGGCTCGTTTGCAGTCCGATAAATCGGACAAGGTTACATTTGAAGATGTAGCCGGCATCGATGAAGCCAAGGAAGAGCTTGGGGAAATCGTAGAGTTTCTCAGAGAGCCCAAAAAATTTACCCGTCTCGGGGGCAGAATTCCCAAGGGCGTACTCCTTACCGGAGCTCCGGGTACCGGCAAAACCCTTTTGTCACGCGCGATTGCCGGAGAAGCCGATGTTCCTTTTTTCAGTATCAGCGGCTCGGATTTTGTAGAAATGTTTGTGGGTGTCGGCGCATCACGCGTCAGGGATCTTTTTGTGCAGGGCAAAAAAAATGCCCCCTGTATCATCTTTATCGATGAAATTGACGCCGTGGGCCGGCACCGCGGTGCAGGGCTGGGAGGCGGCCATGATGAACGGGAGCAGACCCTGAACCAGTTGTTGGTGGAAATGGACGGCTTTGAATCCAACGAAGGCGTCATCCTGATATCCGCCACCAACCGGCCCGATGTACTGGATCCGGC
>CAYQNS010000394.1:0-2343 GCA_964418755.1 uncultured Desulfobacteraceae bacterium
TATTTTCCAGAAACAGCCACATGAGTTTAGTAATCTTGTGTGGCTGCTTTATTTTATATCTTTTGAGCTATTTTCAAAATGTTCAATTTTATTTGAGCCTGACGCAGATATCGGACAAAAGGGGACGTTTTGAAATTGGCTCTTTGAAAGGTCTGGAAATAATGACGCAAAGAGATCAAATCTACAACAAGAAATGGTATGACGAGGGTTACGAAAAAGGGTGCCTGTTTGCTCTGCACGAAGCTGACTACGATGACTTGGCTGCTATCTATCGAGCCGGGAGAATCCCAAATAGTTGGGATATCTATCGTGCTGAAATTTTAAACGAACACCTGGGAGACAAAGGTTTTGATTTCAAAGCCTATGCAGCCGGTTTTGTTTGTGCGTGTATCGAATTTTTTAAAAAAATATAGTTGCTGTTGAAAAATAAATCTAAAGAAAGAAATGAATTTATGAACGATGCCAATGAGTCGAAGTTTGATACGATGTCGGAAGAAGAGCTTAACCCTATTTTGGAACTTCTTCAGGGTGGTGATCCTGATGCTATTGCTCTAAAGGCCGGAATCAACAAGGAACAGCTTTTTCGAATGCGGGATGATTTGCTGGCTCAGGCTGAACGCAAGAGGACTGAATTAACGGATTTACCATCGGAAAAAATAGGCAGAAATGAACCCTGTCCCTGCGGTTCAGGAAAAAAATACAAGCATTGCTGTTTAGAAAAACATGAGGCCGCCAGGAAAGCTAAAGATCCGGAACAGACAGAAAATTTGATGGCAAAAGAAAAAGAGCAAAAACAACTGATCAACCACATTGAAAAAGCCTTTGGCCTGCTGAACGCCCGAAAATATGCCGAAACGATTCGGCTTGTATTGAAACTGATCAGCAATTATCCAAATGAAGACAGGCTTCATGATATAGCGGCCACTTGTCATTTATATGCCGGTGAGTGCGAGAAGGCAATCGAGATTTGCAGGCGCAGGCTGGAAGTGGCCAGATCGGAAAAAGAGTACTTTATTGAACACGGGCGGTATCGAGATGCTGAGATAGATAAGCCTGCATTATCCTATTACTATCCTCCTCTGACCTGGCTACAGAAATATTGGACCGCCCTGAAGACGAAAGATTATTTAGCCCTGTATCCTGAAACGGAAAATACAAAAATTACCGCACTTATAAAAAAACTTCAAACTACAGATGATACAAATCAATTTCCGAAAAAACATTCCAATGGTCTTGAACTACGTAAGAATGCCCTAAAGGAAACACTGGACAAGCTTAATACAATAGGACCGGAGATTATACCATATCTCTTGCCACTGGCCTGCAAATACTCCTGGGCCGGTATTTTTGTGCCTGAAATTCTTTCCGCCTATAAAACAGATATGGCAAGTCGTGCCCTTATGGACATATCCATGTTTGGCTTTGCCTATGCCTCCGGGGCCAGCCTCCACTACCTGGAGAATCTGGGAGAAGCAGTCATACCTTATATTGAGGGGGCTTTTTCCAGGAATAAAGCATTTGATCCAATAAAAACCGGCATTGTATCGGTGCTCGGAAATATTCGAGTTCCAGCCTCCTATGAATTGCTTTTACGCCTTCTTGAGCATGAGAGTTCTCACATAGTCAATTGGGCGGGAGATGCCCTGGGCAAATTCAATAACATCGAGGCACTGCCTGCCATGGTTGCTGCAAATCAAAGAATCGGGGGCGAAAAAATGATCGATGCGGCGATTGAAAAGTTAAAAGATCTGTAAGATCTTAAAGCGTGATCAACTTTTATTTGCAAGTTTGATTTTGAATGCTGAAAACTGGGACGATTTTCTGGTATATTTTTTAGCCAGTTTCAGGGTAGCTTCATTATCACAGACGATTTGATGACAATTACACCGTCTGTTGCATTTGTCACAGAAGTAATCTTCATCAAGTGAATTACCACAGGAACAAAAAGGTTTCATGATCAGCGATCCATTTTCCAAGGTCGCTTTGTAATGGTCGTTGGGAAGGTTGTTTTTTTCTGCAATCGTGGTCATGATTTATCCTTTCTTCTATAATTGTTTTATAGCTTGTAAATGCTATGCACTGATAATTCTAAATAAATTTTTTTAGGCCCTTGTTATATTAAATCATATGATTATATAATAGCAGGTCGTTATTAAATGGAGCGAGATAAAGAGATGTCAGACAAAAAAGCACCGCTGTGTCCCCATTGCGGACAAGAGATGAAAAAATGGAAAGTTCCCATTGCCTCTACCTGGCCCAACGAATTCTTTTATATCTGTTTTAATGACGAATGTCCCTATTTTGTCCAGGGCTGGGAACAAGTGTGGGAACAACAGGCAACCA
>CAYQNS010000395.1:0-2325 GCA_964418755.1 uncultured Desulfobacteraceae bacterium
TGGCACTCATCAGGGCCAGGCGCAGACTGAGCCAGGCGGCCGACAACATCTGCTTATCCTGAAACAACTCGCCGTACCATTTAGTGGAAAAACCGGCCCACACCGTAACAAGCTTTGATTCGTTAAACGAAAAAATAATAAGAATGATAATGGGTGTGTACAAAAATGTATACCCCAACAGCAACCACACATTCAGCAAGGGAGATCGCCTGGTCGTACTCATATTTCTTCCAGCTCCTGAGTCTGGTGTTTATGGAACCACATCATCGGTATGATCAAAAGAAGCAGCATGATGACGGCCACCGCCGATGCCACAGGCCAGTCCCGGTTATTGAAAAATTCTTCCCATAATATCTTGCCGATCATCAGAGTGTCGGGTCCTCCCAGAAGGGCGGGAATCACAAACTCGCCTACAGCGGGAATGAACACAAGCATGGATCCCGCGATGATGCCCCCCTTGGACAGGGGCAGCGTGACGAAAAGGAACGTTTTCCAGGGCTTCGCCCCCAGATCGGCGGCGGCTTCCAGATAGGACTCATCGAGTTTCACCAGGTTTGTATAAAGTGGCAGAATCATGAAGGGCAGGTAAGCGTAGACAATACCGATGTAAACTGCAAAATTCGTGTGCAGCATATGCAACGGCGTATCGATAAGATGCAATTTCATTAACAGATGATTGATCAAGCCGTTGGCCTTTAAAATACCGATCCAGGCGTAAATCCTCAACAAAAAAGAGGTCCAACTTGGCAGGACGATGCCCAGCAATAGCAGGTTACGAATCCCCGGGTTCGCGCGGGCCACACCGTATGCAATGGGGTATCCTATCAAAAGGGCCAGGCCGGTTGCCACAGCCGCGGTCTTCAGCGAACTCAGATAGGCGACGATGTAGAGACGGTCCTCGATCAAAAACAGGTAGTTGCCCAGATTTAAAATGGCGGACAGTTTTTCTTCCGCAAAAACAAAAAGTTCGGTAAACGGCGGTATAGCCACCGCCATTTCGGCAAAACTGATTTTGAACACTATGGCAAAGGGGAGCACCAGAAACAGCAGCAGCCAAAGGAAAGGGATACCAATTACAGTCATTCGGCCGGAAGGCAGGAATCGCTTTATTACCATATCAACACCTCTGCAGCACCCGACTGCCAGCTAAGATAGACTTCATCATCCCAGGTGGGACGATTTTCAGCGTGGCGGTCCACGTTTGCCAAGGTGGCGCGTATCACCTTGTCGCTTTGAATCTTTATATGATAAATTGAGAGGCCGCCGACATAGGCAATCTCTTTCACTTTTCCCCGGGCATGGTTATATTTACCAGACGGCGGGGCTGTGTTGATGATCATTTTTTCAGGTCTGATGGCCACCCAGACAATGGAACCTTTCGAAGCCGATATTCCGTGACCGATGTAAATTCCTCGAGGGAGTTCAGGGGCATCAATGAGAACATGGTCGGCTGAGTTTTCGATGACGGTTCCCTTAAAGATATTGACGGTACCGATAAACTCCGCTGTCCGTCGGCAATTCGGGTGTTCATACACCTCGTGGGGGGTGCCGGTCTGCAGGATCTTGCCTTCATGCATCACTCCGATCCGGGTGGCCATGGTCATGGCCTCTTCCTGATCATGGGTAACCATAACGCAGGTCACTCCGACCCTTTCGATGATATTGACCACCTCCAACTGCATTTGTTCCCGGAGTTTTTTATCCAGTGCGGCCATGGGTTCGTCCAGAAGCAGCAATTTCGGCCGTTTGGCGAGGCTCCTCGCCAAGGCGACACGCTGGCGCTGGCCGCCTGAAAGCTGGTGGGGGAAACGATCCGAGAATGTCCCCATGTGCACCAACTCCAAGAGTTCTTTCACACGACTTTTGATCTCAGCCTTGGGAATTCGGTCCTGCTTCAGGCCGAAGGCAATGTTTTTGGCAACACTCATGTGAGGAAACAGAGCGTAAGATTGAAACATCATGTTGACCGGGCGGTTATACGGCTGGATCGACTGCATGCCTTCCCCGTCAATGGTAATCTGCCCGTCAGTGGCTATCTCGAAACCGGCCAAGAGCCTAAGCAAGGTGGTTTTGCCACATCCGGAGGCACCCAGAAGCGCAAAAATTTCACCATTTTGAATGCTTAAATCGACATTGTCCACGGCGGTTATTGCATCGAATTTTTTAGTGACCCCCCGGATTTGGATATAGGCCTCGGAGGTCTCATCCGCCATGGATTCGGGCAGGGTTTCTGGTTGGCTCATATGGGTGCTCCAATGACTGGGATTCGGCTCCCGATTGTTATACCTAAGAATCTAAGATGAGCGATTAGCTCTTAGCAATTAG
>CAYQNS010000396.1:0-2323 GCA_964418755.1 uncultured Desulfobacteraceae bacterium
TTGCAGGCGCTGCCTTTTTCAGGCCGGGCCACAAGGTGGCCGGGTTTGTTTTCAGGACCGGCAAGCTGATGTGAAAAAAAACGCATGGCCCGGACAATATTTTCGTCTTTTTCCGACAGGCCATTAAAAAAACATTGATAAAGTGAACCAAACCTATTTATTATATTTTTAATTCCGAAAAGCAAGGTGGCGAGATTATGTCCGTCGGCGAATCTGTGCCTGAAATCCTTAAACTCCTTGTACATAAATTCATAATCCGAATTTTTCAAAAACAGATACGGAGAGGGGGTCATCCTGTCAAGCACCCGTGCGACACTTTTTAAAATCTGGGCAACCCTGCCGTATGCCAGTGCGGATGCAATAAGACCGGCTATTTCACGGTCTCTTATCTCTTTGTATGAAAACAGAAATTCAAGGGGATCAGGATGAACATACCTGCGGTGGTTATATTGTGTGTAGAGCTTATCGAGTTCACGCTTCAACCTGTCAGGGGACACTGTGCTCCTT
The DNA here is from genome assembly GCA_964418755.1 of uncultured Desulfobacteraceae bacterium. Classification (GTDB taxonomy): domain Bacteria; phylum Desulfobacterota; class Desulfobacteria; order Desulfobacterales; family 4572-123; genus 4572-123. The sequence continues at coordinate 508 of CAYQNS010000396.1, forward strand.
TTTTTGACAATAATCGGCATTGTTGTTCGTGGGGTCGGGGCCCACGTCTGTCTTTATCCGGTGAGCTTCGATTATAGCATCAGTTGTCACAGATTTTCAACTCATGGGTTTTAAACAAAACAAAAATATGGACAGATGCCGGAATGTTTCACATGACCGGATGATTGTTTTTGGCCGGTACCCGGTTCCGGGAAAAACCAAGACACGTCTTATCCCCGTGCTGGGCCCGGCCGGCGCCGCAGACCTTCAGCGCCGGTTTACTGAAAAAATCTTGAAAACGGCCATGACATATGCAAAGTCCCGTGCAGTTGAATTAACCGTTTGTTTCGAAGGCGGCAGCCGACGGAAAATGCAATTGTGGCTTGACTCAGGCCCATTTTTTTTACAACAGGTGCCGGGAAATCTCGGCGACCGAATGCAGGCTGCGTTTTCAGATGCATTCCAGAAGGGGGCAAGGCGTGTGGTTCTCTGCGGCACGGATATTCCTGAGCTAAAGACAGATCACCTGGAGCAGGCATTCGAGGCACTGGCAGTAAATGATCTTGTTATCGGGCCGGGCATGGACGGCGGCTATTGGCTCATTGGGATGAATCGCCCTGCCGACCTGTTTGAAGGAATCATGTGGGGCACCGGCGCCGTGCTTGCTCAAACACTCGCCCTGGCAAAAAAACAGCATCTGAAGGTAAAGAAACTCAAAGCCCTTAACGACATCGATACGGCGGAAGATCTGGAGCAACTGCTACCCGGATGGATCAAGAAAGGGCCTCTCGTATCGGTAATCATTCCGGTGCTCAACGAAGCTGCGCATATAGTGACGGCCATTAACAGTGCCCGGCATAGGGATGCTCAGATCATTGTTGTGGATGGGGGAAGTACCGATGCTACCGTTGAAAAGGCGGCATCAACCGGCGTACGAGTTGTAACGGGGCGGTGCGGTCGTGCTGCGCAGCAGAATCTTGGAGCAAAACTCGCCGTCGGCAGGGTGCTTCTTTTCCTTCATGCGGATACGCTGTTGCCCGCCAATTACGTCGGCTATCTTTTTGAGACCCTGATGAATCGCGATACAGCCGCGGGCGCCTTCCTGTTTAAGACCAATTTCAATCACCCCTTCATGAAAATCATCGAAATTGTCACCAATATTCGCTCAAAATATCTGGAACTGCCCTATGGTGATCAGGCGTTGTTTGTCCGGAAGTCGGTATTTCAATCTGTTGGCGGCTTTCCGGAGAGCCCCATCGCCGAAGACCTTTTTTTGCTGCGCCGGCTCTCGAAATATGGCCATATCCGGATTGCGCCAGTCCATGCCGTGACCTCGGGCCGGCGATGGAAGACCGTGGGACTGCTTCGCACGACACTTATCAACCAGATCATCCTGGCCGGGTGCTTTCTGGGGATCTCACCCGGAGCCCTCGCTCCCCTGTATCGGACGGCACGAAAAAAATAGTCGTAAATATTTGTCTCAGTATCGGCATTCGAGGCCCACCTGTAAAAACCCTGTACTTTTCAGACACTATTCCGGCATCCCCCAGAACAGGACGGCAAAGAGATTGGGGATAAAGCAGAAGACAATTCTAAGCATATAGGGAAAAAGGCAGAGTTGCCTTTATGAGAGTCACGAGGTCTGATATACCGATCTGACCATAGGATTTATCGTTTTACAGGTTGCTGGAAAACATGGCCGGTAGTTGCGATAGTCTGGCGGATTTAGTTTTTCAAGACCAATTTTCTGTCATATCCAACGGTTCATCCCCTATGGTGGGAATGAGCCGAGGCAGGATTACTCAAATTGTTAATAATGCCAATTTTTGCGAAATTA
>CAYQNS010000397.1:0-2314 GCA_964418755.1 uncultured Desulfobacteraceae bacterium
ATTATAAAAGGGGGCTGTGCTTTACAATTTGCCGGGAATTGCAGCACCTGGATTTTTTCGGGTTGATTATTTATCGTAGAGCGATTAATTCTCCTGCAGGGCGTCATCTGACAAAATTGAAGAAGACTGAGAAAGGAAAATGAAATTCATATTGTCGGTTATAGCTGTTTTGTATGCACTTTCTCCGTATGATCTGCTGCCAGATTTTATCCCCGGCTGGGGCTGGATAGATGATCTTCTCCTTCTGGGGGCGTTGTGGTATTTTTATTATTCCGGGACGGCCAGGCGCAGATCCGCTGATGCCTATCGGCGGGCACACAATACCGGCTCCGGGGCCAGGGATGAAAAAAAGGCCACCTCGGAAAACAACCGTGATGTTGAAGATGCCTGGACAGTGCTGGGCCTTGCAAGGGGGGCGTCCTCCGAAGAAATAAAAAAAGCATACCGTGAACTTGCCGGCAAATACCATCCGGACAAGGTGGCCCACCTTGGTGACGAATTCAAGGTGCTGGCCGAAGAACGGTTCAAAAAAGTACAGGCTGCATATCAGGAGTTGAAAGATCGGGGCGATGGATAAATCACAATGACTAAAATTCCAAAACAGGGAAAAATTAAATATGGGCGTGGAGATTGAAAAAAAATTTTTGGTAAAAAATGATTCCTGGCGTTCTCTGGGGGAAAAAATGAAATTCGTTCAGGGATATTTGAACAGCAGGAAAGAAAGAAACGTACGAATCCGCACGATAGAAGATAAAGGATTTTTAACGGTAAAAGGAATCGCGACAGGCGCGACGCGCTCTGAATGGGAATATGAAATACCGTATGATGATGCCCGTGAGATGCTTGAAAAGTTGTGCGAGGTTCCTCTGATTGAAAAGATAAGATGTACAATCAAATATCATGAACGGATATGGGAAGTTGACGAGTTTATGGGGGAGAACCTTGGACTGATCGTTGCCGAGGTCGAACTGGAAAACGAAAACCAGCCGTTTGACAAACCTGAGTGGGTTGGCATGGAAGTGACAGACGATTCAAGATATTTTAATTCGAATCTGATTCACCATCCCTACTGCCGGTGGTCAGAGAATTCCATGCCCTGAACGCCTGAACCGTTACCAACAAAGTGATGAACCAAATCATGGAGAGATGAAAACATGGAAAAAATAACAGGCCTGACAGGGATAAAACAACTTCGACTCACTGAAACCGTTGCCGGTTCCGGGTGAGCGTCGAAATTGCCTCCAGGGGACCTGGACAAAGCGCTTTGCGGAATTGATTTCCCAACAGATAAAAATGTCATTGTTGGTCTGGAAAGGGCCGATGATGCCGGTGTATACAGGATTACCGACGAAATCGCCATGATCCAGACGGTTGATTTTTTTACACCGATTGTAGATGATCCCTACTGGTTTGGCCAGATAGCCGCGGCCAATGCGCTGAGTGATATCTATGCCATGGGCGGTGTGCCCAAAACAGCCATGAATATTGTGGCTTTCCCGTTGCAGCAGATGGATATTTCGGTGCTGCGCCGAATCATCCAGGGCGGGATCGATAAAATGAAGGAGGCCGATGTTGTCCTTATGGGGGGCCACAGCGTGGAGGACCGGGAGCTCAAGTACGGTTTATCGGTTACCGGCTTTATCCATCCCGACAAAGTATTGAGCAACAGGACCCTTGCACCCGGCGATCAACTGATCCTGACAAAACCGCTGGGTACCGGTATCATTAATACCGCCATTAAAGGTGGCGTGGCGGATAGCGATATTATCGACCATGTTACTCGTCTTATGGCCGCTTTAAACAACAGGGCAGCTAAAGTAATGCAGAGATTTCCGGTACATGCCTGTACGGATATTACGGGATTCGGACTTATGGGCCACCTGGCGGAGATGGTTTTCGAGTCGGATGTCGGCATCAGGGTTTTTTCTGAAAAACTGCCGTTGATTTCCGGGGCACTGGAGTATGCCGGCATGGGAATGGTGCCGGGCGGCACCTATAAAAACCGTGAATTCCGTGAAACCATGGTTGATATGGGGCCCGGGATTGATCCGTTGCTCAGGGATATTATGTATGATCCCCAGACTTCCGGAGGGCTGTTGATCTGCTTGGCAAGGGACGTTGCCGCAGATCTGGTATCGGCCCTGCACGAAAAAGGCGTTAAACAGGCTGCTGTCATCGGTGAGGTGCTGAAAAAACCGGCGGCAAGAATAATTGTGGATTAGAGATTGCGCACACTTTCTGATGTAATCTTTTTTCTTGAAAACAAAAGGAGGTTATGGTAGATAGCAATTAATTCTAAATAATTTATTAAATG
>CAYQNS010000398.1:0-2275 GCA_964418755.1 uncultured Desulfobacteraceae bacterium
ACGGCTGAAAAAGGACGGGTTTGACGGATTTTTGTTGAAAAGGTAATTATTATAAGTGAAAAGTGAATACTGAAAAGTGAAAAATTGTGGTATCGCTCCTGCCCGCCATCGCTCTCGCTCAGGCGAGGCGGGCGGGCCGCTCTGTCTTTTTTGATATAAAATTGATAGAATGCCTTGCTTATTCAATTCTCACTATTCACTATTCATTTTCAAACACCATGGAGCAATGATGAAGATTACAAAAGAAGAGGTCCTGCATGTGGCTGACCTGGCCCGGCTGGACCTGGATGAAGAATCCACGAACACCTTTGCCGGACAACTCGGCACCATACTCGAATATATGGATACCCTGAATCATGTCGATACAAAAGAGGTGGAGCCGACTTCGCATGCCATCTTTCTGACCAATGCTTTCCGGGAGGACAACCCGGCCGGACACCTGGCAAGGGATAAGGCTCTGGCCAATGCGCCTGAAAAGGAAGCCGGCAGCTTTATTGTCCCCAAGATTGTGGGATAGACCCTCGGGAATTTTGGTTATTGTTTGGAATTCAATGTCATTAACTTTAGAAACATCTGTATGGCTCACCAGGACGTGAAGTTCATGAAGTTTTTTCTTCAGCCCCTTCAGTTCCTTCATGGTAAAATTGTTGTTTTTTCATTAAGTTAATGGCATTGGTTTGGAACTTGTATTTTGTGATTTATTTGGAATTTGATGCTTGCAATTTGTTATTTTAGATTTTTGGTTGGGGACTAAATTTATGAAACTGTATGAGCTGACGATCCAAAAAGCCCACGGGCTTTTAAAAAGCAGGGAGATATCCTCACGGGAACTGACCCGGGCCGTACTCGACCGAATCGATTCGGTGGAAGATAAGGTGGGAGCTTATATTACAATTGCCGCAGAAACAGCCCTTGAACAGGCGGATGCGGCCGACAGGGCCATTGCGCAGGGAGAGATCACGGCTCTGACCGGTATTCCGATAGGTGTAAAAGACCTGATCTGCACCCAAAACCTGCGCACCACCTGCGGCTCAAAAATACTTGAAAATTTCATTCCGCCCTATGATGCCACGGTGATTAAAAAACTCAAAAAAGCGGGCGCCGTCATCCTGGGCAAGCTGAATATGGATGAATTTGCCATGGGGTCTTCCACGGAAAATTCGGCATTCAAGACGACTCGTAACCCCTGGGACCCGGCGCACATCCCCGGCGGCTCCAGCGGCGGTTCCGCCGCCGCGATGGCGGCGAATATGTGCCTTGGGGCACTGGGGTCCGATACCGGCGGTTCCATCCGTCAACCGGCCTCCCACTGCGGTGTGGTAGGAATCAAACCCACCTACGGCAGGGTGTCCCGTTTTGGACTGGTGGCCTTTGCATCATCATTGGACCAGATCGGGCCCCTGACCGGGAATGTAGCCGACAGCGCTCTTTTGATGAATGTTCTGGCCGGATATGATGCTGCCGATTCCACCTCGGTTCCCGAGGATGTTCCGGATTATACGGCCCAGCTAAAAGAGGGCCTCAAGGGAATCCGGGTGGGTATCCCAAAGGAGTATCGGTCGGCTCACGGTCTTGATGCCGAAGTTGCCGCTGCCGTGGAAAATGCGGTCCGGACCGTCAAAGGCCTGGGCGCCGAATGTATTGATATATCCCTGCCTCACACCGAGTATTGCGTAGCCGCCTATTATCTGATCGCCACTTCGGAAGCCAGTTCCAACCTGGCCCGCTATGACGGGGTAAAGTATGGATACCGGGACAAAGATCAAAATACCCTGATAGAGATGTATCGCAGTACACGGTCAAAGGGATTCGGCGCCGAAGTGAAGCGGCGGATTCTTTTGGGAACCTATTCGCTTTCGGCGGGATATTATGATGCCTATTACGGCAAAGCGTCCCAGGTGCGTACCCTTATCATGGAGGATTTCAAAAAGGCCTTTGAACATTGCGATGTCATTTTCTCTCCGGTGGCCCCCACTCCGGCCTTTAAAATCGGAGAAAAAGTCGATGACCCGCTGACCATGTATCTATCGGATATTTTTACGCTTTCGCCCAACCTTGCCGGCATACCGGCCATGTCGGTCCCATGCGGATTTTCCAAAAAAGGCCTGCCCATCGGCCTGCAGGTTCTGGCAAAACACATGAATGAAGAAATGCTTTTCAAGGTGACCTATAATTTTGAAAAGGCCACCGATTTTCATCATCAAAAACCGGTGATGTAATTTTAATCCACGGATTGCAATGTCCATCGTAGGGTGGGCTGTGCCCACCAAATAGA
>CAYQNS010000399.1:0-2268 GCA_964418755.1 uncultured Desulfobacteraceae bacterium
GAGATAATTCAAATACTGTGTATTTTTCATATAGTGACTCAATTAAATTTTGGATTTTTTCTTCTGAAAAATTAACCTTTTTTATCAAATTTACACACATCTCATTGATTATTTGAGTGCTGATAAAAGTTTCACATTTTTTTAAGATAGTTCTGGCAGTTTCAGTTTTCGCTTTGTTTTGAGATTGAATAAATGCATAAAGCCATATATTCGTGTCTATGAAATACGATACATCAGGCTGTATATTAAAGTCTTTCATAGATTTCTTCTCTTGAAATAGGTGAAAAATTTTTTATTTTTATAGGATTGGCTAAGAGTTTATCAATTATATCCAACCGGTTTTTCTTTTTTTCCGTTATTACAATAACTTTTACAGTATTACCTATTTTTTGTTTGTATTTCTCAGGAATCAGGATAATCCCGTTTTTTATTTTTGATTTAAATTCAATGGCTTCCATAATATTTTTCCCCCTCTTTTTTACAAGAATGGAAAACGCTGGTTACTTGTTTTAAATAAATCCCATAAATGTTGATCTTTGTCAATCAATGTGGACGTTCGGGGACATTCTATACCCCCTTATGTCAAGATATTTTTATTTCCTGCATAATCTGATAATGGGGCCTGACCATGATAAGTATTTGTTAATAAAAGAGAATTGTTGTAATTTGGGGTGTTTTTCCCTCTTACGGTTTTTGGGGACGCCCATAAAATTATAACTTTCTCAAATTATTTCTGTAAAAACAGTGTTTCCGGTACGTTTGTGCTTTGGGGGACGCTGGTAACTTTGTTAACTTATTCATCAAGAAGCCCATGCGTTTTTAACTGCATTCCCCTTCCTACTGCTTTTTTGACGCCAACTCGACTGATTCCCAGAAATCTTGCGACCTCCGTGGCTGGATGACCTGTTTCTTCTACAGCCAGCCAGGCAACCAGCGATCTGGCATCTGAATACTGTCTTTGTCTGCTTCCTGTGTGTAGGGGATGTTGCTACCTTCTGATTTTATTAGACAGGATTTATTGGATTTTACTGGATATAAGCCTGCCGGCCAGCAGACAGACACAGAATAAATAATCATGTTAATCATGTCAAATTCGTTAGACGTGGGGCGTTGGCAACTTCTGGCTTTATTAGACAGGATTAACAGGATGATCAGGATATTTTAGAAACGTTTATCGTCTTTTTTTCTCAATCAAATAACTCAGAATGCGTGCCAAGACGAACCGGTCTAAGCTCGAAATCTGAAATTGTGTAAATCAGCAGCCAGTCAGGTTCGACATGGCATTCCCGGAAATCTATCCAATCTCCTTTCAGCTTGTGATCTTTATGTGGTAAAGGCAAGGGCGCAGGAATGGCCAACCGTTCAAGCACTTGCTGAAGTTTTTTTATATTTCGACGTTGCTTCGTGGCTCTTTTAAGATCTTTTTTAAATCTGGATGTCGGACGAATTGGTAACATTAAATTTTCAGTTCTTCGATCATTTTTTCCACACTATCATATTTTTTTCCTTTGCCGTTTCTTGCATCCTTCATTGCCTGAAGCGTATCTTTATTGGGAATACGTAAATTAAATGGAATACCCTGATGAGCTATAATCTGCCTATAAAACATTTCATATGCGGCGGAAATTGAAATTCCCAGTTCTTTAAGAATGTTTTCAGCTTGTTTTTTTATTTCAGGCGTAAGCCTCGCATGTGTCATTGCCGTTTTTGCCATTTTTGGTATCCCCTCATCCCTTTTTTCGATATTATTTGTATACCACAATGCTACACATCAGCAACCGGTCTGTCAAGATACTATCTTAAAAATATTCGGCCAGTGGAAAGTCCGTGGAAAGTTCGCGAGGGTTCGGGGACGCCCATAAAATTATAACTTTATTAAATTATTTGTGTAAAAACAGTGTGTTCCGGGACGTTCGTGACGTTCGGGGACATTCATGCAGAGCGTGCGCAAAGTCACCATTAGAGTTTATCTATTGGAGGTTTTGTCCCAATTATAATGACTATTTAGTGATACTGCAAAGGCAGCGGCAACAGCGATAATCCGTTATTCGTTATTGGGGAACGGCAAAATGTGCTGAAAGCTCAAGGGTGAAGGGAATAACAACAGCGAAAAAATGTTATTCGTTATACGTTATTGGGATACTGCCAGGGCAAGGGCAAGGGCAATAGAAGCTGAAAACTCAAGGCTGAATGCTGAATGCGTTCCGGAAATTTGAGATCAAAGGTCAGAGATCGGAAGTTTGAGATCGGAGATCAGATGGAAAAATC
>CAYQNS010000400.1:0-2263 GCA_964418755.1 uncultured Desulfobacteraceae bacterium
GTCGATACCGATAATCCAAAGTCATGCAATCAGTCTTCATTTTATAATTGATGAAACCGGACTGTTCACCACGACAAGACCATGCCAAAATCCCGATATTACCGGGCCAAAGATAGCCTTCCTTTTTTAACCAACGAATATCAACCCGATTCTGATTTTCAGTTGTTTCTTTCGAATTACATCGGTACCAATACCCCGAACCTGACCCACCCATATCGTTCCTCTCGTTTTATCTTTTTATCGAAATCATTAGGCAAATAGGTTTTTCCCTTTCAATACTCGTTTGCCCTGCCCGGATCGTCCCCCCTAAAACCCCCTGCCCTCCTACCTTGTATATATATTAGTCGGTTTCACGATAAGCGGTAAACCGACTAATCTGATAGGCCCTTACTTGACAAGGCTTTCGGCCGGTTAGTATCATTTTTCACCTTGCATTTCTCGGTTCCATTGCCCGGCTGATCTTAATGTTGTTTCAATTTGGTTAGGCCCCAACGGTGGAACGCATTTTTTACCAAATTCATGCGCCTTGGTTTTTATTTCATGCTCCGGAAAATTTCTTTTTTTCATGGATCCCAACATCCTGCACAAGGTATCGTTCCTGTTGTTTTTGTATGCTCCCTGGATTTTAAGGGCTTTTTTGTTGACCTGGCAGGCCTGGTTTGGGGGGGTAACCGGAAACATTACCTTTAATTCTTCAAATGAATATTTATTTTTGCTTGTATAAATCACCCTGCTTAAAGTTGGATCACCCTTGCAATGGTAGTATCCCGGTATCCGCATAACCCGCGCCAGATCGCACACCTTAGGGTCTGAATGGAATTTTGCTGCAATGGCTTTCTGAATACCGGTAAAATGATCCAGGGGAACACTGTCAGTCATCCAATAAGCGTGATAACGTCCAGGGCTTGACTCAACTATTAAGGAAGGAAAAAACTCAATGACAGGGGCCAGTGGAGCGCCGTCCATGTCGGCAAAGACCGCACGGACCCGGATTATATTTTTTTTGGATCGTCCCTTGCCATCAGTTTCATTTATTGTCAAAAATATTCCGGCGCCTTTATTGTTTTTTGCGTCAATGTCCATGGAATTATACGTTTGATAAATTTTGGACAACTCTCTCTTTTTCATCGTGGAGTCGTCAAATGTCTGAAATGTATTTTGTCCAAGAAAGTATGAAAGGAAGATCCTTTTATGCTCCTCTGGATCATCATTTTGAAACTGGATTGATGGCTTTTTACCCTCTGGCCTTTGTCCAGAATAGTCGGTTTTGCACCTATCTGGTAGGTCCCCATTTGACAAGGCTTTCGGCTGTTTTTTGTCCCTGGCTGCTTTTGTTTTGCCCTGTGGTCCTCGCGTGTTTGTAGGGGAGGGGTTTTGGACAGCATCGTCGAATAGGTAAAATTTATATTCAGCGCCTGTAAGTTTACCGCGCGTATAAGTTGGCACAGTTTCAACAAGACCCATGTCTTTTAAAAATTTTATCTCTTTCCTCAATTTCGTTTCACCAATTGCAAATCTTTTTTTGATAAACTCGCGCCTGGGTATAAAAGCCGGATTGCTGGCCGACTGCAACAGGCTATACATCCAGATCATGGATGCCGTCGGATTTTTTAAAAACGCTGAAACAATTTCATTGTTAACGCGTAAAGAAGGATTGATGGCTATCGGTGCTCCGCCTGGATCTACTCCTATGCTGCTTTTTATGTCGATTAATTCAAACATGCATTTAACTCTATGGGGTTCAGGTTTTAGGCCCTGTGTGCTGCCGTATATGGTTTATTTATCGCACTGGTGGCCTATTTCAACCGACCGGTCAACTCTGGTTTGCCGATACGGATACATCGAGCAGGTCGGACAGGTGCAGTTTGCTATTTCATACCGCTGGTCACACATGCACCACAGACAAAAGGCCCGGATTGACGACGCCCGCTTCTTGGCATCCTGCCGCCCTTGGCCGGATCTGAACGGATACAAGGGGCAATTTTTATGCTGGCACCTCGTCACCTCTGCAAAATTAAATCCAGAACAATCCATGCAGCGATACCGAATTGCCCGCCGCCGGTTCAGGTTGATAACTTGCGGTCCGGCTTTGGTGTCGATAAGGACTTTCATTGTGTGGCCTCTGGCTCAATCCGATTCGCTTCAGAATACTTATCCAGATCAGCAACAAGATAAACAACCCGCCGCCTAAGTTTCAGATATGCAGGCCCATATCTTAAAAATCGCCAGTTCGCTAGCGTCTGAGGTGCAACTCCAAGATATT
>CAYQNS010000401.1:0-2246 GCA_964418755.1 uncultured Desulfobacteraceae bacterium
CATCAAGACTAAATTCGATCTGCTCAATTCACTATTCAAGCTTTGACCCTAGTGACATGCAACAAGCTCTTTATATGGATATCAAGTCTGCTCTTGACTCTATCAAATATCACACAAGAGTCATGAGCAGACCCCTTTATAATATCAACAGGCAAATTTATCTCCTCTATCCGTTTTCAAAGCCTTAAATCGATAAAAAACTTCAAAATGGCTTTTACAATTTCTGCATTCAAACCGCATCACAATCTCATTGCCATCAAAGTTTAGATACTCAACGTCATAACCGTCTTCAGAATACGTAGCCCCTGAACAATAAGGACAGTTTCCATCGTTTATAAAATTTTGTGGATTAAAGGCCAATTACCTACTCCTAAGTTTTACTAAATGATAATATCGATTTATTATCACAGATTATTGTAAAAGTTCCATTTACGGATTGTTGGTCAGTGTTAACCACGCTTCGAACTCCGGGCCATGATATACTCAATGATTACCTACAAATAAGGTCTTCAAATGCAATTTTGATATGCTGAATCGAACGCCAGTTATGAACAGATGAAAAATCAACATCAAAAAAAATAGAGGCCATCAAGCCAGCACACCCTGCCACAGTCCAAATTAAAATTTCAATTATACCGACAGCAATACCAACGGCCATCATTCCCAATAAAGGGGAAAGAACGAATAGGCAGATTGAATTTAAGAAAAGTTCAATTTTTGGTTTCATCATTGAATCAGGTAACAGATTTAATTTGATATAGGCCTTAACGCAAAACTAATCAGCGGCGGATAAAGAAGCATGGCCGGCCGGAAAGTTAATAATGATATAAACTGCAATATAGTTCAAACCCGCCCCGCTTTTAGCCGTCTGCGTTAAGTGACAGGTTGTGCGCCCTAATCTCCTACATGGTGCCATTGTTCCTCTGTCAATTCGCATAAAAATGAAAAAACCTGATCAAGGCAACCATGCATTGATGCCCATTCAATGTGTTCACGCAGACGTAACATTTTCTGTAAAGCTGGAGTGTCCCACCATGCAGCAAGGATAAGAGGAAGCGCTGGTTCCCATCCTGCCCCCTTTCGCTTTTTTTCTGGGAGCATTTCATACAATTCTTGCCACTTTTTAGGCTGTGGACAAACACGATTGTTTTTTTGAATTTCTATGAGGGCCTCTTCAATAGTAGCCATTTCTTCCCTCTATTATCAGAGCACAACGCGTTTCTCAGCTGACAGCACCAGAGTGAGGAACGAACGGCGGTGATGTTCAGCTGAAGAAAAATGTTATATCTATCGTGTTTTTCTATATCTAAGCGTTCGCCAAGGTTTTGTACCGGTTTGGTCTTCTATGTATTTGATAATTCTATTATTTGATATAATTGCTAGCCTAAAAATAAGTATCTTGCTCTCTTTTACGTATGTTTTTGTGACTTTTCTCGATGATTGGACTCTATGAGCAATATTTCCTCTTAGGTCTATTAATTTTTCCAGTTTGGTTTTCGAATTTTCTATGGACATCCCACGCCAAAACCACTTTCTGGAAATCGATGTGAATCCTATCAAATTAGAAAGCAAGGTATCAATATTTTTGGGACTAGGCGTATTGAAAGCACCGCGGACGGTGTATTTCTCTAATATGGACCCTTTGTGTAATTCCATTACGTTTTTCCAACCCATATTTGCTAAATCCCAAATGTCACCACTAGTTTTCTTTATTTCTTTCGCTGCAATGGCGAGAACATGGTCTGGAAATACATGAGGTTGTTTTGATTTTGATAACATAAATTTGAAAGAGTTTTCTGCTATATCCTCTATATATGCTTCCCAACAAGCAAGAAGTAGTACTATGGCGCTTTTATTAAGCACTTGAACATTATGTTTGTAACCAGGACCGCTCCCGGATATTTCTTCATGTATTTCCAGAATCCTGTCAATTTCCTCAAAATTTGTTTTGAGAGAATCTATATGGGGCGGTCGCTTAGGGCGCCGTCGTCGTTTTAATTTTAGAGCCATATTTTCACCTATTGATTTGGTTATTTGTCAGGATATAACGCTTTGATCAGCGGCGCGATTCTTTGCGTCCGCTGAATTTAAATAATGGGGGACGTTCGTGCAGAACGTTCACAACTCTAAATTGATGTCATCTGTATCCGGTTTCTTCCCTGTTGATATCATTCGCGTCACGCAAGAGTTCGTAACACCAAGATATCTCGCAACATCAGCCCCGGAATAACCGAGTTCCCTGACAC
>CAYQNS010000402.1:0-2238 GCA_964418755.1 uncultured Desulfobacteraceae bacterium
TACCATGAATGAATGGTTTGGATGACTTGGCGCACTCCAGACATTTTACAGGAAAATGATTCCGAGATGACGTTTCCTCCAATTTCATATCTTAGCATGCATGATTGTGTGGCATTGGGTCGGACCCAATTAACCGAAATAATGTTATATACGATATGATATTCAACGATTTTGCATTTTAATCACTGCCTGGGGCATTCTCCCATTAAAATATATTGTCAAAAGGTGATATATGACTGGATGATTCCCTCCCGTCAGGGACGTGCACCCTGAAAGATACGCAGAGCTTTCCTCGGCACGATAACGTCTGAAATAACCTGCAAAAAATGCTATTTATTTTTTGTCAGGGTTATTCGTTATGCATATCTTTCGCTTTCAATTCTTCCATTACGGCAAGATTGCTCTGAAATAAAGCAGCGCCCCATTTTCGGCAGGAATGCTGTCAAAGCTAAAACCATTCTCTTGGCATATTTTCTCTAATTCTTCTTCTGAATGCAACGTACCTCTGATTGTACTTTGAAGTCTGTTTCGCTCCGGTACTGGAACGCTACAAATAAAAATAGCATTTTTATCTAAAACTCTATTAATTTCTTGAAAAACTTTCTTTACATCGTTTAAAAAATTCAAAGAGAGAATACAAAGGACAATGTCAAAATGGTTATCTTCGAAGGGAAGATCGTCTGCACTCATCACATAAAACTCGGCATTTTTGAAGTCAGCAGTCCGGAAGTTCTTCACGGCCTTTTTAAGAAGCCCCGGACTGATATCTGTACCCGTATATTGATTGTCATTTGGTAAAAAATTGATAGCACTTCCGCTACCTGTCGCTATTTCGAGAACTCGTTTTCCATGAACACCTTTCAAGACTTGACTAAGAATTTCATAATGTTTTCTCATATCTCCACCAAATTTTTTGGGAAAGATAGAGCTTTTCATGATGAAGTCATATAGGAATGAAAAAGAATCGCCAAGCCAAGGTTTAAAGTGCAACAACTTGCCTTCATCTTCGATAAGATAGTGCAATCCTTTCTTTTTAAAAACTTTAGTTTCATTATTAAGCATTTCGTACTCCTGCATAACCAAGGTCACCGGCACCAAAAGCCAATGAGGACTTAGCAAAAGCGAAAAACGCCCCGGCTTCTGGTGTCGGGTGGAGCGCCTTGTTGAACGAAGCCGCTACGCGGCGGAAGAAATCTCAAAAGTCAGAAAATCATGGATACCTATTCATGGGCTGTCCGCCGGGTCGGGGATCATTTTGATTGCTGCCCCGATCAATTGACCCCGGAACAATTAGAAATCTATTTTGGAGAACTGGTTGAGATCCACTCATTGTAAAAACTTGCATTTTAGACATCCATGATTTCAACGTTGAGATTTAGAGCAGCTTTCTTTTAGTTATCCAAATCTCGAACAAAATCAAACAATCACCGTTAATCCCATTTTTTCTTTTTATGTTTCTTTTTATGTTTCTTTTTTGACGGTGGGTATTGTTCCCTGTGTTCATAATTGTACCGGTATGGCTCTCCAATATCCATTTCAAGGGACACAAAGGCGGATCCCAGACGGATAAAACCCGGGAGGGAAACCGACATCTCCCAGGCATCATTGTCCATATAAAAATAAACCCCTCTTCCGGTATCATAATATACATAGGAATCGGGATAGTATCTGTACCGGTGTTTTGTGCGATATCCATGGGCCGGTCACACCTCTCCATGCAAAATAGTAGAACTTTTTTCGCTTTATCTTTAAATATTCCATGCGCACGTGTTGCTTTGCCTTCTATCTGCACCCGCTATTTTTTTTACCGGTTACGGCAGACAATCGCTGATCCGCACCGGTCAAAGCTTGAATAGTGAATTAAGCCGGTCAAATTTAGTCTTTAATTGTCGGCTTTTGGATAGTTTGAGTTTGATTGATTTGACGGCGTGACTGACCCCTGAATAACTGATCCCGAATAGATTCCCGATTTGTTCATTGTTCAATTGACCGGTTTTCCAGATACCATAGAGCAGCATATCCCGGATCTCTTTTTCGGCTCCGGAAAGCCTTTTGGCGTTCACGAAGTGTTTGACGTCACATTCAAAAATCCGTTCGGCCCTGCGTAAATACGCTTCAGGCTCAAAGGGCCTGGCCACCTGCTTCTGCTGGGGGATCGACGACTCTGTTTTTGCAGGTAAATACTTTCTTCTTATTTTTTCAACAAATTGTTTTGATCCCAAGACTAAACCATGCCGC
>CAYQNS010000403.1:0-2199 GCA_964418755.1 uncultured Desulfobacteraceae bacterium
TCTTGGCACACTTTCATGCAACATATTGAAATTTTACAATCTAAATTAATAGGTGAAATCAGGCGGATAGTCAAGATGATAGTAATCTATCTGAATGCGGCGAAATATGAGTTTTGAGTAGTGAAGAATAAACCGGCTCGAATAGATTACGATTATAAAAATGCGGGCGTTCATCCGTCAAAGGCTGTAGAGCAGTTGAATCTCCTCGGCCCAGATGGCACTGTCCGACGTTTCCAGAATCAAAGGGATATTATCAAACCTTGAATCATTCATGATAAAGCGAAACGCCTCCATGCCCAGATATCCTTTGCCCAGGGAGGCATGGCGGTCCACCCGGCTGCCCAGGTCCTTTTTGGAGTCATTCAAGTGCATGGCTTTCAGGTATTGGATGCCTACGATTTCGTCAAAGTCCTGCATGACCTTTTCGAAACCATCGGGGGTTCTGATGTCATAGCCGGCGGCAAAGGTGTGGCAGGTATCCAGACAAATGCCGACCCTGTCTTTATCCGCCACCATGGCAATTATGGCGGCCAGGTGTTCAAAGGCAAACCCCATATTACTCCCCTGGCCCGCGGTATTCTCGATAACGGCGCACACGCCCCTGATTTCGGCAAGCGCCATATTGATGGATTCGGCAATCCTGGCCAGGCACTCTTTTTCATCGATTTTGCCCAGATGGCTACCGGGATGAAAGTTAAGATATGTAAGGCCCAATTGCTCACAGCGATGCATTTCATCGAGAAAGGCGGCCCTGGATTTGGCAAGTCCCTCGGCCTCTGGATGCCCCAGGTTGATCAGATAGCTGTCATGGGGCAGGATATGGTCTGCCGTATATCCCGCTGCAGTGCAGTTTTTCTTGAATTGTTCAATGGTGTCAGGTGTCAGCGGCTTTGATTCCCAGCGACGCTGGTTCTTTGTAAACAATGCAAAGGCTCCGGCCTTGATCCTCGATGCGTTCAGCGGTGCGTTTTCCACACCGCCGCTTGCACTGACATGGGCTCCCACATATTTCATACTCGCTCCTTTTCTACAATGCCTGATGAACAGGTAAATGGATGTAAATCAGATGTGTGGGTTATCGCGCCAAAAGTCAATATATAAAATTTGACAACCGCCTGCCTGTCGGCTAATATTTTTTTAAATTGAAAACTGGTAATACCACCAGCCAAAAGATATCGTTTCAGGAAATGACATGCAGGAACTATTAAAACCCATTAAAGCAGAGAGTCTTAAAGAGGTATTTGTTAAAGGTCACGGCATCTCCGGTGAGCATCCGTCGCATGATGCTTGCAATCGGTTCCTTGCCGGTTTTTAAAAGCAGGTGAATGATTGGGGACCAAAGCCCAGGCATAGCGGGGGGTGGCGCTCTTTTGTAAAACAGAACCCAGCCTTTCTATAAGCCGGTTTCGATCCGTATTGTCTCTGAAAATATTGCGCCGTTCAATGCCTCTACAGATGATGTGATGCAAGGCGCCCGGCGCATCGTAATTTCAACCCCGTCCCACTATTCCCGCCCCCCTATTCCCAAAACGGTAAAAACACCAGTCTGGCAGTTGTCGACTTTGCCAATTTGCCCACACCATTGCCGGGAGACACCGACGACTTATCTCCTTTCTTGGGTATACCGGTTTCGTCGATAAGCAAACAGCTATTTTTTTTACCACCAATGAGACCATTGGCATCATTGGCGACTTGATCAACAACCCCTTGATCATCCCATGGCGAATTGGTCAAAAAGTGTTGAAAGACTTGATCGTCAGAACCTGGAATAGCTTCAGTCATACGTTCCATGTTTTTTTTATACGCCTGAATCAAGCCTTTGAAATACTGTTCCGAGACACGGCTGACATCGCGTGTACGCAACTGAAATAATGGGGAATATCTACGGTGAAATTCTATAAAATGAGAGCCCATGCCCCCGAAGGGGCTGTTTTCATAAGTAATATCTCCCTTGTCTGTTTGATTGTTATGGCGGGCTGTTTATCTTCGGTTTTGCAGCCCTTTTTCTTCTTCTATTCATGCAAAAATATGTAGTACAAAGTTGTTAAATTTGCAAGTGTTATTAGTGCTTTAAATAACACTTATACTAATGTGACAAAGTAGAAGTAATTATTGATTTGCTGGTCCATTTGATATTGAAGACGCTATTTGCGTATTTCAGGGCGTCTCCCTTGAGCTGCGGATATGTATATCTTGTTG
>CAYQNS010000404.1:0-2177 GCA_964418755.1 uncultured Desulfobacteraceae bacterium
GTGTCCGCCGTCCTTTCCTCAAAATGAGATCAATCTCTGCCCCCGCACTTGTCCGATAAAAAGATGCCGTGTAATCTTTTGCGGATGCAACAATGTTTTCCATGGCGAATCCTTCAAAAGATGCCCCTATGACCGGGTGGGAAAGTAGATCATCATGTGTATGGATATCAAGGAGCGCGTGTAGAATGCCGCTATCACGGATATAGATTTTGGGTGATTTGACCAGGCGCTTTTTTAAATTCGAAGCATCCGGTAAGAGCACCCGCACCATGAACGTATGCTCCAGAAGGTTCATGTACGAGCGAACGGTATGAGAGCTTACACCCAGGGAATCTGCAAGCTTTGATGCGTTTAACAGGGCACCGTGAATGTGGGCGCACATTTTCCAGAAACGACCCAGTCGAGCCGGCGACATATGAAATCCCAACATCCCGATATCCCGCTCAAGAAAGGTACGAATAAAGTCCTGCCGCCATTGAAAACTGGCATCGATATCCCCCGCAAGATAACTTCTGGGAAATCCACCCCTGAGCCAGAGTCGTCTGGTGTCGTCTTTATTTGCGGCTTCAACTTCTGAAAGAAGAAAGGGCGTCAGGTCAAGATAGGAAATTCGTCCGGCAAGGGATTCCGAACTTTGCCGAATTAAATCGCGCCCGGCAGAACCCAGAATTAAGAACTGGCCGTTTCTCCCACGGGTATCTATGACACTGCGAAGCGTTGCAAAAAGTTCAGGTACTCGCTGAATTTCGTCGAGACATATCAAATCATCATTGTGCACGTTGAAAAAAGCAAGAGCATCGTCGAGTTTTGCCAGCTCCGATGGATTCTCAAGATCCAGATAGACAGATGGAACAATTTTTTTGACAATTTGATCGGCCAATGTTGTTTTGCCGCACTGTCGTGGCCCCAGGATGGCCACGACAGGATTATTTTGCAACCGTATCTTGATCGTATCGGAGAGTTCTCTTTGGATTATTCCTTGCATATTTGAACTCTATATTCATATTTGCAAGGAAAGTAAAGAAAAAATCAGGAAAACTAAAGACGTTAACACCATTAATGCGCAGAAACAGGGCATTAGGGTCAAAGCTTGAATAGTGAATTAAGCCGGTCAAATTTAGTCTTTAATTGTCGGCTTTTGGATAGTTTGAGTTTGATTGATTTGACGGCGTGACTGACCCCTGAATAACTGATCCCGAATAGATTCCCGATTTGTTCATTGTTCAATTGACCGGTTTTCCAGATACCATAGAGCAGCATATCCCGGATCTCTTTTTCGGCTCCGGAGAGCCTTTTGGCGTTCACAAAGTGTTTAACGTCACATTCAAAAATCCGTTCGGCCCTGCGCAAATAAGCTTCAGGCTCAAAGGGCTTGGCCACCTGCTTCTGCTGGGGGATCGACGACTCTGTTTTTGCAGGTAAATGCTTTCTTCTTATTTTTTCAACAAATTGTTTTGATCCCAAGACTAAACCATGCCGCAAATCCTCGAAAAGATGTTTTTCTTCAGACGCATACTGTTGGACCTTCTCACGATAACACCGCTGGTGATCCGGATCGCCGGTAAATTGAGATAATATCAGATCGGTGGACAACCACTTTGGGGTTTTGCGGCCATAGGCATACACCTTGTAACTGCTCCAGCGGTAATCGGCCAACCGTTTAACCATGCCGGCTCTCAGTGGGTTGCGATGGATATAGTAAGAAAGCTGCAGCAGGTAGGCATCATTCTGGACGATAATGCTTTTATAGCGCCCCTGAAACAAATGGCCGCTTTGGAAATGACGCCGATTGAACCGCTGGGTATAAGTGGTGCCGAACCACTGCATGGCCTTTTTTAAATTGGCTTGCCGGGTTCTTGCAAGAATGTGATAATGAGTATCCATCAGCACATAAGCAAATATGTCGATTTCAAACCGCTTTGACATCTCGCCGACGGCATCTAAAAAACTGCTGCGATCCTTCCCGTCCACAAAAATATCACTGCGCTGGTTGCCGCGCGACAGCAGGTGGTATAAAGCGCCTGCATATTCAATCCGCCAAGGTCTGCTCATGAAATCCTGATTATCAAGGCAGGTGATCTTTGTCAACCATTATTCACTATTCAAGCTTTGACCCCAAGTCACAGGCCCTTTTACCCAGCGGATGGTTACGGAAATCATGCAGCGTCGATCGCATC
>CAYQNS010000405.1:0-2147 GCA_964418755.1 uncultured Desulfobacteraceae bacterium
AGGCCATCGGCCAGAAACCGCCGGTCTTCCACGGAAATGACCTCTGCGCCGTGATCGGCCAGGACCATGGAGCAGTAGGGGCCGGGCAGCAGACGGGACAGGTCCAGAATTTTTATGCCCGCTAAGGCACCATTGTTATTCATCTGTTTCTCCTTTACACCTGATTTTTACCTGAGGACTTGATATATGGGTGACACCGTGACCGTTTGCATATCACTGTCTTTCCAGAGGACGTCATCTATATTCTTGAAGGTTTGTTCAAACATTAAAATCCTTTTTTGTTGGGGGCAGTTATCTTGAACTACCGGGGGACATTCTACCAGAAAATCAACTATCATCCAAGCACCGATACATAGCAGGTATCTGCAAGCGGAGTGTTTATGTGATTAGGATTGGCTATTTGCAACACTGGGCATCAGTGGGCGCCTTGCTTTTTGCGCTCCACTGTATGCCCTTGTTAGCGCAAAAGGTATCGAGAATAGATGATAAAAAATTAGTATGGCCGTCCATTTAACTTGGCGCTCACAACCTTCCATAAAGGCTTATTGTCATCCAAATCATCTGACGGTTTGTTGACATCAAACAACGGGAGCAACACCGCGAAACTTGTATTACCACCGTGTTTATTTGTAATTAGCAGCAGGTACTTTCCTTTATATTCACCTCCAAATTGCTTCACAAATCTATAAATTTTCTTCATGGATATAAATGTAGATCTCGGATTCCTTGAAACGGCATATTCATCTGCTAATCGGTATGCATTGTTCACTACAAATCTCCACATTTCACTCTGTGTACACTTCAATTCTAAATCATAGTTGGCCTTCCTCCGCTCGCGTTCCTCCTTTTTTTTTGCCTTTAGATATACAGCATCATAATAAGCAAATTTTTTTTATACAAACTGCTGGAAGGATCAAGCTCAGAAAGCTTTTTATAAATTATTAAATTTTCGAAAGTTTTTGACGCAGGAATCGTTTTTACTTTCTTCTCAAGGCTACCAATAGTTACTTTTCTTCTAATGATACCTATATCTTTGTAATCTAATAGATTATACTTTATGAAAGGATCTAATAATTCGGTGGCCTCATCGTAGTTTTTAGAATTGAAAACTGCCGTTAATTTATTATAGTGATTCTCAATTGAAGCCTCAAAATTAACTTTCTTTTTTTCTTCTTCGATTTTTTCTTTTGCAATTCTATTTTTAATCATCTGTGCTTCAATTTTTGCCTTCTCCTGTTTCTTTTTTGCAATTCTATTTTTAATCATCTGCATCTGTGCTTCAATTTTTGCCTTCTCCTGCCCTTCACGTACTTTTGAGCTTCTATCAAAATAATTAGTAATATTCCCGATTATAATAATTGAGGCAAAAAACATAATGATTATTAATGCGATAATCAAAAAAGTTTTCAATTTCATTTAGTTCTCCAGTAGAAATTAAATTAAGTGGTTAATAAAAATATACGACTTCGTGTTTCAATGCAGATACATTGAGAGTATCACACGAAAACCAGCCCTCAAAGAACGTGGCATACCTTGCCAATATCACCGCCGGCCCCTTATTTATTGTCCACTGATCATCCTGCCAATAAACAACAAAACCCCACCTCTTAGAATTCATCGAGAAACGTATCAAAAAATTGGAAGAACAATTAAGAAAGAGTCAAGAGCAGACCCCCTCTTTAATCATGCATCCGCCAGAGGCACATACAGGTGCTCCTGAAAGCCAATGAACGCATCCCGGATCTCGGCGACACTTCCCAGTTCTGCCACCGCATCCGCCACGGAGTGATACTTGAGGGTCAGCATGCCGGGCAGCTTCCCTTGATCCAGTTCACCGACCCCTTGTGTGACGTAGTGGCCCAGTACAAAGGATAAAAACTGTTGCTGCTTGTCGGTGTAGTGCTCAAATATCCGCTTTTTGCGGCTGCTGACACGCTCTTCGCGGGTGACCGGTGCAAACGCAAAAGCAATATATGCCAGCACGTCAAAGAGGTCGCTCTTTTCCGCATTAATCAACTGCCTGACATCGAATAGCTGCTCCCGGCCATAACCTTTCTCCGCCAGTCCTTCCAGCAGTTTCCTGCGGGTATCAGGCTTGCTCCACAAGGCAATCAGTTCATCTTCATCCTTGAACAATTCCGGCAGGT
>CAYQNS010000406.1:0-2147 GCA_964418755.1 uncultured Desulfobacteraceae bacterium
TTCCTGGCTGTCAAACATGCTTACCTCCTTTTTTGCTCCAACTCCTTGCCTATCCGGTATTTAATGTCGGAGTTGATTATGAAGTCGATTTCTTCAGCGGTGAAGCCGGATTTATTATGAGAATATCCATCTTTTTTATAAAATATGAAAAAGCTTGTTTACATTTTTTTAACCATTAAACAAAATATAACCAGTTGAATTTATAAAAATTACTGTATTCATTTATGAAAACACTTTTTTTATTTTTCTGATTATTCAAGTCTGTTATTATCCCAGTCTTCCTTTTTTAAAATCAGCAATCCAAGCCGGGAATTGATTTGGAGTGAGCAAATCAAAAGTGTAATACTGCTTTGTATCCGGTTGATATCTGTTTTCAAGGTCTGCCGGGTTCAATTCGCTCAATTTACTGTTCACCCATTCAAAATGAGCCTTTGCATACTCCGCTTTTGCCGGAGTTGCTTCATCCTGATTTTCATCAGATTTGATTTCCACGACCTTGATCAGGGTTTCTATGCCGTCATCCTGAAGTTTTTTCAGTTTTTCAAGATAAGCCTGTTTTCCGTCACTCTCAAGCCGCGAGATGTAATTGTCCAGATCAATCTTTATGAAAAAATCAGGGTTAAAACTCCGCCCGACCCTGTCCTTGCCGCCCTTCCAGTATTCATAATTGATGGAATAGAAATTCTTGTCAGGCGATTTTATCCAGGAATCAATATAATCAGAATTATCTATCAGTTGAAAAACAAACTCTTTTTCCGGCGAATGGGAAACCAGAACTATATTTTGTGAATTTTTCAATTTTGACGTATTCACGACATAGGGCGATTTTGTATCGCCCGTTACAAATGTCCGTATGATTTCACCCTTGCGCGAGACAAAATCTTCAGGCTTAAAAAGGGCAAGCTGTTGTTTATCTTTTGGGCGGCCTCTCAATTCGACAATATAATCCAGTACAAATTTGTTTATTTCTCCCACCTCAGTTTCATAATCCTCGCTCAGGAACGCTGTTCTGTCCCTTTCAAGCTCGCTCACCCGGATACCGGTTTTGTCCATTTTCTCGGCGGTATCGATGGGAATTAAATCCCCTGAAATATTTTCGAAAACCCGCTTTTTTTTGCCCCGGGGCAAAAACTGATTAAAATAATTATCGATCTGTTTTCTGTTCTCTTCCGAAAGTTTATTTCCCTTGATCCCGGCTTCTTTCATGGCATCGAGAATAACCTGAACGATTTCATCCTCTTCAGGATAACGGCCATCTACAATCACGCTGCCAAAATCAAAATGCAACGCCTCAAACGTTCTATATTTAAACCGGTTAAAAATATCGTAAACAATCTGATCGATTGTATAAAAATTTCTTGCCAGCTCATACCGCTTTTCGTCTTTTGTTCTGATGACTTTAACACCGAGGTGTTCCTCAAACGGCGTTAATATAAGTTTACCCGGAGGCCCCTGATCTACACGATCAATCTCTTCAAAACGTATGTTAGGGATATAATTGAGGTTAAACAGGGTGAAATTATATGTGCCTCTCCCCTGATCCCGGTCAGTCAGAGGCAAAGAGGTAAGGTACATGTCGCTTTCAGTAACCGAGTCAACCAGTTCCCTGATATGATCGGCAAATTTATCGTGATTTGTAACGGTGAGGACAGGATAGTTTTGCTGAATATGCGCATTGGGAACTTTTCGGGGTATGCGCATCCCCCTGCCGAGAACCTGTGATATAAGAAGCTTGGAGTTAAAAACCTTTTCTTCCATTGGCACTATCTGAAAGACATTATCCACGTCCCAGCCTTCTGAAAGCTTATTGACCGCAAAAATGAACTCCACGCTCCCGCCGATCTTTTTCGGGTCTATTTCCTCAATATTATCAAGCTCCTGCTTGTATTCCGACTTGGAAGCCCTGCTGATAACGCAAATCACTTTTTTCCGCAGCTCATCCATGACCTCTGAATCAGTTCCCTGCATGCCATGATGCTCTTTCTTATATCGGGTGAGAAACGCTATGAACTCCTCACTTCTTTTTTGAGCATTTATTTGAGTCGGGCAGATAAAAATTGTTATCGGTTTAACCCTTCTTTCCCCTGAATGAGTTTTGTATGCATACTTATCCCTGTTTTCCAGATGATTTTTCAGCACCATTTCAA
>CAYQNS010000407.1:0-2137 GCA_964418755.1 uncultured Desulfobacteraceae bacterium
AGGCCATGAAGGACACGAAGAAAAATCAATGCATTATCCGATCTTACCCTTCAAGTCCTGGTTTGTAGCTTCATGATAAAAGAACAGACATCGTTTGTATTAAGTTAATGGCATTGAAATGGAAACAATAGCCAGAGAGGCAATTATGTCAAAAATATTGGTCATTGATGACAAACAAGATAATTTAATTACCATGTCCGCTATTTTAAAGGGTCTTCTTCCGGGATGCCGGGTGATAACGGCTCAATCGGGACGTGAAGGTATTGAAAAGGCAACGGCTTACCAACCTGACACGATTCTGCTTGATATCATAATGCCGGGAATGGATGGGTATGCGGTTTGTAAAAAACTGAAAGAAGCTGAAGGTACTAAACAGATTCCGGTTATTATGATATCAGCGATAAAGAAAGGCTCGGAAGATCTTGTAAAAGGGCTTGAGACCGGCGCTGATGCTTATCTGGCCAAACCAATTGACGAATATGTACTGATTGCACAGGTTAATACAGCGCTGCGAATCAAAAAAGCGGAAGATCTCTTGCGCAAGCAAAAAGACCGGTTAAAATATATGGTTCAAGAGCAAACCGCTGAGCTGCTGACAGCAAACGTGCAGTTAAAAAATGAAATAGAAGAGCGCCGGCAGGCAGAGAAGGCACTTCGGGAAAACGAAGCGCGTTTAAGGGCCATAGTGGATTCCATACGATCAGGAGTGATGGTGATCGATGTGGAAAAACGCACAATTGTTTATGCCAATCCTACTGCAATCGAAATAATAGGCGCGCCCAAAGAACAGATTATCGGTCAGGTATGCCATGGCTATATCTGCCCTGAGGAAAAGGGAAAGTGTCCGATTCTTGATTGTGGCGAAAAGATGGATAATTCAGAGCGTACACTAATTAAGGCAAACGGTGAAAAAGTTCCTATTTTGAAAACTGCTAGCCTCGTACTGTTTGATGGTAAAAAGTGTTTGCTCCATAACTTTATTGAACTTACCGATAAGAAAAATCTTGAAGCCCAGCTCTACCAGGCCCAGCGGATGGAGGCCATCGGCACCTTGGCCGGTGGCGTTGCGCATGATTTTAACAACTTGCTGACGAGTATATTAGGGAATGCCGAGCTGGGTCTGATGAAAATCGACAAAGACGCGTCTTTGTACGAAGAGCTGCAAGAGATTGTTAAAGCGGGAAAAAGTGCCGCCTCCCTGACCCGCCAGCTTCTGGCGTTTAGCCGCAAGCAGATTCTGCAGCCCATGGTTCTGGATCTCAACACCGTTACACAAGGTATAGAAAAAATGCTCAGACGCACGATCGGAGAAGATGTGGCGCTGACAACATGGCTGGAACCGGATTTGGACAAGGTAATGGCCGATCCCGGACAGATCGAACAGGTGCTCATGAACCTGGCGGTGAACGCCAGGGACGCCATGCCGCAAGGCGGAAAACTTACCGTTGAGACGGCCAACGTCTATCTGGGCGAGAACTATTTCCGCGATCACGGTGTAGCAAGTGTGCCGGGTCCTTATGTGAACCTGATCGTCAGCGACACCGGAAAAGGGTTGGATCCGGAGACGCGATCTCGCATATTTGAGCCTTTCTTCACCACCAAGGGGCCGGGCAAAGGCACTGGATTGGGCCTGTCCACAGTGTATGGCATCATCAAGCAAAGTAGCGGCTACATTTGGGCTTACAGCGAGCCGGGACAAGGTGCAATATTCGAGGTTTGTTTGCCCAGGGCGGAAGGGGGTGTGGCTCCGGCAAAAAAAGAACGGACAGTTGTGACGGATTTTGGTGGATCTGAGACTGTTTTGATCGTGGAGGATGATGACAGTCTCCGAAAGCTTGCACATAAGGTTCTCCAGAAGAAGGGGTACAAGGCTCTGGCGGCTGATAACGGTGAAGATGCCTTGAGAACAGGCGAGGAACACGAGGGGGCGATTGATTTAATGCTTACTGATGTGGTGATGCCCGGGATGAGCGGCAGGGAAACAGCAGAACTGTTGAAACCGCTCTACCCGCAAATGAAGGTGATTTATATGTCTGGATATACGGACGACGCAATTGTTCATCACGGTGTTTTGAAATCGGGGCTTAATTTTATCGAAAAGCCTTTTACACCGGATGCGTTAGCAGGCAAGGTGCGG
>CAYQNS010000408.1:0-2134 GCA_964418755.1 uncultured Desulfobacteraceae bacterium
AAGTCGGAAAAGCTGTGGATCAGGATTGCAAGAATGCCTGCCATGGCGCCAAGGGTGAACCCATTTTTCTGGCGGCTCTGGGTTTTAAGATTTTGAAAGCCGGATTTGAAAAAAGAGAACAGGGTGAATATCAGTATCAGGATGAGCAGGATTCCTGTTTCAAAAATAAAATGCAGGTAATCGTTGTGTGCATAGCGCGGTAAATAATTGCTTCCTGGAAGTTGCCAGGCTGAGTATGCTACGTTAAAACTGTTCGGGCCTGTTCCGATAAAGGGATTATCTTTTATCTGATTAACAACCCCTTTCCATATTCGTATCCGACTTGACAGGGTATCTATTGGGTCCTGCTGGGTCAGGGTGGTGATTCTCTGGACAACGGGCAGGCTTGAAAGTATAAAAAGAGAAATAATGACGGTGATGGTTGTGATTGTCAGGATAGCCTTTTTATGGACATGATTTTTCTGGGCTAACAGGATTGCTGCGATAAAGAGAATGGCCGCTATGGTGGATGTCCATCCGCCCCTGGATAGTGTAAATGCCTGAGTTGTCAAAAGGAATAAAACAAGAATGATCAACCCTATTTTTACTTCAAGGGTTCTTTGTCTTGTAATGAAAAGGATTATGGATAATGGGATTGCCATGTCAAGGAAACCTGCCAGATGGTTTCGGTTTACATATGGGCCTGCTATTGAAGAGGCGTATTCAGGGTATGTCCAGAAGGGTAAGGGGTTCTGGCCGAATCGTTTTAGTATGGCTATTAAGGACAGCAGGACGGCTGTTGAGATTATTGTGTATATCAGGATTCTTTGCTGTTTCCTGGTCTGGATGGATGATATGGTTATGTAAAAGGCCGTTATGTAGGTTAATAGCATTAGCATGCCTTCAAGGGCAAAGGGTTTGTGATCTGAGAATAGTGTGGAAATCAGGCAAAGGACGGTTATTGCTATTATGGGTTTGGTCATTGGGGTTTTTGGGATTGGGGATTTTCTCAGTAAAAAGATAATGGCTGCTGTTATGATTGATATCTGGATTATTGTTGTTGCCCATGGGTGGACTGATCCTCTTAATAGAGGGGTGAAGATAATAAGAAAGCATATTATGTAGAAGGGTATGTTCATATTTTTAATGGTGAATTGAATCAAGTTCTGGGGTCAGTCAAATTCCGGGGTCAGGCTTTCGTTATTGCACTATCGGGTTAGTGATTGGTTTAATTTAAGGACGCCTCGATAACGTCAATAACAAAAGCCAGACCCCCTTAGAGTTTTTTTGCTATTAGCAGGGTTCTTAATGTTGTTCCCAGGATGCGTTTATCCTGCATTTTCTGGACCTGGTTTCCGGTCAGACGTTCAGTGGACACCCCGGTTGAACACCTTGAAAGGGAACCCGGTTCAACTGGGCAGGGGGGGCATTCTATTTTGTCCTGAAAAACCTGGTCCTTTGGGCCAGGTCAGAGATAGATGGCTCTGCCTTGGCAGTTTTGTGTTTAAAAATCACAAAATTCAAGCACGAAATTACAAATAAATCACAAATTTCAAAATTCAATAACCCAAACCTTCCAGGACGAGACATTGTTTGAATTTTCGAATTTGGGCCATTGGGAATTGTTTGATATTTGTAGTTTGATATTTGTAATTTCAATAATTCAATGAACTTTCAACAAAGCAAATCCCCTCTGGGGATAACCAAAGCCTGGTCCTTTGGGCCAGGATTCTTTACTTTATACGGGGTCTGACCCCTATAATAAGGTCTTTATAGGTTTTATTGTCCGGGGCCAGGGCAAGGGCCTTTTGGGCAAAGGTCAGGGCTTGTTTAAACTGTCCTTGCTGTTCTAATGCCAGGGCTATCCGGTAAGGGAAATCACTTTGGTCCGGTTTAATGGCAAAGGCTTTTTCCCAGTCCTGAGCGGCCTTTTTGTATTGTTTGAGCTTCCATCTGAGTCTGGCCCGATTGTTGTAAACCCAGGGGTTGTCCAGGGGAGCATGGGCAATGGCTTTTGTATATATTTCTTCAGCATGGGTGTATTTTTTCTGGTTCATCAGGGCCTGGGCAAGCAAATTGTAATACGTTAGGTTGGACGGCTCCAGAAGACTTGCTTTCTGGATGGCTGTTTCCATCTGGCTCCAGTCTTTTTCTT
>CAYQNS010000409.1:0-2131 GCA_964418755.1 uncultured Desulfobacteraceae bacterium
CCCTATGATTTTCTGGGAAGATACGGAGGCGAGGAGTTTGTGGTTTGTTTGGCGGATACAGACGGCTTACAGGCCGGTTCAGTTGCCGAAAGAATGCGCCAACAGATAGAAGATATGGAAATCATGCTGCCGGACGACTCAGGAACGGTTCGGATCACGGCCAGTTTTGGTACCGCTTCCCACACTATTGAGTCCGGGGAAAAAGTCGATTTGTTGATAAAAAAGGCAGACGATGCCCTATACTTGGCCAAGAATAAGGGGAGAAACTGTGCGTGCAATTCATGAGGGTAGCACATTTGCCACCAAACCGATTTTCAATTTACCAATTACGATAGCGTGTTTTCATATCTAAATCATAGGTGTCATGGAGAAAACAATGACAAATCAAAAATCGCCAACTGCCAATCCGGACGATTCTGAACTTAGGCGAAGAGCTGAAAAAAAACTGAAAGAAACGATCAGATGTAGCAAAGAACTTTCCGAAATGTCACCCGAAAGGATGGCAACGCTTGTCCATGAGCTTGAGTTGAAAATGCAAACCGATGAACTGCGGCGCATCCAGGGTGAACTGGAAAATTCGCGGAACAAGTATTCTCACCTGTACGATTTTGCGCCGGTCGGTTATTTTACAATGAGTGAAAAGGGAATTATCGAGGGGGGCAATCTGACCGGTGCCGACATGATAGGATAGAGCGCAGCGACTTGATCGGGAAACCGTTTTCTCGCTTTATCCTAAGAGCAGACCAGGATATATTTTATAAACATCGACAGGGTCTTCTGGAAACAGAGACATCTCAGTCCTGTGAGCTGCGGCTTGTTAAAAAAGACGGTCATGCGTTTTATGCCCGTATGGAATGCATGGTCATAAAAAACAAGGGAGATGATTTAAGGCAGATCAGGGTAGCGGTCAGCGATATCTCCGAACAGAAGGATCTCGAAAATCAGCTTCGGCAAGCCCAGAAACTCGAAGCCATCGGTACACTTGCAGGCGGAATCGCGCATGATTTTAATAATATTTTGGCTGCGGTTATCGGTTTTGCCGAGCTGGCAATAGAGGACGCGGAAAAAGGAACCAATTTAGCAGATAATTTGGAAGAAGTCCTGATAGGAGGCAAAAGAGCAAAACTTCTGGTCCAGCAGATTCTGACTTTCAGTCGTAAGGCCCCAAAAAAATTAGAGCCATTGCGGATGGGTGCATTGGTCAAAGAAACGATAAGCCTGTTAAGGTCAACGAATCCTGCTAATATTGAGATAGATATAAGCTCGACAGTGGACCATATGTGATGGGAGACGAAACGTAACTTCACCAGATCATCCTGAATTTGTGCACCAACGCTGCACATGCGATGGAAAACGAAGGTGGAAAGCTGACCATTGGCATAGACTCCATTGCCCTTGACGGTAAAGCAAAGAATGCCTTGAACCTTCCGCCTGGAAAGTACGCCAAACTCAGTGTCAGCGACACGGGCCAAGGCATTGCCCCTGGAAATATCGGACGAATCTTTGAACCCTATTTTTCGACCAAAGAACCGGGCAGGGGGACCGGCATGGGGCTTGCAGTGGTTGAAGGGATTGTAAAGACACACAAAGGGCAGATAGTGGCGATGTCCCAACCACAAAGGGGAGCGACATTCACCGTATTTTTACCTGTGCTTGAAAATCATGAGCGTGCGCCGGCCAGCATGCCGCAGGAGGTGCCGACTGGGGGCAGAGAGCATATTCTTCTCATTGACGACGAATTGCCCATTGTAAAACTGAACAAAATAATACTTGAGAAATTTGGCTATGAAGCCACACCGATTACCGACAGTCTTGAGGCGCTCGAATTTCTTCGCGCTGCGCCAAGTACGTTTGACTTGGTCATTACCGACATGACCATGCCGAAAATGAACGGTGACAAGCTGGCTTCTGAGCTGATAAAAATCAGGCCCGACATACCTGTCATTTTTTGCACAGGGTATAGTCAAAAAATGTCAGAAAAATTGTCTGCGGAAATCGGGATCGCTGCGATCGTGTACAAACCTTTTAGCTTAGCGAAACTGGCAAGAATCGTCCGAAAAGTGCTGGATGAGGCTTAAAAAGGGTGTTAAAATCCGCCGTTCTTCATGAAATTGTGGCTGTTTGTCGACCA
>CAYQNS010000410.1:0-2116 GCA_964418755.1 uncultured Desulfobacteraceae bacterium
ATTCTGAGCGGGAATAACTCAGTGGTAGAGTGCGACCTTGCCAAGGTCGAAGTCGCGGGTTCAAATCCCGTTTCCCGCTCCATCTTCGGCGGCATAGCCAAGTGGTAAGGCAACGGTCTGCAAAACCGTTATTCACCAGTTCGAATCTGGTTGCCGCCTCCAATAAAATCAAGGGGTTATCCTTTTCAGGATAACCCCTTTTTTAGTTGGGTGCTGCTGTTTTTTAATATAAAAATTACCCGTCACTGGATTCAACGACAAACGTCTGAACAATATTAAAAAGATCGTTAACACTAAAGGGTTTTGCTAAAAAAGCATCTGCTCCAAGGGATCTGGCGGTTTCTTCATCGGCGGGGGCAGGAGACATGAGGATGCATGTTTTGTTTGGAAAATTTTGTTTTATTTTGCCTAAAAGTTCAAAACCATTAATTTCAGGGATATTTACATCAAAAATAATGATGTCGGCGCTTTCATCTTTTTGAAGATGACACCATGCCTCAAAACCGGTTTCAAAGGTCAAAATTTTTCTATTTACGCTGTAGGCCAGAATATCGACTAAAAAATCGCGGGTGATTTTGTCATCATCAACAATGATAATTTTTACATAAGGTATTATGACTCACCTCACGCCACTTCAAGAAATTGTTTGTTTTCCAACCTGCCGTCAAATGTAATCAATTCACAAATGGCATCTATTACGGAATTCATTTTTTCCCGTTTTGACATATCGATTTCTTTTTCGGATGCAAAGTCAAGTGCCGTTTCAGACAGCAGTTTGGCATTTTTGTAGAAAATTTTTTCCGAATCAGACACTTTTGCGGTAGTAAAATGGAATGGGGCCTGCGCGTTCAGATCTCCCAGATCAACCGCCTCACTTTCAATTATTTGGGCATTTGAA
This sequence comes from uncultured Desulfobacteraceae bacterium, assembly GCA_964418755.1. Lineage (GTDB taxonomy): Bacteria > Desulfobacterota > Desulfobacteria > Desulfobacterales > 4572-123 > 4572-123. The sequence goes on from CAYQNS010000410.1 coordinate 899, forward strand.
GTAATGGCGTTGCGTCTGTAACGGCCCAGAGGGTAGCCATGGAGATAGGCCTTGACCATAATGATAAGAAGCTTGAGCCTTGCAAGAAAAATATCATCTATGAACATTTCATGCATGTCCGGTGGAATGGAACCTAATCTGATCACAGATCGAACCTTTCAGTTAGGCGGGTTGCTTGATGGAACAATTAGATATCCAATATCGTGATAACGAAGGCTTGTTTTAAATAGATCTTAAATAAGATAAAATACCCGGCAAAACAAGTCAATAAATTATTTTGATGCCATAAATCTTTTATTGGATCGGTTTTTCTGATAAAGGCATTGTTTGGTTTATGGAAAAATTCCAGGCGGCAAGTTTTAACCCGGCACCAAATGGACTATTTGTGGTATCGTCCTAAAAAATTCAAAATGAAGTGACAAAACCAAAAGGAGCTGAAAATATTAATATGATAGCAGAGATTTTATCCACCGGTGATGAAATTCGTTCCGGAAGTTTAATTGACAGCAATTCGGCTTATATCGCACGGAAACTTGAAGAAATTGGTCTGGAAATTGTCAGACACAGTTGTGTGGGAGATTCTGTAGAAAGCATTTCCCAAATTTTACTGGAAATTGGCAAGCGCGCGGATATCGCCGTGGTAACCGGCGGTCTGGGACCCACCCTGGATGATCTTTCAGCGGTGGCTGCGGCACAGGCGGGCCATGTACCTGTGGAATACAGTGCTTTGGCCACGCAGTCCATTGACGCTTTTTTTAAAAGTCGAAATTTTCCCATGAACCCTTCCAATAAAAAACAGGCTATGCTGCCCATGGGATCCAAATGTCTTATGAATCCAGTGGGTACGGCGCCCGGTTTTTTAATTAAAATCGGGCAATGTGATTTTTATTTTTTGCCGGGGGTCCCATTTGAAATGCGCAGGATGCTTGAAGATCAGGTGACTCCTCGAATTTTAAAAAAACAGGGCAATAAAGCGACCTGTCTGGTAAAAACCATATCCACATTCGGGTTGACCGAATCGGCTACCGGGGAAAGAATCGAAGAAACAAACGATATGTTTCCCGAGATCAGGGTGGGGTTGCGCGCAAAATTCCCTGAAATTCAGGTCAAGCTTTACGGCCGCAGCGTGAATGAAGACACACTTAAGCAGAATATGGCAATTATCGAAAAATATGTTCAGGAAAAACTGGGCCGTAAAATATTTTCCCTTGAAGGGGA
>CAYQNS010000411.1:0-2109 GCA_964418755.1 uncultured Desulfobacteraceae bacterium
AACAGTCAACCGATGGATACACCACCTACATTCCTAAACACAACTTTTGTTTATAGCTCGTGATTTAGGCGATGCTGTGAGGTTGAGGGTGACTGAAACTAATGGTATTGCTGTGACTTTATCATCAGCTGAGCTGCGGATCATTAAGCGCAACAGGTTTGCAAAGGCGATATCATATTTTGTGGTTCACGTTCCTTCGGGTTCAAATAGGATGGTATCGGTATCGTTTTTGCCTGTCAAGTTATGCAATAGTTCACATGTTATAGACATTCCTTTAAAAGGGTCTGGTAAGGGGTTTTCTGATTATTTGCTTGGCGCAGACATACAAAAGGAAATCATCTTGCATGGGAAGGATGAGATCGGCAGGGATATACATAGCTCTGTCTGGTTGTCACATAATCACCATGATACATTATAGGTTTGCCATAAGGTCATTACTTATGCTATTGGTGATTATCATATAGATTATTTGTGGATTGCATAATTTTAAGATTAAGGAGAAGGATTGTGGCTAAGAAAAAAGTTGTTGATGAAAAAAAACTGTTGAAGGTTATTGATTCTGGGGTATCTCAGGCAGAGGTTATGGAAAAGTTTGGATTCAACACTTCAATCTAGTTAAAGGTTGCTTACGCAAACGCATTGATGAACGCTGGTAAGGTTGCAACTTTCAAAAAAGAAGTTCCAGCGAAAAAAATTGTTGATATTGAAGTCAAGGTAAATAAGAGGGGGCAGTTTAATAATTCCCAAAGTCCTTGTTGATAAATTCAAGCTCAGTGAAGGTGACACTTTCACTGTAAGGAAATCTCAGGCAGGTCTTTCTCTCAAGAAAAATTAATAGATTTTTATTGATGCCATAAATAAGGAAGCCCCGCCAATATGAAATAGGCAGGGCTTTTTTGTTAGAGGTTATTTCTTTTTCTTGATGGTTTCGACAACTGCGGTCTTTTTGCGACGATTAGCTTCACTTACTGGAATGAATCTGCCAGTGCCAGCGTCACGACCTATTTTCTGGGTCTTAGCTTTCTTTGCCAAATATAATCACCTTCCTTTCCCCGATTAGATTAAACGCATCTGATGGGGAAAAAGGTGCATATGTCACAAATTGGCATTGTTAATTTAATATAGCTATGTTGTTATAGGATCTCAACTCACCATAGGAGGTCTCATGGCTATTTGCCCAAAATGTAGTTCTGAAAGATTCTTGAAAATTGGGGGGAATTAAATCCCTGTTCCCAAACAAATTGAAGATTATCTGCTGTATTTGAAAAACGAAAAAGGTAATGCACCAAGCAGTTGCCTCAATGTTTTAACCGGACTTCGATTTTTCTATCAAAACATCTTGGAAAAAGAGATATCTGTTCAAACGTGTGCCACCCCCGTTAAACTGTCCTGAAAAATCTACTACCACAGAAGCTTCTCTGATCTCTATGCGATATTCAAATCCCATGCAGCCAATACGCAGATATTTGGCTGAGTCTATATCATTCCGACACTGTACCTTCCCTTCTTGAGCCTTTCTCTACGACCCCAACAAGGAGCCGGGGTTAGTGCCTGCCCATTGCTTTCGATTTTTTGGCATGAAAGATGCCTATCTTTTATACGATACATCGTCCGCTTGCGGCGGAGAGCTATAATTCATGCGGCGATTGGGCTCCACCCGGCGTTTTCAGGCATGGATGGATCGGTTTGTATGGAAGTTGTTCCATAGAATATGGAACTGCCGCTATGGAACAAATGTCATATATCTTCATAAAAGGCCGGACTCGATGAAGAAATCAAACGAAGGCGCCGGTAATTTTGTGATATCAACGTGCAAGTATTACAGGCTTCACGAGGATTTTTCAGCTCAAAAAAGTTTCTGATACCAACCCTATTCTGGAACTTATATTTGAAATCAGGCTGTTAAGGTTTATAAAAAAATTACGCGGATGATTAGTTCAACGGGAATTATGTTTTGGCTCCGCAAAACATCAATTCTTTATTCGTTATAGATATGCAAACGATTAATGTTAAAAAAGAAGCTCAAAATTTATTAAAATATTTGACCGTTGACAGCTGTCGATGGTCATGTTAAAGTGAGCCAAAAACGGTCATTAAGAATTGAGCCAC
>CAYQNS010000412.1:0-2095 GCA_964418755.1 uncultured Desulfobacteraceae bacterium
CTGGAGGCTTTTGCGAAAGCTAGGCGAAGCTTCGCCAACTCTTTCCCAAGAGTTGGTTAAGCTTCGCCTGGGCTTGAAAGCAAGTTCTCCCTAAAATGGCGACTCGCCATTCCGTGACATAAAGCCACAAAGGCTAGTGAGGCCGCAGCTAAACTTTTAAATTCCTTATAGTAGTCATACGTGGAACATAAATTTCATCAATCCCAATTGTTTCGATCCTCTCATCGTCCAAAGGGGTTATCCATTTATCTTTGCCTTTGGATTTATTTTGTGCTAAAGCAATACCGATACGCCCTGCATCAGTTACAATTAAATCTTCTTCTTTTTCTAAAGCTCCATATTCAAGAAAACCTTGCTCTAAAGCTTCATTCACAAGTAAAAAATATTGTGAATATTGAATTCCATATCGAAATAATTTCTCTATGGGAGCTTTACTATCAATACTTTGTAACACTAAGGCTAAATTATAATTCATTTGGCTTTACCTATAAAATGGAGCTATTCTCGAAGCATTGTCCATCCAATATATTGGAAAAGTATTATTAGGAGTTCTAAAAGGCATGGTTACTAATGCCTCGCTTGAGCCAAAACCAAGATAATATTCTCTGTTTCTTATTATCCTAGCAGAAATACCCTTCATTATTTCTATTGCTTTTCCGATGTCAATGACCCGTTTTGAATCGCTTACCCCTTTATTTCTAATGTTATATGCCCAAACATCAAAACCTTCATTTTTAACTTTTTCATTTCCTTCTGCTTGGCATACAGCACACATTACTGCTACTTCATCTGTGCTCTTTTTGTAATTAGACTCATATACTGATAAAGCTTTAAGTGCAGAGCGACCTGTTCCTATAAAATCGTCAACAAATATTATCAAACAATCACCTCTATCAATGAGATCATTGCCTAATGTTGTCATTGAATCTTTTGATTTAATATTTATATTTTCAGTGATTCCATTTTGACGAAACATTTGCCTTAATCGGTGATAAGCAGAGTAATGAACAGATGATTGACTTTTTGTATTTTGACTTTCATCAGGTGCTCTAAGGGGAAGAAGATAAATCTCCCCGTAACTTGCAATTAATTCGATGCTAATATCTATATATATATCATGAAAATATCGTTGAATTGTATTTGCATCAACGTAGAGATAGTCTTCTGTTAAAGTTAGAACTAAGTCTGCTTCCTCATCTGATAATTCACCAATCATTTCTACAAAATTAGTAATTATATCATCAAAACCAGCATCATCAAAGATTCTAAACCAGTTATTTTTACTAAATATTTTAGTTAGCCTGCTTAAGTATTTGTTAATTTCAGCCATATCGGAAACAAAGTTGTAAAGTTATTTTAATGCTACAAAAAAAGTTTTGGACTTGGTTAATATTTAAATTAAAAAACATAAAATCTATTACCACTCAATACCTATTTTTGAAAGACATTTTTAGAAATGTGGCAATATAATCCTTAATTTTCCATATTTTCCAGGAAGAAAAAGCCCCCAAGACTATCCCTGTAATGGTTCGCTTTTTCAATATTTCCCCACCACATCATAGGACTTTTGGGGACGCCCATAAAAATATAACTTTCTATTCTTTCATAAGTTTGAGTTGCCTGGCTTTGGCGATCTTCTCACCACGCTTTACCGAAATACTTACAGATGGCTGCGAGACACCAAGTTTTTTGGATAATTCTGTGGTACTGAAACCCAGCTTTCTCACTGCCCAATAACACAATAAACTTCGTGCTTTGACTGTGACCTGATGCTTGCCGGCACTCCATACCTGATCAGGGGTAATTCCCAACTCAGATGACACGCGGATCGTTATTTTTTCCAAATCATACCCCTGAGCTTGAAGCCGGTAACGCTCTTCTAATCGTTCTTTCGCCTCATCTAATGCAGACAGAGCAAAATCACCGTCACCTAAAATACGTTCATCGCTTTTCATATGGTCCTGCACCCGGCGCATCGCTTTGACCGCTGACCAACCGCCGGCACTTCGAACCAGACCGCCTCCAACTAATTCCGGTCGGCGGCCTTGAGCAATACCTTTTTCAACATAGGTCCGATATGCCCTGCGTGCCGCTG
>CAYQNS010000413.1:0-2082 GCA_964418755.1 uncultured Desulfobacteraceae bacterium
CATCGGACTCCAAATCCGGGTGTTGGGGGTTCGAATCCCTCCTGGCCTGCCATTTGTTTCAAGATTGAAGCGCAAAGAATGCAGTCTGTAGGCAACGATTTATTTAACTATGACTTTAATTTTGGGTTTCAATTTTTTATAGGAGTGAAATGGGACGGTTACAAAGGAAAAAAACTCCAAGCAGGAAAAAAAAAGGAGACGAAGCGGTTGTCTCCGAGGCTGACAACAAGCCTGTGACAGGCCAAAGGTCTGGAGTGCCTGCGGTGGTGGATTCCGGTGAAAGCAAAAAGAGGCGGCAGCCGGTTAAAGCAATAAAAGCTGCTAAAGGTGCGACAGGTAAAAAGAAGAATACTTATATCGACAAGGCAACACAATTTTTGCGCGAGGTCAAGGTCGAATTAAAAAAGGTTACCTGGCCTTCACGCAAACAAACTATAGGATCTACCGTTGTTGTAATTGTACTTGTTATGATTATATCCTTGTTTCTCGGAGTAGTTGATGTCGGGTTGTCGGGGTTAATCCGGGTTGTTTTGGGCTAAATAGGGAGAACCGGAAGTGGCACTTAAATGGTATATTGTCCAAGTTTATTCGGGGTTTGAAAGTAAGGTGAAAGCGGCCCTTGAAGATCGCATTGCCTCTTCGATACATCCCGATAAATTCGGTGGAGTCGTTGTCCCTACTGAAGAAATTGTCGAGCTTGTTAAGGGAAAAAGGAAAACTTCATCCCGTAAATTTTATCCGGGCTATATTCTTGTCCGGATGGAACTGGATGATGAAACCTGGCATATTATAAATGACACCGCCAAAGTCAGCGGATTTTTGGGTGGACGTGAAAAGCCGGCACCAATCTCCGATGAAGAGGCGGAAAACATACTGCAGCGTATGGAAGCCGGCAAGCTCAAACCGCAACCCAAATACTTTTTTGAATACGGCGACGAGATACGGGTCATTGCCGGCCCGTTTAAAAATTTTAACGGTACCGTTGAAGATGTCAATCCTGAAAAGGGCAAGATAAAGGTACTGGTGAGTATATTCGGGCGTTCAACACCGGTGGAACTGGAATTTGTTCAAGTAACAAAACTCTGATACGTCAAGCACATGTCCCGTATTAAGCGGCAGATTCCGGATATGGATACTAAAACGTATATTCAATGATGGGGAAAAGAAAGTGAAAACGGGATAAGAGTAAGATATCCCGCACCTGTCAAATTTATATCGGGGGAAACAAACAAATGGCAAAAAAGGTTATTGCTCAGATTAAACTTCAGGTAGAGGCTGGAAAAGCCAATCCGTCACCTCCCATAGGGCCGGCCCTGGGGCAGCACGGAGTAAACATAATGGATTTCTGCAAGGCTTTTAACGCACGGACTGCCAATGATGAAGGTATGATAATACCGGCGATTATAACTGTTTATCAGGATAGATCATATACTTTTATTACCAAAACACCGCCGGCCGCCATATTGCTCAAAAAGGCCGCCAAAATCGCAAGAGGAGCCGGCGATCCCAAACGGGACCGGGTCGGCAAGGTCACCAGGCAGCAAGTGGAAGAAATTGCAAATCTGAAAATGGTAGACTTAAATGCATATGACTTGGATGCGGCCTGCAAGATAATTGAAGGCACAGCCCGTAGTATGGGAATAGAAGTCGCTCAATAGTAAAGGAGTAAGTGAGATAAAATGCCGAAGCGGGGTAGGAAATACATAGAATCAAGTAAAAAAATAGATGTCCATACAAAGCATGATTTTTCCGATGTGATTGGAGCAGCCATCAATGCATCCTTCAGCAAGTTTGATGAAACTGTTGATGTTGCTGTACGGCTTGGCGTTGACCCTCGGCATGCCGATCAAATGGTCCGCGGAACGGTAGTTCTGCCTAATGGACTGGGCAAGGAAGTGAAGGTTCTTGTCTTTGCAAAAGGGGAAAAGGAGAAGGAAGCCCTGGATGCGGGAGCGGATTTTGCGGGAAGCGATGATCTGGTAGAAAAAATCAAAGACGGATGGTTCGGCTTTGATAAAGCCGTAGCCACTCCGGACATTATGGGCACTGTCGGAAAGATAGGCAGGATACTAGGCCCCAGAG
>CAYQNS010000414.1:0-2074 GCA_964418755.1 uncultured Desulfobacteraceae bacterium
CCACGACCATGATCTACACCCATGTGCTGCGTCAGGAAGCACAGGGCGTCAAAAGTCCACTGGATCAATTATGATTGTGGCTTGAATGTAGGACTACAGTAATATATTGTAAAACCAGGAAAAGGAACCGAATAATACCGGTGTTTCGGTCTTGACGATCAATTTTATGCCAAAACAGGCTGATATACAAAAGCAATGCGCATCATCAATGGACGTGGAAACCGGAACAAACCTTTGGTTAACCCATCCTTGTTACTTCCTGAATAAATTTTATTTTTTTTAGGGCTGACAGCACCTTCTTCAGGTGGCCGGTATTGTCTACAGCGATGATGATAAGGGTGTCGACCGTCCCGTTATCCCGGGTTTTTGTATTCAGGCTCAAAATATTGGCGCCCTGCTTGCTGATGTGCATGGCAATATCAGCAAGAAGGCCGACCCTGTCGAATGAAGAAATGTGAAGCTTGACCGGAAAGGTTTCTGAGGAATCCTCGTTCCATTGCACGTCTATGCGTCTATCGGGACTCATCTTCAGTGCATTTGCACAGTTGGCCCGGTGTATGGTGACACCAAAACCGCGGGTAATATAACCTGTAATGGGGTCTCCGGGAACCGGGTTACAGCATTTTCCGAAACGCACCAGAATATCGTCTACCCCTTTAACCATGACCCCCGAGGTTGCTTTTTTCTTCCGCACGCGGCCGATAATCTTGTCCAGAAGCGACTCATGGGCATCTTTTTCATCAGGTTTTGGTTCAAATTTTCTGACAAGCTGGAGTGCCGTGATTTTGCCGTAGCCCACGCTGACAATTAAATCCTCAATCGCTTTAAATCCGAAATGTTCTGCTATTTCCATCATGGTATCGGATTTAAGCAATGCATGAAAATTCAGGCCCTCTTTACGAAAAGTTTTTTCGCACATCTCCCGGCCAAGGCTCATGCTGCGTTTTTTTTCCTGGCTTTTGATCCACTGCCGGATCCGTGAACGAGCCTTTACAGTTTTGACAAAGTTGAGCCAGTCCTTGCTGGGGTGATGGTTTTTGGATGTTATTATTTCTACGATATCGCTGGTTTGCAGGTTGTATTTGAGGGGAACAATGCGGCCGTTAACCTTGGCCCCGGTGCACTGGTTGCCGACTTCGGTATGAATCAGATATGCAAAATCAACCGGTGTGGCTCCCCTGGGTAAAGATTTAATCTCACCCTGGGGGGTAAATATATATACTTCGTCCGGAAACAGATCAATGCGTACGTTTTCCAGAAATTCGCCCGGGTCCCTGACTTCCGCCTGGTTTTCAATCAGATTCCGGAGCCAGGCAAAGGTGTTGCCTGTCTTTTCATCGGCATCCTGACCTTCCTTGTAGCTCCAGTGTGCCGCAATGCCGGATTTGGCTATCCGATCCATTTCAGACGTTCTGATTTGTATTTCAATACGTTCGCCATAAGGACCGATAACGGTAGTATGCAGGCTTTGATACATGTTGGGCTTGGGAATCCCGATGTAATCCTTGAATTTTTTTGCAATGGGTTTCCAGAGGGCATGTACCAGCCCCAGAGCTTCATAACAATGGGGAACCGTATCCAGAATGATTCGGAAAGCAATAATGTCGTAAACTTCTTCAAATGTCAGATCCTGGCCCTGCATTTTCTGGTAAATACTGTAATAATTCTTGTAGCGGCCCAGAACCTGGCAATCGATATGGGCCTTTTCCATCTTTTCCTTGAGAAATGTTTTTACCTGCTCAACATACTCCTCCTGCTTTCCCTTTTTTGTATCGACAAGGGATTCAATCCTTGCATAGTCATTATACTGCAAATATTTGAACGAAATATTTTCCAGCTCATTCTTGATCCAGTAAATCCCCAGCCGGGCGGCTATGGGAGCATAAATATCAATGGTTTCTTTGGATATCTGCTTTTTCTTGTCCTCATTTTTATGGTACCGAAGGGTGCGCATGTTGTGCAGCCGGTCAGCCAGTTTGATTAAAATCACCCGTATATCATTGGCCATGGCAAGCAGCATTTTGCGAATACTTTCAGCCTGCCGCGCCTGGGAGCTGTCAAAGGTCAGCTTGCT
>CAYQNS010000415.1:0-2072 GCA_964418755.1 uncultured Desulfobacteraceae bacterium
AATCGAAACCGGATAGGCGAATGACCTGCTTGCGGTTATTAAAACGAAATGGATTGCCGATCACAGATAGAACCAGTGCGGCAATATAGGGGCCAAAACCCGGTATGCTTTGCAGCGGCTTATCTTCCTGCATACTGCTGCTGATTTTCTTAATTTGCTCCATGGTTTCGCTGATTCCGGCTCTGATCTGCCCGAGCTTCTCCACAAGCATATTTGCCTCAAACAGATCCGAGGCGGTAACCGGCATTCCCACAGAAATTCCAGCAGCATCATAAATAGCCTTCAGACGGCGGGTTTGACGTATCCCTCTATCGGTTTTGGTGACATGGCGGACAAATATATCAAAATCAGTGGCGGCTATTTTTTTGGGATCCAGATACCATTTAATGATCGCCAGATTTTCTTCCAGTGCACTGCCCCAGTGACAATCCATCTCTGGGAAGAACTTGGATAGCAGGCTGTTGCGTATGCGCATTCGAATACTGTGTTCTTCTCTTTTAAGTCTTTTGCGCAAGGAAAGAAGGTTTCGAAGAGCCATGATTTCAGGTCCTGGATTATCGTAAAACTGGCATTTTCCCCGTCCTACGAGATCTGCTACATTGGCGCTGTCCTTGGTGTCATTTTTATCCCATCGGCCATTTAACAGATCCCGGTTGTCGCTGACCGCTTTGCCCGATACTAACACCACCATGAATTCTTTTTGAATCAACCAACTGGCAAGGGGTTTATGATAATTGCCGGTGGGCTCAAGGCCAAATACGATCTTGGAGAGCCTGTGTTGCGCGCATAAACTGTTTACCTGGGTGATAAGTTTGTCGTATCCTGCTTTATTGTTGTCAAAGATCAGTCTGCGCCACAGGGTTTTTCCCAAGGGGGTTCCGAAAAAGGCATGGTGCCGGTCCTTGGCGATATCAATCCCGACAATCAAAGTATCCGTGGCGCTGCGAATCGTCGATCGAAATTGACAAAAATGTTTATACCTGCTAACGTCTTCAGTCATCTGATTAACCTCCTTTTAGCTAAAGGTTTAGAATTGTGGAAAATTCGACTCTATGCTATCAGGAGGTTATTTTTTTATCTACGCGAAAATAAATTTTTATTATGCCATGTTGCCAGGTGTAACCTTTTGTTATTTTAATATATAACGCCCATAAAATTATAACTTTCTGATCTTTTATAAGTTTGAGTTGCCTGGCTTTGGCGATTTTCTCACCACGCTTTACCGAAATACTTACAGATGGCTGCGAGACACCAAGTTTTTTGGATAATTCTGTGGTACTGAAACCCAGCTTTCTCACTGCCCAATAACACAATAAACTTCGTGCTTTGACTGTGACCTGATGCTTGCCGGCACTCCATACCTGATCAGGGGCAATTCCCAACTCAGATGACACGCGGATCGTTACTTTTTCCAAATCATACCCCTGAGCTTGAAGCCGGTAACGCTCTTCTATCTCAACAAAGCCTCATTTGGGTCCTGCGTATGTATATCCTTATCAGCATCAAGACACTGCAAGTGTCACAGAGAATACGCTATTCTCGGGTCGCCTATTAAAGGGTTTGTCAATTAAAGAAACACCCCTCCGATAGAAAAAAACACAGTTGTTTTTTTCTTTAACTTTTTCGACCTGTGCGACACTGGAATGGGGGTCGGGCCACAGGAACATCTTGATATAATAGATAAAAGGTTGTAAAATTGTGCCAAATAAGGCCTTAAATGGCTATTTTCAGGGTCAAAAACGCACCTTTAAGAGAAAAACATAGACAGATGGCAAGAGCAAAACGGCATTACCTTCCAGGTCACGTATGGCAAAATAAAATCGTTCCTCGATTTTATAAAGCGAAACTTCATTGAGAGTCTTTGGGGACGCCCATAAAATTATAAGTTTCTCAAATTATTTGTATAAAAACAGGTCATTTTGTTTCGAAAAATAAAAGAGGATGTGCGCTATCAGTTGCGCGGGGATTCTGCCGGGTGCGTACGAAGGTGTAGAGAGTCGTATTTAACCCGGGTACTTAGTTCTACTTTGTCACATTTAAAAAAAAAGCAATTGCGTCTTCAAATTCAAGTT
>CAYQNS010000416.1:0-2039 GCA_964418755.1 uncultured Desulfobacteraceae bacterium
GCCTAAATTTAGTCAATATGGTATGCGCATTTCAAGACATTGTCAAGAGCCATTCTCTGTATGCCCGGGACAGGCGTTTCCAGGAAAGCCATATGCGTTATGTGAAGGCCGCACGCCCTGCATGACGAGGGGGAATTTTTTGTTTTTTTTCCGAGTCGTCCGTGTATTCCGTGGTTCATTCTAAAATCAAACGGTAAGATTATCCAACGCCCCCGGATAGTGGCAGCCTAACCATAAACCGCGCCCCACCTTCGGCCACATTCTCCGCTGCAACACTGCCCCCCAGGCTGGCCGCCACTCTTTTTACCTGCCACAGACCAATGCCGCTGCCCCCGTCTTTACTGGTTATAAACGGTTCAAACAGAACATCGGGCAGCAGATCTTCAGCGATCCCCGGGCCGTTGTCGATAATCGCTACAATGGCCTGATCGGTGTCATCATCCCTGGCGGTCCTGATCTTCACCATCGCCCCTTCTCCCTGTGCCTCAAAGGCATTGAGCAGCAGATTCTCCAGGATGGAGAAAAGGAGCTCCGGATCGGTGTCTATCTGCATTTCACGCTTGCATTCAATAGTGATCTCCATTGGCGAAAGCTTTTTTTCCAGCCGGCGGCGGCAATCGTGCAGAAACCGGCCAAGTTCAAGGTCCCGTCGCTCCGGCGCGATCTCATCTTTCAATGTCCCCAGCCGCTGCTCCACCCGGCCCATTCTTTTTAAAGCGTCCTCCACCAATTCCAGCATATCCTGCTGAAACGCCGGTTCATGGATATGTTCCGGGGCGTTTTCCTGCAACATGGAAAGCATGGTGGCCGCATTCTTGATGTCGTGGAGGACAAAGGCCGACAGACGGTTCCAGGCCTGCCGCTCCCGGGCATGGGCCAGTTCCTCGGCCCTTCGCACGGCCAACAGGGCCGAGGCGGTCTGACTGCCCAGGACGGTGAGCAGGTCAAAATCATCATAGCCGTATTGACCGCCGGTAAACTCCGGTCCGAGGCCAATCAGCCCGGCAAGTTGATTGCCGATGGATATGGGAGAAATAAGCGTCAGCTTCAGGCCGGTCATGAATGCTTCTTTGTTTTTCTTTATTTTCCGCCATGCCGGGTCCGGATTTTTCTCTGCATGATGAAAATGGGAATGGGTCTCGAGAAACCGCACCAGAGGATCATTTGCGGCAATGGTGTTTTCATTCATTCTATTGCCGGGATTTTCAGGAGATGACACCAGCCGGTATCCTTTGGCCGAGTCCTTGATCCAGATAAAAATTTCAGTGGTATAGAGACTCTCGACCAGTACCTGGTGCAGGGCCTTGACCACATCAGCTTCGGTGAGAGCCTCCTGGAGGTGCTGTGAAAGGGCCAGCCATTCATCCCGGTATTCGTATTTGTTGATATAAAAATGCGTGCTGATAAAAAAGTGGACCCGGCTGCGCAGCCTTCCGGAAAAGGCAAAGAGCCCGGCAACAACAAGCCCCAGGGCCAGAAAAAACCACTTCAGGACAAAGGGCAGTGATAGTCCAAAGGTGCGCATGATCAGGGAAATCATCCCGAAACCTAAAAGATAGGCGGCAAGAAGGGACGGAACAACAAAGGAATAGATCACCTTTCGGGAAACAAATATCTTGCGGTTCAGCAGCCGGTGGCGGACCACTGCATAGCCCATCAGAAGCCATGCCGAGAGAAAAAGGGTCGCAAGGAACCGGAGGTGGACGGGGACAATGGTCAGAAATGTGAGCCGGTACGAGGCTGCCCAGACCATGGCCCCGCAAACCAGGTAATCGCCGACAACCAGAATTTTGTATTCCCAGCGCCGCGCGGTATCGAGGGCCCGCCAGAACTGCTCCAGGCGCCAGGCAGCATAGAGCGCCGTCAGCAGGATAAAGACAGCCGAAAAATAGATGGGACTGTATGGGTGGAAAGCCAGGGTTGCCTCGGATATTTCCGGGACAAGGCAATACGCCATAAAATAACCGGCCATTATTGTTACCACTGTTCCGACAATAATTTCAAGCCAGTCATTGAGCCGGGATTCACCGACGGTTGTG
>CAYQNS010000417.1:0-2027 GCA_964418755.1 uncultured Desulfobacteraceae bacterium
ACGGTCACACCTGGCGAAAAAATATCACTTTAGCTTTATGGATAACCAGATTAATGAATTTTTAGGGCAAGAACGTGCCAGTAAAATGGTCCCGATAAAAACGGCAATGGATTTGGGTATCGTCTCTTGTGCCCATTCAGATTGCCCGGTCTGCTGGCGCCCAACGATCATGCATGGCCTTCCAATCCACTGTGGGGAATATGGTGTGCCGTAAACAGGAAGACTCGTAGCGGTGTGGACATAGGCCCTCAAGAAAAATTGAGTCCTATGCAAGCCTTGCGCTCTTATACGATAAATGGGGCATACGGTTCCTTTGAAGAAGAAATAAAAGGGTCAATCGAAGTCGGAAAATTGGCAGACATGGCTGTATTATCTGAGAACCCGCTTGAAGTTGATCCTTGGGAGATCAAAAATATCACGGTGGAAAAAACAATCATAGGAGGGGAAATCGTTTACGAAAAGAAATAGATGAATCATAAAAATGGTAACCCAAGCGAAGAATATAGGTTTTTGAAACAGATTCTAATCAAGTTGGATTAAAACAAAAAGGTGTGACTGAATTAACATGATGGAAGAAAAAATTCTGAATAAAGTAGAAGAAAAAAAGAATGAAATCGTTGAATTATTACAAACGATCATAAGAATTCCCAGCTTAACTGGAGAGGAAGGTGCGGCTCAAGAATTTTTAGCTGCATATTTGAAAGAGCTAGGAATGCAGGCGGATGTTTGGGAGCCTGATATTGAGGAAATATTCCAATTGTATCCGGAATCAGCCCAATACCCGACCCATTGGCAACACGATTTGATTTTACCATATGATAGGTTTCCCACTTATGACGAATTGATTAAGAGCGGTAAAATAGATGTGTTAAATTTTAAAAAGCGACCCAATGTTGTCGGTACACTGAAAGGACAGGGCGGCGGCAAGTCTCTGCTGTTAAACGGCCATATCGATAATGTGACGATTGAACCCATAGGTGATTGGACCTATGATCCCTTTGGCGCCGAAGTAATTGAGAATAGAATTTACGGGCGGGGGGCATGTGATATGAAAGGAGGGTTGGTTGCGGCTTTAGCGGCCATTCAATGTTTGATTGAAACTGGTGTTTCCCTGAAGGGGGATGTCATATTTTCAAGTGTGGTGAACGAAGAGCACTCTGGTTGTGGGGCCCTGTCTATGATATGTAAAGGCATCACAGCAGACGCGGCCATTGTGATGGAGCCTTCTGAAAATCAAATCTATATTGCCCACCCGGGAGATGTTTACTGGCAACTACTTGTTGAGGGTATTCCGCGCTCACCGGGCGCTCGCTGGCAAGGTCAGGAGATGGTGGGAGTCAGCGCCATCGAAAAGTTGCCTTCGGTTATTCAAGCCCTCTTAGAATTAGAGGAGGATTATAATAAACGCTCCCCGCATCCGCTATATGCAAAGCTCAAACCCGTATCATGTGTTCTCGGAGAAATATGTGGCGGAACCTATGCAACGGCTACGGCAAGTCAATGCGTTCTAAAAGGTTGTGTCTATTTCAGCCCGGGTTTGGGTTCGGTCGGCGATATAATGGATGACATCCGAAACTATGTTGAAAACGGTACCCGGCATGATCCGTGGTTTCAAACCCATCCTGTGAAGACAGCCTTTCTGCGCCATAAAAATACAGCGGTCACAAATAAAAATGAACCGATTGTCAAAACCGTAAGTGACTGCGTCAAAACTGTGGGGGGCAATGGGCCATTGATAACGGCGGCTACCTACGGTGCAGATATGGAATTATTTGTGAACTTAGGCCACATACCAACAATCATCTATGGACCAGGCTCCATCATACATGCACATAAACCTGATGAGTTCATACCCATTAATGAATATATGACCAGCGTGAAAACCCTGGCCTTGAGTATCTATCACTGGTGCCAATAGATATGCTCGTCACCAATTCAATCTAATTTAGGGCGGCATTAAAAGAATCATTCTATCAGCAGTTCCCGCTTATGGTTAAAGTGCCCTAAAATAGCGATGTGAGGATTTG
>CAYQNS010000418.1:0-1988 GCA_964418755.1 uncultured Desulfobacteraceae bacterium
GTATCCTATTCAAATTTCCGGGTATTGAATCAGATTAATAGAATTTATGCAAAAAAATAAAAAAAATGGATATAGGGGTAGACGCGGTAGAATAATGGTGTTATTATCAAAATATGAGTCCTTCAAAAATAAAGGAAATCCTTCACAAGATAGATATTCGTCCCGGTGAGGCTGATAATAGAAAACTGGATGATGTGCTGCCTATTCTTTTTCAACTCATTGAACGTTTGAGTCAAGAGAATGAAGAATTAAAGACAACGAACCAGAAACTTCGGGACGAAATCAGTTTGTTAAAAGGAGAACAGGGCAAGCCCAAGATTCGAGGCAATAAAAAGCCGGGCGGAAACATATCTTCCGAAAAAGAAAGAAAGACAAGGGAGAAGAAAAAGGAGAAAAAGTCAAAAGCAAAAAAGCATAAAATTAAAATAGATCGAACAGAGGTATGTGAAGTTGATCACTCCGAACTACCTCAAGATGCCGTATTCAAGGGACATGAAAGTGTCATTGTTCAAGAGATTCTGATCAAGACAGATAATGTTGAATACAAAAGGGAGGTTTTCTACTCAGCTATTGAGCATAAGACCTATGTGGGGCAATTACCTGCCGGGGTTACAGGAGAATTTGGTCCCGGAGTGCGGTCATTGGTCAGCACGCTTAAATATGTGGGAAATATGTCGGAGCCAAAGATACTGGAACTCCTTGAAAATTGTGGAATATTCATTTCACAATCAACAATTTCTCGAATCCTCACGAATGATGAGTCCGGGTTTAACAAAGAGAAAGAGGATATTTTCGGTGCTGCTCTGGAAACTACGCCATTCCAGCAGATTGACGATACCACGGTAAGGGTCAACGGTAAAAATCAATATTCACAAATTTTATGCAATCCGTACTATACGGCCTTTTTTACTGTCCCCCACAAAAACCGTTTAACCATTCTTGACATATTGCTTTGTGGCAGAGAAAGGACGTATATCTTTGACTTGAAGGCCTTCTGTTTACTTGCGGATTTGAAAATTTCCAAGAAGGTCATCAAACAGATTCGGGATTTGACCGATGAGAAAGAAATTTCAGAAGCGGGAATGCAAGATCTGTTGAAAATAATTTTTCCGGATGCGAAGAAGGGAAAAAACACCAGAACAAGAATTATGGAAGCAGCTGCAATAGCCTCCTATCATCGCCAAACAGAGATTCCAGTTGTTAACATCCTTTTGAGCGATGATGCGCCACAATTCAAAAAACTTACTGCGGAACAAGCATTGTGCTGGATTCATGACGGAAGGCATTATAATCGATTAAACCCGATTGTCCCCTTTAATGTTGCTGAACTTGAAAAGTTCAAGACTCGTTTCTGGGACTACTATGGGGAGCTTTTAAAATACAAAGAGAATCCAAATCCCGAGACATCAGCCAGGTTAGCGTCTGAATTCGACAACCTGTTTTCCACGAAAACCGGTTATGATGCCTTAGATGATCGGATAGAAAAAACCAGAAACAAAAAGGAAGAACTTTTGCTGGTTTTGAAATACCCTTGGCTACCGTTGCACAATAATGCTTCGGAACTGGGTGCAAGGGTCGAAAAGCGCAGACAAGATGTCAGTTTGCAAACAAAATCAGACAACGGAACAAAGGCTAAGGACTCATTTTTGACTGTTACTCAAACCGCAAAGAAGCTGGGTGTCAACGCTTACAAATACATATACGATCGGATTTCTAAAACATTCAGTATGCCGCCGCTTGCCGATCTAATCCTTCAGAATTCGCTGCCACAGGTAGAATAGGGCACGTTCCCGAATCCATCTAAATTTGCACTATATTCTTGAAATAAAACCTGTGATGCTATATTTTAACTGCATTTCTGCGACGAAAATACTTTCGTGTAATCGTTTCCCTATACGGCTTAGTGCCATCAGGAAGCTGAACATTCGAATGTTTGAGGGTAAGCGGGTTTTATCCAAACCCTTTTCCAGGGTTTTTGAATAGGATAC
>CAYQNS010000419.1:0-1956 GCA_964418755.1 uncultured Desulfobacteraceae bacterium
ATATAATATGGTATTAGATTTAATGGGTATAATTTTTTTTAAAATCGGCATAATATGCACATAAGTACTCATCGTTTTTAATCCGTTGGAAAAAATGGACGCAAGCTGTTTTTAAAGACGGTCAAACTAAATTGATTGAAGAGGTATTTTAAAAATACAGTCATGAATACAGTCATGAAGGGAGGTGTAAAAAATTTTATTGTATTCATTTACTAAAAATTGAGGAAGTTGAAGCAACGGAAACTTTTTACAACCCAAGATAGGAGGTATGCTAAATGCCAAGTTTCGTAATTGATGAAAAGTGTGACGGCTGTAAGGGAGGGGACAAGACAGCATGTATGTATATCTGCCCCAATGATCTTATGGTCCTGGATGAAGAGCGCATGAAAGCCTATAATATGGAGCCGGATATGTGCTGGGAGTGTTATAATTGTGTGAAAATATGCCCAACCCAAGCCATAGAGGTGCGGGGTTATGCTGATTTTTGTCCGCTGGGAGCAAGTGTTGTACCAATGCGGGGAACCGAAGACATCATGTGGACAGTCAAGTTCAGAGGCGGCACCATCAAGCGGTTCAAATTCCCCATCCGAACCACACCGGAAGGAGAGGCTAAACCCGATGGCGGCTTTGGCGCCGGATTTGGGAAATTGGATGATCAGCTCCTGTTTACGGAACCGACATCCTTGAAAGCCGATAAACTTTGGACATTAGGAGACTAAGGGAGGTGACGTATTATGCAAGAATTCAAGACTGTCAAAGTTACTACTGATTTTTTGGTTATCGGTGCGGGAATGGCCGGAACAGGCGCAGCCGTTGAAGGTGGGCATTGGGCCAAAGAAAATAATCTGAAAATTACCGTGGTGGATAAAGCGGCAATGGAGCGAAGTGGTGCCGTGGGAATGGGCCTTTCCGCTATCAACCAATACCAGGGTGAAAATAGCCCTATTGATTATCTCAGCTATGTCCGTCAGGACCTTATGGGGCTTTGCAGGGACGATCTGGTCATGGATATTTCAAGGCACGTCAACGGAAGTGTCCACATGTTTGAGGGCTTCGGACTACCCATCTGGAAAGATGGAGATGGAAATTATGTTCATGAGGGCCGATGGCAGCTTATGATCAATGGTGAATCCTACAAGGCCATCGTTGCTGAGGCCGGCAAGAACGCTGTCGGCATGGACAACGTTATCGAACGTGTATTTGTACTTCGCCTTCTGCTTGACAAAAACGACAAAAACAAGGTGGCGGGCGCCATCGGGTTCAGCGTAAGAGATCCCGAAATATACGTGTTTAAATTCAAATCATGCCTCGTGTGTGCAGGCGGCGCCGTTCACGTCTTCAGGCCGCGGTCAACCGGTGAAGGTTTGGGCAGGGCATGGTATCCGCCCTGGAACTCGGGGTCCAGTTCCTATCTGACCACTACTGCCGGCGCAGAGATGACCTCTCAGGAAGTTGTTTTCATTCCGGCAAGATTCAAGGATGCATATGGCCCGGTTGGGGCATGGTTTCTGCTGTTCAAGGCGGCGGCAACTTCAGCTACCGGTTATAACTACATGGCCGAAGGTCTTGCCGAAGGTGGCGAACTTCACAACTGGCCGCCTTATGGTGAGGTCAAACCGATTCCAACCTGCCTCAGAAACCATCTGATGATGGTTGAAATGTATCACAAGGGTGATGGCCCCATTCTTATCCATACTGATAAAGCTATTGCCAAAATTGCCGAAAAGGCACCTGATAAAAAAGCGAAAAAGAAGGAACTGAAGAAGCTTGAAGCCGAGGCATGGGAGGATTTTCTCGACATGACCATCAGTCAGGCGATTCTCTGGGCCTCAAAGGATGTATTCCCTGAGGAGGGACCTTCCGAGATCATGCCGTCCGAGCCTTATTTTATCGGTTCCCATTCCGGTGCTTCCGGTGCATGGTGCAGCGGCCCCGAAGATATCCAGACCGAAGAAT
>CAYQNS010000420.1:0-1955 GCA_964418755.1 uncultured Desulfobacteraceae bacterium
ATGTGATGTACATAAGCACCATCGTGAACGCGAAGATGCTCGCGCCTACAATTCCCGCTGAGCTGTCACGCTGAACGGCACAGAATACAAGAACCGGGGAGGCAGCAACTGCCGCCAAGAAGCCTACACCGTGGCTAATGCTGTTCGCGATTTCCTCCCCGAGGGACTGCGCACGTTCTTGTGATGCGGGCAACTTGGTCATGGAAACAAAACCTCTGCGGTTTAACGTTGCTTTTCAGCGGGCGCGAGCCCTATGCGATCCGCTGAAAACGCCTGTTATGCGCTAATTTACCTTGGTTTTTATTATTTCCCTAATTGAAGCCGTGAAATCTTGAATAGTCTTTCTATCAAATTTGCCAAAACAACCGGGTCACTCTTGACACATTTTCTTTTTTCTCAATCTTTGCAATTCCCCCTTCAGGCTTTTTGTCAAGAATGAAGACCTGACCCCGTTGTTTTTTTCCGGTATCATGGGCATGATCAATTACAAACCAATAATCCAAGGGCTGTCCCCCAAACGGCCCAGTTTCACAAAACAGTCCACTCGCTTTTACCCGTTTTTGGGTTGTCCACTTGGTGGAGCCGCTCTGCCTGCAGATCCGTGTCCTCCGTTTTCGCATGGGGGAACTTGGCTATCCAATACTCGACTAAGGCCTTATGTTTCTGGTCTGCCGGTATTATAGCATCCCGACTTTTGTGTGTTATGGGCTTCCTGGTGAATGGGTCCTTGTGGCTTTCGAAATGACGAACATCTGGCTTCTGAGCAGTACCGAAATCGCGGTTTTCTCCTTTGTAACTCCTGAGCATTCTATTCCGCGGCTTTTGACGACCTACGTTATAAGATTTCTTATGGTATGTAGTTATTCGCCCAAAGTACCTATAGTCCATGAAATATAGGGTCGGGCACCGTAATAAATCATTAGTGAATCCAATGTAGTTTGTGAAATTGTAGAAATCGTCGAAAAAACCCATAGCCTTACCTCCTTCCATTGGAACTGCGATTATACGGAACAATTCGGTATAGCGGGGATATCGCCGTGCCATGCCGAACGACCAAGCTCACCGGCGGCTAAAAGCCGTCCGGTGAAGCGCCTTGGTTAGCCATTTGCCAAGAATCCTTCATGAAACACAACAATGCCTTGTGGAATTTTTTCGCTAAATGGCAAGGCAAGGAAAACTTCTTGGGGAACTCCCTCATGAACTAATTCTGGATAATTCCGAAAACCAAGCCGCTTATAGTATTTCGGATCACCCACAAGAGCACAACCTTGACCACCCAACTCTTTTAGCAAAGACAACCCATTTTTAATTAGTGACTTCCCTATGCCTTGCTTTTGATGCGCCGGCAAAACTGAAACTGGGCCGAGACCGTACCAGCCTGTTGAACCATCAGAAATTGTTATAGGCGAAAAAGCAATATGTCCGACAATTTGCCCATCAATTTCCGCCACAAGCGAGATAGTCAGTGCATTTGCCGCACGTAATGCATTAATTATAAACTGCTCCGTGTGGTTGCTGATAGGGAGAGTCTTGAAGGCAGCTATTGTGACTTCGGTTATTGCTTCAACATCTGCTACCATTTCTTTTCTAATGATCATTTAAATCTCCGGTTTATTTTGACTTTACTATTACTACTCGTATGGCTAATCGCGGTGCTGACCCGTGAGCACGTCGGGTGGGAGCAGGCCGGAGGCCTGTTCACGCCCGGCGCGCGCAGTCGGGTCGAGTTCCTTGTTCCGGCGCGTAGCGACGGGGCAAGGAACTCGACGTAGTCGGCACCGCGATTCCTGGCGGCGAAGCCGCCAGGAACGACAAGTTAACCAGCGGCGGCAAAATAGCAGCGGCCATCTGGAAACCTGCTGAATATGTGGATGGAAAAAATTTTCAGGGAAAATAAGGGGTCTACTATTGACCCATGCTAATACTGTCTTGTATTTTTCCTATCTGCTTGTTAA
>CAYQNS010000421.1:0-1954 GCA_964418755.1 uncultured Desulfobacteraceae bacterium
ACCCTCATATCACAGGAGTCTCAATTTTGAAAGTTATAATTTTATGGGCGTCCCCTAAAATTATGGGCGTCCCCTAAAATCATTGAAATGGTGTCAAACCATTTATCAACTGGCTCGCGCTTTTACTGATTCCAATATCAATGCTATTCGCAGGCTTAAAGTAAAACAATCAGGAATAATACGTAACAGTATGCTCCCGTTAACCAAAAAAGAAACCCCGAAAAGACATCCCAACCTTTTGTTTGTTCAGTTAATTTTTCCAGGTGGTTTTTGACGGTCAGGTGCTGCCCGGGTGCAAAATTCATTTTTGTACCCGGGCTTTTTTGGGGGACTTGTCAATGAGATCTGTTTAATCACTTCCCTCAAGAGACGGATATCCCAGTTTCCGAAGGATTAGAAATGATGCACCCATCTGATATTAATACGCTGGCCTTCGGGCCTGTTTTCGGCAGAGGACTCAAAATAGCTATTGATAAACAGGTGGTTCTCCTTTGAAAAGTGATACACCATTCCCGGGCCGATACCGAATACTTGTTCCTCGGAGTCGTCCACACTTTTTCCATCCATCTCAGTTTTCGAGATCTGTTTCAGGTAATAGCCGTTGATGCCTAACCTTAATCGATTGGGAATAACCGTATAGGCCGTGGCGAAATTGGCATGGATGGCTTGCCCGGCCTGGGTATCACTTGCTCCACGAGCACGGTATGCCCGCCCGGGATCATCGTTTTTAGCATTCCACAGGTAATGGATACGGGTGGTGGCTGTCAGCCGTGGCGTGATAAACAATGTGCCGGTCCAATACGGATTGAATGAAAAGAAATTGCTGCCGGGGTTGAGTTCCTTGTCTTCATCGTATTTCCCGGTTGGGAAGATCATCTGAAACTCTATTCTGTGCATGAAAATCGGGCCATTTTTGCCCATTATCGGATCCCACTGGAGAAAAGGTCCGACAAGTATATCCCCGACCCCAGATCCGTTATCCTGAGGAAAACCCGCATTGGGGGTTCCATAGTCTAAGTCCAGACTTACCGCTGGAATGATGACATCGATACCCCATTTCCCGTTGAATAATATTTTCTGGTCAGACTGGTATATGAATTGGGACAGGCTGATCCAGGCCTCAAGGTCCTCATCAGCAAAAGAAGGCAGAATATCGTTCCCTTTGCTGTTTTTGAAATTGTCAGAGGACCAATACTGAAAATACTGAGTAAAATAAAATCCAGGGCCTGCAGGCGGGCCACCATCTAAAAAACTGGTGAACCCTAAATTGACAGATGGCAGGTCATACGCCCGAACTTTTTGAAGGCCAGTAAGACTAAGACACATTACCAATAGAATAAGCACTGTCGCCATTCGTTTCATCAATCGTCTCCTTTTTTAAGGGCAGGACGACAAGCCTACATTACACCTTGACCGACCTGCAGTTTTAAAGTCTTAAAGATGTTCGATACAATGAGTCTGATGTTTGATACAATGAGGATAGTTTCTAACAAATGAAACAAAAAAAGTATAGCCTTTTTAGGGTGCGGCGCTAAAATGAGGTGATTTCCGGTTGATCCTACCCCAAAAAACTGGCGGTCAAACCCTTTTTTAGAAAAATGTTCAACCTGTTGAATGCACCGGACGAGCCGGTGAATTGCAGTGCTACACACGGAATAAGGCCGGTGAGCACCGCGATTAGCTTCACCAAAACACACAAAATGCTGCATTATGCTATGTTATGTATTATTATTACAACAAATAGCTTGGAGGTGTTATCATGGCAACAGCAGTAAGAGTATCAGAAGATCTTGTAAAAGAAGCCAAAATTTATAGTAAAATCGAAAAAAGATCTATCACTGGACAAATTGAGCACTGGGCTATAATTGGCAAATGTGCCGAAGAAAATCCCGATTTAACATATGGGTGCGGCTCTTATAAAACAAGTTAAAACTACTGCAAATAGAGGTGTTCA
>CAYQNS010000422.1:0-1945 GCA_964418755.1 uncultured Desulfobacteraceae bacterium
TGAAAAAGAAAAAATCACGATTTTCGGTACCAGTGCCGGATATATTGCCGCCCTTCAGAATGCCGGCGTAAAACCGGGCAAAGAATATGACCTGTCGGTCTTAAAGGCATTGCTATCCACCGGTTCTCCCCTGTCTATCGAAAATTTTGAATTTATCTACCGGGAAGTCAAAAAAGATCTTCAACTGGCTTCCATCGCCGGAGGAACAGACTTAAACGGCTGTTTTGCCCTGGGCAATCCCATGGGACCGGTGTATGCGGGGGAACTCCAGTGCCGGGGCCTCGGCATGAAGGTAGAAGCTTTTGATGATGACGGCAAACCGATCCTCAACCGGCAGGGCGAGCTGGTCTGCACAGCTCCCTTCCCTTCAATGCCCGTATATTTCTGGGATGATGAGGAAGGAGCCAAATATCATGCCGCCTATTTTGATGTTTATCCCGACATCTGGCGTCACGGCGACTTCATTCAGATCACTGACCATGGCGGTGTCACCATGTACGGCAGGTCGGATGCAACCTTAAACCCCGGCGGAGTGCGCATTGGTACGGCCGAAATCTACCGGCAGATGGAACAGATAGACGAAATCGAGGACAGTGTGGTTATTGGACAGCCGTGGGAAAACGATGTGCGGGTCATCCTCTTTGTAAAACTTGCATCCGGGCATGAATTAACCGAAGAATTGAAACTACGGATCTGCCGGACAATCCGGGCCAATGCGTCACCGCGACATGTCCCGGCCAAAATTATCAGCATCCCGGCAATACCCTATACACTGAATATGAAAAAAGTCGAACTGGCCGTAAAAAAAGTCATTCAGGGGCAACCCGTACTGAACAAGGATGCCTTGAGCAATCCCGAAGCGCTGGATTATTACGCGGATATCAAAGAACTTCAGGAAGAATAATGCTCCAGCCATTCGCCGGTACTGCTGCGTACGGGCAGCACAGCTTCTGAAACAATACTGCCGGAATAACAATTATTTTCCGGTATAAACCCAATTAAGGAGATCACAATGCCATCTGACCCCATCCTGGTCGATCAAAAGGGACATATCGGCGTCATCACACTTAACCGACCCGATGCCCTGAACACTTTTACCCGGGCCTTTGCCGAAAAACTGACTGCCGCGCTTGTGGAGATGGATCAAAATGACGACATTCGCGTAATTGTCATTCGCGGTGCGGGCAAACATTTTTCCGCCGGTATTGCCCTGGATGAATTCAAGGATAAAACCCTGAACGAATATCGCGCAATGATACAGGTGATGGATCTTCATAACCACACCATTGCCCGCATGAAAAAGGTAGTTATCGCATCTGTACAGGGGTATGCCATTGCCAACGGTTCAGGCCTTTCATTTGCCTGCGACCTGACCGTTGCCGCCGAAGATGCCCGGTTTGGAACAACGGCCATCAATGTCGGATTGATCTGCCTGGGGCCGGCCGTGCCTCTTGCCCGTCTGGTGGGACGAAAAAAAACACTGGAAATGGTTTTAGGCGGCGACTTCATCTCAGCTTCCGAGGCAAAGCGTCTGGGGCTGGTCAACCAGGTGGTGCCGCCGGAGGAACTGGAAAATGCCACCATGGAACTGGCCCGTAAACTGGCTTCTAAAAGCCCATTGGCCGTACAGATCGGCAAGCAGGGAATTTACGGCATGATGGATCTTCCCTACCACCAGTCCCTGGATTACTTGGGAGAACTGTTTGCATCCCTTTGCGTCACCGAAGATGCGCATGAAGGCCTGCAGGCTTTTGAGGAAAAACGCAAACCTGTCTGGAAAGGCCGGTAAGTGATTAAATGCTGAAAACAAAACATAATATCAAAGATATTGCCGTCGGACTTTTTTATAAAAAAGGATATTTCGCCACCAGCATCAACGAAATTGCCAACGGCTGCGGTATTCGCAAAGCCAGTATCTATTATCACTACCCCAGCAAGGAAGATC
>CAYQNS010000423.1:0-1945 GCA_964418755.1 uncultured Desulfobacteraceae bacterium
TTACTTTTTTCCCGTTAGTGTATTCAGAATTCATTAACAAACTGGTAATGCTCCCTTCGAAACAATATTCTTGGTGAGGAAGGAAAAGCCCTCGAAAAACAAGCCAGACAACTTTTTGAAAAATGGAAGCCAATACGAGAAGAAGTTATTCAACTTTTTGAAGCAGGTAACAAACAGAACGCTATTTTTATAACAAAATCAAAAGGGGCTGAACATGTAGCAAAGCTTAAAGCCAAAATGCTGGAATTAACCTCATATGCAAGAAAAAAGGCTGACAGTTTCATCGAACTTGCCGAAAAAGAGCATTCAAAACTTGAGCGGATAATCTTTGTTTTGACACTTTTAGGTATTTTGGTATCAATAGTTATTTCCTTTAATGCTATAAATCGTGTTCTTAAAGCTGAAAATTTGCTTCGAGATAAAAACAATACACTTCAAAAAGCGCTTGATGAGATTAAAACCTTACAGGGAATACTGCCAATCTGCTCTTTCTGTAAAAATATACGAAATGATCAAGGTTATTATGAGAAAATAGAAAGCTATATCCACAAACATTCAGGTATCGACTTCAGTCACACAATTTGCCCTTCATGTATGGAAAAGCATTATCCCGAAGAATATGAAAGCATAATTTCAAAGAAAAAGAATCATCGCCCTTGAAAAGAGGGCGGCCGGTCACATTATTGAGTTAATGATTTCCAGAGCCTAAGAATCGCTATCTTCAAAATCAGCCAATAAACCTAAGTTAATCGCTCAATTTAAGAATAAAGTTGAATATTTTAATCAAGGGGGATGACATGTTTAAGCAAAACAGAAAAACTGAAAATGACCTTAAAAAAAATGTCGAGAATGATTCAAGGACAGAACCTGCAACGGTTTCTAAAACCACTGCTGGAGACAGTTTTTCACACGGCGCTATCCATTCATCTGAAGGAGAAAAAACGATTATTGGTGAAAAAATTACCATTGAGGGCAGTATTCGCGGTACCGGAAATCTGGTCATTGAAGGGACGATGAAAGGTATTGTCGATATGGAGAAACATAATTTCGCGGTGGGTTCCAAAGGACGGGTTGAGGGTGAAATACGTGCTCACGATGTGGCGATCAGTGGGCTATTACATGGGAAAGTCAGAGCCCTGGGAAAAGTTGAAATTACCAAAGATGCCGACTTTTATGGTGAAATCAAAGCAAATAGCATTTCGATAGAAGATGGGGCCTACTTCAAAGGCCAAATTGAACTGGATCGGGAGCCCCATGTAAAGAAGATGCCTGCGGTTAAACAAATGACCGAAACGGAGTCTAAACGAAGCCAGGTGGCGAGCATTACGCCGGTTGAAGCCGGCAAGGGAAAGTAATTCTTGGACACCATTATCGACAGGGCTCCAATTAAATTGCCACCTGAATCCAATTGCATTGAATACACCAGTAAAATCCTTCAATTGCTCGCCGGCACTTTTGAAAAACGTCGGGATTCTCTGGTACTTGATGTGGGGCCGGTTTGTAACGAAAATATCGAATTTTTTGCCCGGCGGGTAAAGAGGCTTTATGTATGTGATATCTTCGCACGTCTGGACCGGGCGCACCGGAAAGGGCTGAAGCCAGATTATGTCTGGCGTCACCTGGACTATGCCCCACGCAGTTTTGACGCAATCAACCTCTGGGATCTTTTGGAACATCTCGACGATCATGATGCAAAGAGACTGGCGGAAATCTGCTGCGATATGCTCAAGCCAAATGGGTTGTTATCTGCCACCGCCTTTGAAAAAAAGGCCGCTCCACGTGAGATCAGTTCTTTTGTCACCGGGGAGGCGTTCCGGCTGTCGCTGCGCCCTCAACCCAGGCTTGATCTTCCCTGGTACTACCGCCATAACCGGGCTTTGATATCCCTGCTGACGCCGCTTTCTGTGGTCAAGATCTTCGGCTCTCGCATCGGAATCAGGGAATT
>CAYQNS010000424.1:0-1940 GCA_964418755.1 uncultured Desulfobacteraceae bacterium
ATTTTGCTCTGTCTGCATTAGATGAGGCGAAAGAACGATTAGAAGCGCGTTACCGACTTCAAGCTCAGGGGTATGATTTGGAAAAAGTAACGATCCGCGTGTCATCTGAGTTGGGAATTGCCCCTGATCAGGTATGGAGTGCCGGCAAGCATCAGGTCACAGTCAAAGCGCGAAGTTTATTGTGTTATTGGGCTGTGAGAAAGCTGGGTTTCAGTACCACAGAATTATCCAAAAAACTTGGTGTCTCGCAGCCATCTGTAAGCATTTCGGTAAAGCGTGGTGAGAAAATCGCCAAAGCCAGGCAACTCAAACTTATAAAAGAATAGGAAGTTATAATTTTATGGGCGTCCCCAAAAGCCCACAAAAGCCCCAAAAGCCCACGCAATGCAGATAAACGGCCATCCGTCGTACAAGAGGCTTCGCAGCGTCGATCAGCATAGCGGAGATCAATGCCCCGGATTTTCCGATAACGGTCGCAAACCTGGAGACCTCAATCCAGAGGGAGATATCCCTCAACGCCCTGACTTGTCCTCTCCCGGATTGAAACACTTTTGTCACAGCCATTAACTCGATCATATGATCAAACCATCCTCATAATATCAGCGGTTTTTTCTGGCCAACAGAATAATCGGCCATAAAGCCGCTATCATCCCAAAGCCACATCGAGAATCATCATTACCGAAAAACCGATCATTGTCGTCATGGTTACCAAATCAATGTTTGCATAATTTCTTTGAGATTCCGGGATTAGTTCTTCCACCACGACAAAAATCATGGCACCGGCGGCAAAACAGAGAGCGTATGGTAGAATATTTTGCATTTTCAGAATAAATAGTGCTCCGATAACCGCGGCAATTGGTTCTACTATACCGGAAGCCTGCCCCATGAGAAAACTTTTCCAATTGGTCATACCGTCTCTTTTTAATGGCATTGATACCGCAGCGCCTTCAGGAAAATTTTGAATCCCGATGCCGAGTGCTAAAGCAATAGCGCCTCCAATTGTGGCAGAGGGAAGATTCGCTGCTACAGCTCCAAAAGCAACGCCGACAGCCAACCCTTCGGGTATATTATGGAGGGTTATGGCGAGTACCAGAAGGGTGCTTCGTTGCCATGAAGTTTTTACCCCTTCACTTTTATCAATACTTAAGCCTGGATGAAGGTGTGGCAGAAACTGGTCAATCAGTCTCATAAAAATTCCGCCACCCATAAAACCGATGACGGCGGTCAGCCATGGGGTATGTCCTAACTGTTCCGCTATCTCTATGCCTGGTGCGAGAAGAGACCAGAAGCTTGCAGCAATCATTACGCCGGCAGCAAAGCCAAGCATTGAATCCATGAGCTTTCGGTTTACAGCTTTTGTAACAAAAACAAGTGCCGCCCCTGCAGCAGTTACACCCCAGGTAAAGAGTGTGGCAATAAACGCCTGTGTAATGGGATTGAATTGTTGAAAAAAATCGCTCATTGTAAGCTCCCTGACAATATTTTAAGCGAAAACATTCGTGCAGAACGTTCACAACTCTAATTTGATGTCCCCTATATCCGGCTTATTCCCCGTTGACATCACTCGCGTCACGCAAGAAGTCGTAACACCGAGATATCTCGCAACATCAGCCCCGGAATAACCGAGCTGTCCGACACCGATCCACGACATTGCACGCCGGGCTTTTACCACCGCCCTTCTTCTTCGCCCCTGCCCGGAGTGACTATTCTTCCTGGAACCTGGTTGTTATTTCTTGAAGCGGGCTGACCATTACGCCCTCTTTAATTGGATAAGATGCGTTGACCGGTGCAACTACGTAAGCCTCGTCCGGTGAAATATCGTCCAGTGCATTCCAGAAGCCTTTCGAGACTTTGGGAACTGTTGATGATTTCAATTCAAAGGCCAGTGTCCGCCGTCCTTTCCTCAAAATGAGATCAATCTCTGCCCCCGCACTTGTCCG
>CAYQNS010000425.1:0-1928 GCA_964418755.1 uncultured Desulfobacteraceae bacterium
TCGCGCCCAGCGAAGCCCGAATCATTGGGAGTCTCCATAAGGAGGTGAAATTCGATATTGTTACCCAGTAGGTGATCGTTATAAGCGAAAGTCCTGCCTGGCGAAAGGTTAGCCACCGCGCCAGTAGCGAAATCCACAGGTAAACCCGGCAACGGGCGTCTGGAGCTGGATGGAGCAAGGGTGCAGGCTCTGTATTGAGCCCCGAAAAATGTATAGTTGTGGTCCGCAAGGATAACTCTCAGAAAGATGAGGGGAAAGCCGACGCTTTGGATTTAGCGGAAGGCAGTAGACCTGCATGCGTCATGGCAAGTGTGTAGGTCACCACCGGGGTCTTAGACCAGGGCATGTGTTCAAAGGGGTAGCTCGGGAACTGGGGAGAGCCGAATGATCTCCTTGCACAAAAATCGGTAAGGGACGACCGTCCGGCGGAGAACCGGAAAAGTCCCGGCATCGTCAAGGAGAGCTTGCGCCCGGCGATGAGATACGAAACAAGACGAGCGATGCAAGGTATCCGGGCCGGACAGCGAACAGCGAACGACTCGGAGACGGACGTTCGGCAGTCTTAGCTGATCATAGTACCGATGGTTTCAGCACTGATGAAGCCGGTAAGGTGGGGAACTGCACGCCCACGGGACCCACTGTAGGGAAGGAGAGGCAGGGTATAACGTTTTTCTGGCAGGAACTATGGAAGATACACCGAGATCACAACCCATATCAACACAACGCCAGGAAATTGCACAAAAGGTCGCTCACGCAACCGCTGAGAAGCAGGCCGGTGCAAGTCCGCTGCTGGTGCGCGAATCATCGCTGCTCAACCTCAGGATGCTTGCTGAAGCCGATCCCGGCTTGGTGTTCAACTGTATAGCCCACCGGATAGATGTCTTCCTGCTGAGAAAGTCGTTTCGGCAACTACGTAAGGTTCGCTCGGCTGGCGTGGATGAAATCACGGTAGTGCAATACAAGGAGGGGCTCATGGACAATCTTCATGACCTCCACCAGCGATTGCAAACGGGTCGATATCGAGCGCTACCGGTGAAACGAGCCTGGATCAAGAAGGAGGATGGGAAGGAACGTCCGATTGGAATACCATCGCTTGAGGATAAGATCGTTCAACGAGCGGTGGCAACGTTGCTGGAGACAGTATACAATACCCAGTTTTACAATTTTTCCCACGGGTTTCGGCGAGGTCACAGCCAACACCAGGCTATTAAAGAGCTTCGCGAGCAGTGCCGCGCGCTGAACATCGGCTGGATCGTGAGCGCAGATATTACAGGATTGTTCGATAACATCGATCGCAGTCTTCTGAAAGGTATCATCCAGAAACGGGTCAACGATGGCGCTATCCTGCGCCTGATAGGCAAGTGGCTCAATGCCGGAGTGGTTGAGGGAGGTGCAACGAGCTATCCCGATAAGGGAACGCCGCAAGGTGGGGTGATATCACCCGTGCTCAGTAACATCTTCTTGCATCATGTGTTGGACGACTGGTTCGTCAAACAGGTACAACCCCGACTGAAAGGCCGCAGTTTCATAATCCGGTGGGCCGATGATTTCATTATCGGTTGCGAGTCGGGGAGTGATGCGCATCGTTTAATGGCGGTCCTACCGAAGCGTTTCGATCGCTTCAGGCTGTCACTGCACCCGGACAAAACCCAATTGATCGGGTTCGGTCGACCTCGGTCGGACGAGCAGGGCCGCAAGCGCGGAACATTCGATTTTCTGGGTTTTACGTTCCACTGGGGCAAAACGCTCAAAGGTTACTGGGTGATCAAGAAGAAGACGGCACGAAAGCGTCGTAGCCGCTTTATGAAGCAGTTATGGCTCTGGTGCAAGACCAATCGGCATGAACCGATGGCGGAGCAGCACGCAATACTGTCCTCCAAGCTGCGGGGCTTC
Source organism: uncultured Desulfobacteraceae bacterium (assembly GCA_964418755.1). Taxonomy (GTDB): domain Bacteria; phylum Desulfobacterota; class Desulfobacteria; order Desulfobacterales; family 4572-123; genus 4572-123. The sequence continues at coordinate 1,894 of CAYQNS010000425.1, forward strand.
TATCAGTATTTTGGAGTCCGGAGTAACTACAAAGC
>CAYQNS010000426.1:0-1907 GCA_964418755.1 uncultured Desulfobacteraceae bacterium
TTCATTCGTGTATGACAGATAAATTTATTCGCAGATTCAATGCCACCGCTACCAATAGGATAACCGCCTATTCTATCACCGCGGTAATGGATTCTTTCACGGTTGTTTCGCAAATAACCAATAAGTTTTCGAATTTCTTCTTTGGCCAGGTTATCCCGAGGTTTCATTCGCTGAAGTCCCCAAATTACGTTGTCCACTTCAGCGTAAAAAAGCCGCGTCATTGTACTTTCCACCCATTCAAGACATTTTTGTGATTTCTCTCCATATTGCATATTGGCCACCTTGTGGATATGCTCTGCACAATGGAAATAGTCTAATATTGGTCGACCTTCAGGAAAACACGCAACCATATGTTTCCACAGCCAATCGGCTCCGTCACCCAATAAGCCAATCCGGAGATTTTCCTGAGGAATTTGGGATGCAGCAAAGAATAGATCCTCACCGAATTGTTCTTCATTTTGGATTTGATGCCAGCTTGCAATATGGTCGATTCGATCCTTTCCCAACAAATATATGCGAAATCCTTTGGCCTCCTGCCACCGCCCCTTGCCTCTTTTTTCATTGCGTTTTGCCTTGGGACGTGTTGGAACATGAGCCCCGTCGGAGGCTACAATCAATACCGGGCGCCAGGAACGCTCATTCACCCGTCGGCATCGTTTTGCTATCTCTTCCCGACTGGGAATAACATCCTCCAGACATGCATGCGCACCCACAGCTTCAAAGGTATCGTGCATAAAATGATCACTGACAGGGTGATCAGTGAGTTCTTCGAATAGCTTGCTCCCACTGGAAAACGGAATCTCGGCAGCAGCCCTGGTCGATTTTTTCTGAACATCAAATTGATATTTTTTACGACTGATCTCAAGCGCCTTGTCCAATGGCGAAAAACCATATGAACAATCCACACAATAAAACCAGGGCCGCTTTAAAACGCTGGGGCCCTGCATGGTTACCAGCTCTTTTAAGTTGCCGCGTCGTTTTTTGCACATTTTGCCGCATTGCGGGCAAGGAGCGTATTCCTGCTCCAGCAAACCTGCGTATTTGTGCTCGATCAGTGCTTGAAAACAGGCGCCAAAGAATTTTTGTTTCGTTTTGGAAAACAATTGACTGAGTTCCATTACCGTGGGCTCTTTGTCGTCCTCAAAAACTTCATCTATAATCTTGTCAACCCATTTGTCCACTTCATCATGGATCATGTGTCGAAATTTCCTTGTTGGACACTGTTCAAAAATGTGAGCCGCAAGTCCCATGGCGCCCCCTATTACAATCCCGCCAATTCTTGACGAAATTCAGATGTAAGAGGATAAGCATAAATCGCTTTGACTGCCATGCCCTGCTGCTTATTGGCACAGTCCATTCGTCCGCGGCCTGTCGTTTGCCCTATGTGTATCCAGTTGGCTGCCTTATAGCAAGTACCTTTGAATCGTTTCTGATCAACCAGTGTTTCCATAAGAACAGGCCGATAGCCGTAGCAGCGTTGCCAATCATCGGGAACGCTCTTCATCGCCAACGCGAGAACTGAACTGGCAAGGTTTTTGATTTCAACCCAAGGAAAAATGAGAAAGCGACTGTTATTGATGATCTTTTGTAAGCTGGCCTTTCTTTGTTCATCGGTCCAGCCTATCCACCGGTCCCGTGCCGCCATCTTCCAGGCAGGGCTGGAAAACTGAAAACAACCAAGAATGTCATTGGTTGCACTGCTTTTTATAAAATAGCGCAGTTGCGCCCCAAAGGGCAATTGGTAACCCAGGTAATGATAACGGTCAACGTATTCATACCAAAGTTGCCTTTGTGCCTGAGTTTTAACCCTATCCAGCAAGATCGGCAATAACACCTTTAGCTCTCCTGAAATCACCGCTTGGGGATTAGCTTTACCGGTTCTGGACACCTTGGTTTTAGATTTTTTT
>CAYQNS010000427.1:0-1845 GCA_964418755.1 uncultured Desulfobacteraceae bacterium
CCAAATTAAATAGTGAAAAGTGAATAGTGAAAATTTGTGGTATCGTCCTATCAAGTGAATAGTGAAAAGTGAATAGTGAAAATTTGTGGTATCGCTCCGCTCTGTCTTTTTTTATTTCAACAGCTAAAATTCTGGTCCTGGGGGCCAGGTCAGAGATAGATGGCTCTGCCATAAACGTGCTCGTGCTCGTACACGTAAACGAGCTTGGGGCCGGCCGCCTGGTATTGAGGAAAAATGCTTGCGTAAAACATTTCAACAGGTTCGGTTTTTTATTAAAATCGATAGAATGGCATTATAATCCGCGTAATCCTACAGAGGCGGCCAAGTCTGTGGATTAAAATTGATAGAATTCCTTAATTTTTCACTTTTTATTTTTCAATTATAGCGGTCCCACGCGACTCGGCTACAGTTTTTCTCCACACTGATTGCAGAACACTGCGTCGCTCAGGTTTTCAGTGCCGCATTTGGAACAGAATCTGACGAGTGGTTTTTTCTCCACGGCATGACCGCAGCGGGGACAGAATTTTGCATCGGGCGTCAGGTTTTTGCCGCAGCCGGCACATTGGGTAAAAATAAGTAACTGATGGCCGCAACTGGGGCAGAACTTTGCGTTTATCGGGATGGCTGTCTTGCACTCCGGGCAGGCGGCAGTCGCCTGGGCATCTTTTGATTGGGTCGGTGCCATCCCTCCGGCAAAATACTGGGCAAACATGGCCGGCATCATCAGGCCCATTCCGGCCCCCATGCCCGCTCCGGCGCCTGAACCTCCTTCGGAATCAGCGGCTTTTTCCATGGCCATGGCAGCTTTCATCTGCATGAGCTTATTCATGTCTTTGAAAACACCCATGCGGCTTCTATCGTCAATGGCTTTTTGAACTTCCGGCGGCGGAGTAATGGAAGTCATATATAAATGGGTCAGGTTCAACCCGAAATGGCTGAAGTCTTTCTGCAGGCGTTTGGTCAGACCTTCGGACAGTTCATCGTACTGGGCCGGCAGGTCCAGAATGGAATTAATGGTTTCGCCCATGTAATCGTTGAACCGAGATATGATAACGCGGTTGAGATATTCTTCAACTTCCCCGGTGGTGAAAATGCCCTGGGTTCCCACCAGGCGGTTGATGAAAAGAACCGGTTGGACAATTTGAAGATTAAAAACGCCAAAAGCCCGGAGCCGGATCAGCCCCAGTTCGGAATCCTTGAATGCAACCGGATCCCGCGTGCCCCATTTGAGGTCGGTGAATGTTTTCATATTCACGAAATATACTTCAGCCCGCAACGGACTGGTCATTCCCCATGGCAGGCTGACAAGTTTGGTCAGGATGGGAATATTGGCGGTTTTCAAAGTATGCCGTCCGGGGCCAAAGGCCTCGACAGCCTTGCCCTTGTAAAAAAATACACCCGCCTGGCTCTCTCTTACGGTAAGTTGAGCTCCATACTTGATATCTCCGGAACCTTTTTCAGGTATCCGATGCACAAGCTCCTTGCCTGTATCGTCAAACCACTCGAGAATTTCCAAAAAGACAAGATTGTTTGTACCCATATTTGATCTCTCCTTTGCAGCGTTGGTTTTTTTCCTCTGACGGCTTTTATCCTACTTTGTCACATTTTTTTAAAAAATAAAACCTTTTTGCCGTGATCGCCAGGGCAAAAAGGTTTGCATGTTTTGCTTTTTCTCAATTTTCAATTTTTCTGCCAGGATACAAAATCAACACTATGTAAATCAATGCCATTAACTTAATGAAAAAACAACAATTTTTACCATGAAGGAACTGAAGGAACTGAAGAAAAAGCTTCATGAACTTCATGTCCTGGTTTATTGTAGTCAAGTTTTATTTTAAAAAATCA
>CAYQNS010000428.1:0-1839 GCA_964418755.1 uncultured Desulfobacteraceae bacterium
TGAAACACCCATTAATAAAAGGCAAATTGCGCTAACCGCGGGGTTTGTTGGTTATCTTTCAACAACCAACGTCTAAAATTGAATAAATCGAATTGACTTTGCATTACTAAAAATAATCCATCAGGGAAAAAATGACATTAATTCTCAATATTCTATGGTTCATCTTTGGTGGTGGTTTTATAGCTTGGCTTCTTTGGATCCTCTTGGGCGGCCTACTTTTCGTTACCGTGATTGGTATTCCTTTTGGTTATGCGGCATTCAGGATTGCCAGCTTTGCAGCATTCCCGTTCGGGAAAGAGCTTGTGGACACCAGAAACATTGGTGAAAAAAGGGTTACTGGTACCTCTCTGGCCAACTTTTTGTGGATTATTCTGGCTGGGATCTGGCTTTCCATTTCCCATATCATTTCCGGATTAAGTCTATGCCTAACTATTATTGGCATACCCTTTGGTTTTGCTCATTTCAGATTAGCTGGAGTCTGCTTTGCTCCATTAGGTAAAAAAGCTGTCCCAAAGTAATAAAATTTTGAAAGATAACCCGTCGTTGCTCGCGCCGAGCTAAATCCGAATCGTCGGAATAAGAGAGATCTTTGAAATTCGATAATGTTACCCAGTGGGTGATCGGGTGGCCGTAAAACCGCCTTCCTCCTTGCAGGGCTTGCCCTGGCGTTGAGGTTAAGAAAGTCCCACCTGACCAAAGCCGATCCAGCGGGTCAGTAGTGAAATCCGCAGGTAAACCCGGAGACGGGAGTCTGGAGCTGGATGGAGCAAGGGTGCAGGCTCTGTATTGAGCCCCGAAAAATGTATAGTTGGGAAGCTTTCAGGGACGCCCATAAAATTATAACTTTCAAAATTAAGACTCCTGTGGTATGAGGGTTGTATGCCACGTAAAGCACGCATCGATGCTCCCGGAGCCTTGCATCACATCATTGTTCGAGGGATTGAGCGTCGGCGGATATTCTCAGATGATCAAGACCGTGATAATTTCGTTGAACGTCTGGGTAATATTGTTACCCAGACGCAAACCTTTTGTTTCGCATGGGCACTCATCCCCAATCACGCTCAAGGCAAACTGGGGTCGGACCGAGCTAACTATTCGATAAGATGTAACAAGTGCCTTAAATTTGGCTGTTATTTGCCCTTAGACGTGGCATTTTAGCACCTAAATAGCGGTTCTAAGGAATTATTAAAATAATCTGATTAGCTTAAACTGCCCTTTTGGGGGCCAAAAAGGGCAGTTTAAGACATTTTATTGGCCTGTTTTAGGCATTAATTTATGATATTATAGCAGGTTATCTCGGTCCGACCCCAGCGAATTTCCTTTATCTTGCATTAACCAACAAACCTCGCGGTTAGTAGTGGCTGCAATCAAAAACCGACCAGTGCGTATTTGTATTCAAAGTCTTATCATATTTATATCTTATGCCTACTCCAAGATGTAGTACGGGGTGTGGGGGACATTCTATACCCCCTTATGTCAAGATGTTTTTATTCCCTGTATAATCAATATCTTATAGTTTTTTAATAATTTAGGGCATACCTCACCGGTTGTAAATGAAAGAAGTATTTCGGCAGTTTCTCTTCACGGCGAACACCAATGCTAATCGTTACGTCTATCCGGCATCCCATGCACTTGCATGACCACCCATCATTCCTTATCCAGCATAAGGGGTTCAAAAGAGAGGCCCGTTATTGTCCCTCCCGAGGTCTTTTGCCTCAACGTCCATGGTCGGGCTCTCAAGCCGAAAATGTTAAAATGTATCGCTTCGCTCTTTCTAATTTTATAAAAACATAAGGGTCAGGTCTTCATTCTTGACAGAATTTATAATAAAAGGCTATA
>CAYQNS010000429.1:0-1835 GCA_964418755.1 uncultured Desulfobacteraceae bacterium
GCCTGGAGCGGCCTCGCAAAAACAGGAACTACAGACTGGAGCGCCGGCCAGCCCATGCCACCCATGCCGATGGAAACCGTAATAATGGGAGATTTCAATTGCCAGGACGATGGTCCCGAATACGAGTTAATGGTGGGCACCATCGATAGTCAACAGGGGCGGGTAATCTACAATGATGTCTTTGTGGATACATGGGAAGCGGCCGGCAATGCAGATAAGCCAATTGTGACCTGGATCCATGATCCGGCCGCATCCGGCCACGGCTCCACCCGATTTGACTACTGTTTTATCACCCCGGATATGACAAATCTGGTCCGGGAAGCATGGGTTGACATGGACGCACAGGGATCGGATCATCAACCTTATTGGGTCCGGATAGACCTTTAAAATACCGGATGAAGCAAAATAATGACAAAAAAAATCAATCTTTTGGGTGAAGAACTCAATTGCTACAAAGCTAATTTGCACATGCACAGCACTACTTCAGATGGAGCATATCCCCTGGCAAAGATCGTGAATTATTATCGCGAGGAAGGATATGATATTTTGGCGGCCACCGATCATTATGCGGCAAATCGTGTCAGCGAAATAGATTCAGGAGATTTACTTTTAATCAGCGGCATGGAGTTTCATCCTATGGGACCGCGCGGCATAACGCTGCATTTACTTGCTTTAAACGTGCCTGAAGATTTCGCAGATCCTTCTGAATTACCATATCAGGAAGCGATAGAACGTGTTCTGGAAGCAGGTGGCGAATGCATTTTGGCGCATCCTTACTGTAGCGGTTTTAATTGTGCTGATATTATGCGGATTAAGAATCTTATAGCGATTGAAGTTTACAATACATCCACTCGTTACATCGGCAAGGCATATAACATGCAGGTATGGGATAATATTCTTCAAATGGGGTATCACTTGCCTGCAATTGCGGTTGATGACACTCACCGTGCACAGGATTTTGGTAAAGGTTGGACAATGATATGTGCCGGTAAAAATACACCTGCTGCAGTGATGAAAGCATTAAAAGCCGGCTCATTTTACGCTTCACAGGGACCTGTTTTTCACAAAATTGATTTAAAAAACAATATCTTTTCAGTTGAGTGTTCGCCGTGTGAGGAAATTATTGTCATGAGCGATTGCAATTTCGGTTTTTGTGGAACAGTACCTGGATTCAATGTTGCTGATATTCAGGAATTAAAACAGGCTAAGGCTGAAGAAATGACTTCATTTGAAACAAAAATTCCTGATGACGCCGGGCTTACTTATATTCGTTGTCAACTGAAAGACAAAAACGGCAACTATGCCTGGAGTGCTCCTATAAAGCTTGGCGTTTGAAGAGATTTAGCCATTGGCTAACTAACGTAAGGGAACCAAAGACTGTGCCTGGTGCGATTATCGTAATCAACTGGGGGTTAGATGGAGAAATTTGATGCGCTGGACGCGGCATTCTTAAAGTGTATTCGAATCCACCTTTTTCCCCCTTAATATGCCTGACGATTGTCCTCGCTATAGAGATCGGAATATTTTCGGAGTCTACGCTTACCTGTGGAACCCTTATTTCGGATTGAAAGCTTACCTTACATACCCGTGTTGGTAATGACCGCAGGATTTCCGGATAATCAGTCCGGGCTCAAGAATGAGCTGGCTGGCGATCCCGGTGGAAGTTGTTTCTATCTTCTCGATAAGGGTTTTGGCGCCCATTTCCCCCATGTCGTATTTTTTCTGACTGATAGTGGTCAGGTCGATTCCGGCGAATGAGGCAATTTCGGTATCGTCAAACCCCATGAGCGCCACGTCTTCGGGAATACGAAACCCTTTTTCAAAAAGGGCCTCGC
>CAYQNS010000430.1:0-1818 GCA_964418755.1 uncultured Desulfobacteraceae bacterium
TGCACCTGCTATACCTGCCGAAACTACTCTGCCGCCTACCTGCGACACCTGTATATGGCCAAAGAATTACTTGCATATCGATTAAATACGATTCATAATATACACTATTTTATTTCGCTCATGACTGCCATTCGATCGGCGATTATAAACGGTGAATTTGAAGTTTTCAGAAAAAATTTTTATGCCAAAAGAGCCGGTGGCAAATAAACCTAAGGGAGAAAAGTAATGAAAAAAAAAGTAGCGGCCATACTGGACCTGGTTCGTCCGGCACTTCAGGCGGACGGCGGGGATGTGGAGCTGATTGATGTTACCAACGGAGTTGTAAAGGTTCGCCTGCAAGGAGCCTGTGCCGGATGCCCCATGTCGCAGATGACCCTTAAAAACGGAATCGAGAGAATTTTAAAAGAAAAAATTCCCGCTGTAAAATCGGTGGAGGGAGTTTAAAGGAAAGGCTGCCATGACCATTGCCGGAAATATTGAAACGGTTTTAAAAAAATCATCCTGGATACGCAAAATGTTTGAAGAGGGGGGCCGTCTCAAGGCCCTGCACGGCGCTGAAAATGTATTTGACTTCAGCCTGGGCAACCCCAATCTGCCGCCGCCGCCGCAGTTCAACGAGGCGCTGCGCGATGCGGTGGATTCCTGCGGGCTTGGCAGCCATTGCTATATGCCCAATGCCGGCTATCCCATGGTCTGTGAATCCATTGCAAAATATCTCTCCCAAGAGCAGCAGGTGCCGCTGACCGACAAAGAGGTGATCATGACCTGCGGTGCCGCGGGTGGTTTAAATGTGGTTTTAAAAACCATCCTGGACCCCGGAGATGAGATCTTGACGCCGGTGCCCTGCTTTGTGGAATACGGATTTTATGCGTCCAATCACGGCGGGGTTTTGAAAACCGTGCCGACCCATTCCGATTTTACCCTCGATCTGAATGCCATCGAAAAGGCCATTACACCCAGAACCAAGGGCATGATCGTCAACTCGCCCAACAATCCCACCGGCCAGGTTTATTCGGCCAACAGTTTGGAACAACTCGGGGCCCTGCTGGCTGAAAAAAGCAGGCAGACGGGGCGCACCCTTTATCTGATATCCGATGAACCCTATCGCAAGATCATTTTTGACGATAAATCCGTTCCATCGGTCTTGAAGGCCTACACGGAAAGCATGGTGGTGAGCTCCTATTCCAAGGATCTGTCCATTCCCGGCGAACGTCTCGGATATATTGCCGTCAACCCCAACGCCACGTTCAGGGATCAACTCCTATCCGGCATGGCCCTTTCCAACCGGATTTTAGGGTTTGTCAATGCACCGGCCCTGATGCAGCGGGTGGTGGCCTGCCTCCAGGGGGAAAGTGTTGATATCGGCGCCTATGCACGGAAAAGGGACCTTTTATGCGATGGTCTGGCGGCGTGCGGGTATACATTTGTCAAGCCCGCCGGTGCCTTTTACCTGTTTCCGGAAACACCCATTGGCGATGATGTTAAATTTGTTCAGGCCCTTCAGGAGGAGATGATTCTCACGGTTCCGGGCAGCGGTTTCAAATGCCCCGGTCATTTTCGCATCGCATTCTGCGTGGATGACGCCACAATTACCGGTGCGATGGCGGGATTTCGGAGGGTTATGGAAAAGTATATTGATTAGGTAGAAGGTGGAAGGTAGACATCGTAGGATGGGCTGTGCCCACCGAATAGACAGAATCCCTTCAGCCTTCAACTAAATAACCTAACCTGGCAAAGCCAGAACCAAATTGAATATTGAAAAGTGAAAAGTGAAAACTTGTGGTATCGCTTCGCTCTATCTATTTTATTTAAATAACC
>CAYQNS010000431.1:0-1797 GCA_964418755.1 uncultured Desulfobacteraceae bacterium
GGCTACAATACCTGTATGAATATTATGGTTACAAACACGCCGGCATTAATGTGGCCGTTTTCCCAAAATAGAGAGCAGCGCATGCGGGCTGAACTTCTTGGAGGGCCGATTACCGTTCTTGAAGATCATGACCTGCGTCCACATAAGTTAGCCGATGCAATCGACCAAAAATTGACCGTTTTGCACGAGAAATCCTACAGTGTAGATCTTAATGGCGCAGAAAATTCAGCGCGTTGGCTTGAGCAGAATGGAGGACGGTAATGCAGTACCCAGTATCTTCATTATGGAAAGATGTCCCGCCGGTTGATATAGCCCTGCAAGTTAGAGACATTTTTTCCTCATACCGGGGCACCATTTTTTTCAGAGCGGATGATATTGGCGTGGTCGGGGAAAATTTTACCAAACTGGTCCAAATTTTTTCCAAACACAATGTTCCGCTCTGCCTTGCCGTTGTGCCTGTATGGCTCACCCGGGCACGGTGGACGCAAATTCAAAATTTTTGCAGTAAATCTCACTCTCTGTGGTGCTGGCACCAGCATGGCTGGACACATACCAATCATGAAACATCGGGCAAAAAATGCGAATTCGGTGTCAGCCGCAGCCGGGCCGAACTTATCCACGATATTTTACGAGGAAAGTCACGGCTTGAAAATATCATGGGGTCTGATTTTATACCTGCATTTACCCCGCCCTGGAACAGATGCTCGGACCTGGCTCTTACTGTTATCAAAGAGCTCGGTTTTTCAGCGGTTTCCCGCAGTAACGGCGCAAAACCGCCTGCCCCTTCAGGCCTGCCGGACTTTACCGTAAATATTGACTTGCATACCCGAAAAGAATCTTCTCCTGTTGAGAGTTGGGCCAATTTGATGAAGGAATTGCGGTCCGGTGTCTCTTCTGGTACCTGCGGGGTGATGATTCACCACCAGCGCATGAATGCCAACGCATTTGCTTTTTTGGAGATTTTATTGAAAAATATTGTCCAATCAGGATGTTCGACAACCAATTTTTCGAAAATGTTGATGAATGTCCCGTTCGCTTGCGGCGAGGTAGTTCATTCGGGGGCTCTTGTATGACCGTCGAACCAAAAACCGGCAGATACGTTCAGGTCGACAGGATTGTTGCGCTTCCCTTTAAGAAGTCTGTTGAAATTGCTTTTAAAAGCATTAAAGTTCGTTTCTTTCGCTCTCTTATCACAACGTTAAGCCTGGTTCTGGCTGTTTCTTTTTTGAGTTACGTTCAGGTAAACAATAATATTGCCAACGGATTACTCAGCCTTAACCGCCCTCAAATCAGAACAGCAATGGAAAAAGCCGGGTACGATATCCCCGGGCAGGGCGATATCGGCAGCAGCCCCAAGCAGCGCTGGATTGTCATCCTTTCCCTCCTGGTCTGTGTTTTTGGAATTGTTAATGCCCAGCTTATGGCAGTCACCGAACGATTTCGGGAGATTGGCACCATGAAGTGCCTGGGTGCCTTAGACAGATTCATTGTCAGACTGTTTTTGCTGGAGGCTGCCATGCAAGGGGTGGCAGGCTCTGCTGTGGGCAGTTTAATTGGAGCCTTGTTTGCAATTTGTGGGGGACTTTTGCGATTTGGCCCACAGTCGTTTGGCGCTCTTGCCTGGGGTGATGTGGCTGCATCGCTGTCCATGGCAGTTGCGACAGGATGCGTCTTGAGCCTGGTCGGGGTGACCTATCCGGCAATTATGGCAGCCAGAATGCAGCCTGTTGAGGCAATGCGCAGCGAAAAATAGGGATGGGTGATGAGCCATAAAACGATAATTTTGATTTTTGTCCG
>CAYQNS010000432.1:0-1772 GCA_964418755.1 uncultured Desulfobacteraceae bacterium
AAAAGTGTTACCCTGATTTTGTAATTTTTTTACGAATTCTTACTATCACAAACAGTTAAGCGGGTCCGAGAGTATTTAATACAAAAACACGGCAAAAAAACGCATTATATTACCACTGGGCCGGCCGGAATGAATCTATGCCGCAGTGCCAATCTGATGACGGACAATGAGGGTAGTGCAACCGGTGGTTTTGGCGCAGTTTTGGGGGCTAAAAATTTAAAAGCCATTGCCGTGATAGGGACTCAATCTCCTCTGGTAAGCGATCCTGCGGCATTAAATGAACTCAATCGGTTGACAATAAAGTTAAATAAGCGGGACACGTCGTTCAATCCATACCCGCCGGATCAGATTTCCCGTACAGGAAAGGCGTCTTGTTTCCAGTGTGGTCTGGACTGTATCATGCGGTCCACATTCCGAACCCAATCGAACAGGGAAGTTGTTAGAAAGTGCCAGGCCATGTTTGTGTACTTTCCCTGGGTGATGGGACGCCCGGGTGAACCTGCTGAAACTGCCCTGGATGCAACCGGGCTTTGTAACAATTTATCATTATGTACCATGGAGATGGCCAACATTGTTCAATGGATCAGTGCGGGTTACAAGGCAGGTTTTTTGAACGACACCCAAACCGGTCTTGAAATAGATAAGCTGGGGACGTGGGCGTTTTTTGAACAGCTCTGTAACATGATCGCTTATCGAAAAGGTTTCGGTGATGTCCTGGCAGAGGGGCTCCTGAGAGCCGGTGAAACCTTGGGCATGGACGCCAAACTGCTTTTTACCAATGAAGTTGCCGGTGTGGGTGACGGTGCCACCTATTCGGCAAGAGAATATCTAATGAATGGTCTGCTCTATGCCTTTGAGCCCCGGCAGCCCATTGCCATGCTTCATGAGGTCAGCAGGATCATCGGCATGTGGGTTATGAATTTACAATATCCCGGATCAACACCGGTATCTGCGGATGTATATCGAGCCGCTGCTGCCAAATTCTGGCGCCATGATAAGGCCTGGGATTTGAATACCCATGAGGGCAAAGCCATGGCTGCCACATGCATTATGGATCGCACTTATGTTAAGGACAGCCTTGGGCTTTGTGATTCCTGCTGGCCATTGATGTTTTCACACCATACAGACGATAATGTGGGCGATTCAACCCTGGAAGCCCGCACATTCAATGCCGTCACCGGAAAAGAACTTGATGAGGATGCGTTGTTGAAATTCGGTGAAATCATTTTTAATCAACAGCGCGCCATCCTTTTACGGGAAGGGTGGAATCCAAAGAAAGATGATACTATAGCAGACTTCAATTTCACTGATCCGGTTCAATCTGTTTTTATGAACACTGATGTGCTTGTCCCTGGTGAGGGTGATATTGTTTTAAATCGAAAAGGCCAAACCTTGGACCGTGAAGTCTTCAAGAAAATGCGGGATGAGTTTTATCAATTACGAGGGTGGGATCCTGAAACAGGATATCCTGGAGCAGAAAAACTTAATGAACTTGGGCTTTCAGATCTTTTTGACGTGAAGTGAAGCAAGGCCTGATACATGAAAATGGATAATAAAACAACCATCGAATTTGCAGAAGTTGGCCCAAGATTAGAGCTATATGTGTAGTAAGGGGGGTATAGAATGTCCCCAATTACAATTACTAAAAGGAGAGAGATAATGATTACGGAAATTACGGCAGAAGCCCTTGACACAGGTGCATTCATCAAGGAAAAGATCCTGGAAATTAAATCCGCCGTGAAAGACGGTCTTGCGATTAATGCCCTTTCCGG
>CAYQNS010000433.1:0-1769 GCA_964418755.1 uncultured Desulfobacteraceae bacterium
GCGGAAAATATTATTATATCCATGGCCTCTTCCTGCGAAACCATTGAAGAGGTGGTTAATTTTTTGACGGACAAGGGAGAGAAGGTCGGATTGGTTAAAGTCCGGCTCTATCGCCCCTTTTCCGTTGATCATCTGTTTGGCGCCATTCCCGCAACTGTAAAAAAAATAGCGGTTTTAGACCGCACCAAGGAATCCGGTGCCCTGGGCGATCCGCTTTACCAGGATGTATGTACGGCCTATATGGAGCGGGGCGGACAGATGCCGGCCATCATTAACGGCCGTTACGGCCTGAGTTCCAAGGAATTCAACCCGGGCATGGTCAAGGCGGTGTTTAACAATCTGGCGGCCCGGTCCCCCAGGAACCATTTCACCGTGGGTATCACCGACGATGTCACCCATACCTCCCTGGACGTTGAAAATGGCCTGGATGTAGCCCCTGCCGGAACGGTTCAGTGTAAATTCTGGGGGCTGGGTGCCGACGGAACCGTGGGTGCCAATAAAAGCGCCATCAAGATCATCGGCGATAACACCGACATGTATGCCCAGGCCTATTTTGCCTATGATTCCAAAAAATCCGGCGGCGTGACCATCTCACATCTGCGTTTTGGGCAAACCCCAATCCAGTCTACTTACCTGATCGATACGGCCGATTATATTGCTTGTCACAAGTCCAACTATGTGGATATTTATGATGTCCTCGAGGGGATCAAGGAGGGGGGGACCTTTGTGCTGAACTCCAATTGGTCCCTGGAGCAGATGGAAGAAAAACTGCCGGCAGCCATGCGCCGGACCATCGCCTCTAAAAAACTCAAGTTTTACAACATCGATGCGGTCAAACTGGCCGGTGAAGTGGGACTGGGGGGGCGCATCAACATGATTATGCAGACCGCCTTTTTCAAGCTGGCCAATGTGATCCCGGTGGATGAGGCCATTGCCTATCTTAAAGATCAGATCCAGAAGATGTTCGGCAAAAAGGGCGAGCATATCGTTACTATGAACCATGCTGCAGTGGACCATACACTGGAATATCTCGAGGAAATCAAGTATCCGGTCACCTGGGCTGATGCGGCCAGGGACAGTGGTGCTGCTGTGGATGAGCCTGAATTTGTAAAAAACGTCATGCGGCCCATTGTGGCCCAGCAGGGGGATACCCTGCCGGTGAGCGCCTTTACGCCGGATGGTATCTTCCCGGTAGCCACATCTAAATATGAAAAACGGGGTGTGGCTATCACTGTACCGGAATGGGATATGGACAACTGCATCCAGTGCAATCAGTGTGCCATGGTCTGCCCCCATGCCGCCATCCGGCCGGTGCTGCTCACTGATGAAGAATTGACCACAGCCCCCGATGGTTTTGAGGCCAAAAAAGCTGTGGGCAAGGAGCTGAAGGGGTATCATTTCCGTATACAGGTCAATACCCTGGATTGCCTGGGCTGCGGCAACTGTGTCGATATCTGCCCGGCCAAAAAGCCGGCCCTGACCATGCGGCCTTTAGAGACCCAGACCGCCGTTCAGGTGTCCAATCATCAGTATGCCGAGGTCCTGCCGGTCCGCGATAAGCTCACCAAACGGACATCGGTCAAGGGCAGCCAGTTCTGTCAGCCCCTGCTCGAGTTCTCGGGAGCCTGTGCCGGATGCGGAGAAACCCCTTATGCCAAGCTGCTTACCCAGCTTTTCGGCGAGAGAATGGTCATTGGAAACGCCACCGGCTGTTCCTCGATCTGGGGCGGCAGCGCACCGGCCATTCCCTACTGCGTCAACCAGGACGG
>CAYQNS010000434.1:0-1765 GCA_964418755.1 uncultured Desulfobacteraceae bacterium
CAACCCCGGTGCACTGGTTCGGCTCTGCCGAAATAAAAAAATGGGAAACTTCAGAATACAGTAATATACCACCTGACATAATCAATGTGTTTTGCAATAGTTGAAAGATTAATGCCACACAAAGTCAATATAATTGTTCTGATGCTGTACAAGTGGTCTAACAGGATGTAATCCAGGGAAAAAATAATCAGGGTAGTTAGGCAGTATGGAATCATAACCCGTGACAGCCTTCGAATAATAAAATCCTTTATTATCAGCTCTTTTGTCATGTATGAACGAGCCAATCCAAAACCAGACAGCAAAAAAAAAATTGCTACACCATAATCCCCCAGAACCAGCCAATTTCGTGGTGTAGCAAGAATGTGAGCCCCAATATGACCCACGACGACAAGTAAGATCGCTATACCACGGATTTGTTTCGTAACATTTCTGTTCAGAAAAGAGTTATCAGCAGTTTTTTTGATACAACACAATGCTAACGCCGCTAATGCCACATAAATTAACGCGGATGACAGAATAGCATCGGGAGTATATATCTTAATGAGTTCATGGTTCTGAAACAAGGAGATCTCCGAATTTTTGTAAATTTTACCTTATACCTAAATTAACAATTCACCGGGTTATATTATTTTTTTCCTCTTTTTCTGAATTTTTTGACATTTTCTCTACAAGGAAAAGTAAAATAGCTACCCTCTCCCTGCATTTTTTTATACTCGACTGTGCCATTACGAAACTCTTCAATTGCTTTCATAATCATCCAGTCATTTTTATCCGCAGATTACGCAAATTTTCGCAGATTACAATATTTTCTTCCCTCTACGGATAAACTCTTTGACATCTTTGCTTGTTGGAAATGTAAAATAACTACCCTTTCCTTCCATTCTCTTATATTGAACTCTACTATTTCGAAAATCTTCAATAGTGTCCATGATCATCCACGCGTTCTTTTTCTTTGTTTTTATAATAAGATCATTCAGAGTCTCGGTTGTCTCTATAGGAACATACTGCTGGAGTATAATATCCCCGGTATCTATGCCTTTTTCAATCTTATGCACAGTAATACCAGCTTCTTTTTCGCCATGATAAAGCTGCCAAAAATTTGGCAGCATCCCACGGTATTTGGGAAGCGGTGCATTATGAATATTAATGCAATCAAGCTTTGGGATTTTAATTAACTGCTCTTTAAATATAATTGGAGATGCAATAGAGATAAACAGATCTGCATCATATCTTTTGATAAGGGAAATAAAATCCTTGCTGTTTAAATCGCTGCGTTCAATGGCCTTTATTCCATATGAATCGGCTGTTTGTTTAATAGAATATGTTTTGAGGATTTTGACGGAATCAGATTTCACAGATTTCACAGATTTCGAGATTTTTCGTTTACTCATTAGCTTGTAATAAACATATTTGAATCCTACCCGGATAAAATTTAAAGGGCCGTAAAGGCCGTACATTTGTTTGGCAAGATCAAAAAGGGACTTTTTGCCCATGGGATTGGAGATGACAACGGCATTTATCTCGTCAAGACGCTTATAATTTGCAAAAAATTCGTCAAAAAAAACCTTGACGTAGAATGGGTCTTCCTGGGTGAAAAAGATTATCTTCATGTCCACAGATTACGCAGATTTTCGCAGATTAAAAACCATATACTAATCGTTTGTATTGCAGGGATTTATTTCCAAAGTTGATTAATAAGCCTACTTTGAGACAGTAATGTCCGGTTAGCTTTTTGCATACGTCGCATGCATTTAAAAAAAAGTGA
>CAYQNS010000435.1:0-1761 GCA_964418755.1 uncultured Desulfobacteraceae bacterium
TGACTGGCAGTCATGAGGTCCGGGGTTCGAGCCCCCGTAGCTCCACCATAAAAAATCAAAGCGGGATGCTTACAACGAAGCATCCCGCTTTTTTTTGCCGTGGCCTGAATTTTTCAGGTCCTCTTTATTGTGTGGCCTAAACCGGATAAACCCGCCAAAGGCGGACAAGCCGGTGCTGTTGAAAAAGGCGTATGCCGCAAATCACAAATTACAAGCACCAAAAGACAAACAATTTCCAAATTTCGGTTATATCTCATTCCCGTTGCATTGAGCCCCGGGACAGGGAAAAGAAAATACCCAGGATGCACAATGCTGTGAATATTTTCAGGCTGATGCCCATGCTTATCAGGAAACGGTCGTAATTGGCCTCCGTGATGGCTGTTTTTCCGATTATTATTGAAAATATAACGGTTACCATGGCCATGCTCGTCATCTGTCCGACCAACCGCATTGTCGCCACAGTGCCGGATGCCGTTCCGTAGTATTTTGGCGGCACCGCCCCCATGATGGCATTCATGTTGGGTGAAGAGAAAAGGGCAAAACCGATGCCGAGCATGACCAGTGTCCCGGCAATGAAATAAACCGGTGAGGAAAAATCTAGCATTGTTAAAAAAATCAACCCGAGAGCGGTCACAGTCATACCGCTCGAAGCGATCATGCGAGGCTCGACCCGGTCTGAAATCTTTCCCGCCACCGGGGAGAAGATGGCCATGCAAACAGGCTGGGCCACCAGGAGCATGCCGGCCGCCTGCGGGCTCATACCTTTGATATACTGAAGATAAAGGCTCATCAAAAAGGTCACGGCAAATGTCGCGGCGTAATGGATAAGTGCTGCAGAACTGGAAAATGCGAACAGTTTATTTTCGCTGAAGAGCCTGACTTCGAAAACAGGGTACGTTGTTTGGATTTCGTGCCGGACAAAGGCTGCCAGCAGTACAAAACCGCTAACGATCATATAGACGGCAATTTTATTCGGCAGAAGTGTCGCTCCGTATACCAGCAGGACCAGCGCGATCCCATACAGAAGGCTGCCCGTGACATCGAACGGTTCCCCCGCAGCGTCGGCCCACTCGCCCTTCAGGTATTTTATTGTAATCCAGATGCTAAAGAGCCCGATGGCGGTGGAGACCAAAAAGATACTGCGCCAGCCGAAATGCTGTGCCATGACCCCTCCGCCGAACGGGCCGACGGAAAGACCCATGTAAACGGCAGCTACATAGATGCCGATGGCTTTCCCCCTTCGCCGGGG
The DNA here is from genome assembly GCA_964418755.1 of uncultured Desulfobacteraceae bacterium. Lineage (GTDB taxonomy): Bacteria > Desulfobacterota > Desulfobacteria > Desulfobacterales > 4572-123 > 4572-123. The sequence continues at coordinate 1,250 of CAYQNS010000435.1, forward strand.
CGGAAACACGGACGTCAGTATCGCCATCCCCGTTGTCACGGTCATGGCGGCACCGCAGCCCTGGAACACCCGCAGGAAAATCAGGCTTTTCACCGAACCGGAAAAAATAGTTAAAAAAGTGGACAGGGTGAAGATGATCAACCCTGAAACAAAAATTCGCTTCCGGCCGTGGATGTCGGAAATCCTGCCCATGGGAACCAGGCATACCGCCGTGGCCAGTAGGTACGAGGTGGCGATCCAGCTCAACGCCACCGCATTGACTTTAAAATCCTTCTGGATGGCCGGCAACGCCACGTTCACCGCCGACAGCATAAACGGTCCTAAAAAGGATGTGACCGTGGTCACCGTCAGGGCGGAACGTTCCATCTTGCGGTCTTCATTTGATGTTTTATCCATAAATTTCGATGTATTAAACCTTTCCATAGTTAACAAAATATCGAAAATTTCTTATTCCCATTCCCTTTTAATGCCAACATCTAATGGCTAACCGCACAGGTTGAATTATTTCAATT
>CAYQNS010000436.1:0-1754 GCA_964418755.1 uncultured Desulfobacteraceae bacterium
CGCTTGCAGAAGAACTCGTAGCATTTTTAAATGTTAAAGGTGGAAGCATTTTTATTGGCATTTCCGATGATGGTGAAGTCAAAGGCATTGATATTGATCGCAAATCAAACCTCGAAGAATCCATAATGAATGTGTGCCGCAACAATATTGTTCCTCCGATCATACCTCAATATGAATTGATTAAGATTGAAACAAAATGGATTGCCGGGATAATGGTTGCAGAAGGAATAGAAAAACCTTACAGCACAATACGGGGAAAACACTTTGTTCGGACCGGGAGTACAAAAAGAATTGCTTCGAGACAAGAACTGTTAAGACTCCATCAAAATTCAATGATACTCCACATAGACGATCGCCCGATCCTGAAAGCAGGAATTGAAACCCTGGATATGGAAAAGGTTAAGGCCTTTTTTCTTAACGTCTATGATATTGATTTTAAGGACATCAATAAAATTGAAGAAGATAGAATTTTGATAAATTCATGTATTCTGGCACCCATTAATTCAGGTTTGTCTCTAACCCTGACAGGTATTCTTTTTTTCAGCCAAAAAAAAGACATGCTTTTTTCATCATTGGAACAGTATCTGCCCCATGCCGGAATTCAGTTTATTGCATATGAGAATGAAGATTTGGAGTCTATTCTTGACCGTTTTGACTGTTTTGAACCTTACCCGGAGGCAATTGATTCAATTGTTCACAAGATTCGTTTGAACTGGAAAACACCATCTAAAATAAATGGCCTGAAACGTCAGGAAACAGGTTTCCCTGAAAAACTATTCCGAGAGCTTGTTGTCAATGCTGTTGCCCATAGAGATTACAGTATTCCTTCAAAAATACAAATACGCTTGTTACCTGACAGGATTGCAGTCATTACGCCTGGACGACTTGTAAATTCAGTGACTATTGAAAAAATGAAAACAGGGATATCCATACCCAGAAACCCCCTGATCATAAAATACATGCAGAATTTCAAATATTCGGATCAGCTTGGTCGTGGTATCCCAATGGTATTAAAAAAAGTACAGAAAATGCCGGGATATGAAATTGAATTTAAAGAGAAAGAAGATCAGTTTCTGGCAATACTGAAAATTCCATAGCAGGAATTATATAAAAAATATGGTGGTCAGAAAATTCCATAGCCCCAGAATACATTTCCGCGTTCATCCGTGTTCCAGGTAAAATAGTACACAGATTTTCACAGATGCACGCGGATAAAAATTAAATCGTTTTTTAATCAGCTATTGCTGACAAATAAAATTGGACACGGATTAACGCGGATGACACGGATCAAAAAATAAAAAACTACACTCCCTTTTAACTCAGCGAAGCTGACAAAGCCTTGTCCTTTTCCGTGTAAATCCGCGTTTATCCGTGTCCCAAATTTGTAGTTTTTATTCACGAAGTGAACCATAAGTGCAGTGTCCGTGTCTTTCTGTGCCTGCCCCGTAGCTCCGGAAAATCGTACCGGGTGTGTCCGTGGCAAATTCATATTGCTTTTAAACCAGTAAAGCTGACAAATAAAATTGGACACGGATTAACGCGGATGACACGGATCAAAAAATAAAAAACCACACTCCCTTTTAATCAGCGAAGCTGACAAAGCCTTGTCCTTATCCGTGTTAATCCGCGTAGATCCGTGTCCAAAATTGCAGTTTTTTTCACGAAGTGAACCATAAGTGCAGTGTCCGTGTCTTTCTGTGCCTGCCCAGTGAAACCGCTTATTTTTTTGTTTCACCGGGGTGTCCCAAATAAAA
>CAYQNS010000437.1:0-1746 GCA_964418755.1 uncultured Desulfobacteraceae bacterium
GCATTGCCGCTGAACACCCGGGCGCCACCTGCAACCTGCGTTTTGACGATACCAACCCCGGCAAGGAGGAGGTGGAATATGTCGATTCGATCCAGGAGGATGTCCGCTGGCTTGGCTTTGACTGGGACGATCGCCTCTTTTTTACGTCTGATTATTTTGAACGGCTGTATGAATATGCCCTGCAGCTTATTAAAACAGGCAAGGCCTATGTCTGCGATCTGAGCCCTGAGGAAGTCCGGAAATACCGGGGCACCCTTACCGAGGCAGGCCAAAACAGCCCCTTTCGAGACCGGTCCGTAGCGGAAAATATGGATCTGTTTGAACGCATGCGGGCCGGTGAGTTTGAAGACGGGTCCCGTGTCCTTCGGGCCAGAATAGACATGGCCTCCCCCAATTTTATCATGCGGGATCCCACCTTGTATCGAATCCGGCGGGCCGACCATCACCGCACCGGAAGCAAATGGTGCATCTACCCCATGTATGATTTTGCCCACGGCCTCTCCGATTCCATCGAGGGCATTACCCATTCGATCTGCACCTTGGAGTTTGAAAACAACCGCGAGTTGTATGACTGGCTCCTGGATAATATCGAGGTGGAATGCCATCCCCAGCAGATTGAATTTGCCAGGTTGAACCTGAGCTATACCGTGCTCAGCAAACGCAAACTCGTGGAACTGGTCAACGAAGGGCATGTCACCGGCTGGGACGACCCGCGGATGCCCACCCTGTCGGGTCTGCGGCGACGGGGATACACCCCCCTGTCCATCCGCAACTTCTGTGAACGGATCGGAGTGGCAAGACGCGACAGCATGGTGGATATGGCCCTGCTCGAATACTGCGTTCGGGAAGATTTGAACAAACACGCGCCCCGGGTAATGGGAGTCCTGCGGCCTCTCAAGGTGGTCATTACCAACTATCCCGGAGATGCGGCGGAGGAACTGGATGCGGTCAACAATCCCGGCGATCCTGCCATGGGAAGCCGCAAGGTGCCGTTTTCCCGAGTCCTGTATATTGAAAAGGATGATTTTATGGAAGACCCGCCGAAAAAATTTTTCCGTCTGGCCCCGGGCCGGGAAGTCAGGCTGCGCTATGCCTTTTTTATAAAATGCATGGATGTGATTAAAGATGAAAAATCCGAGGAAATAATTGAACTGCACTGTACTTATGACCCTGCCACCCGCGGCGGTGACGCGCCGGACGGCCGCAAGGTCAAGGCAACCCTGCACTGGGTTTCGGCCGATCATGCCATGAAGGCAGAAGTACGCCTGTACAACCAGTTGTTTACCCGGGAAAACCCCAATGAAGTGCAGGAGGGAGAAAGCTTCAAAATGTTTCTGAATCCCGAATCCCTGGAAACAACTACTGCCTATGTGGAACCGAGCTTGGCTGATGCCTTGCCCGGCAGTACCTTCCAGTTTGAGCGATTGGGTTATTTTTGTGTCGACACCAGGGATTCAACCCCTGAAGCCATGGTTTTCAACCGCACCGTGACGCTGCGTGATACATGGGCCAAGATCCAGAAGGCCCAGAAGGCTCAGGCTGATAAAGGGCAAAAAAAGAGAAAATAATTACGCATTTGCAATCTCGATATACGCCTCAATCGCATTGTATCTATGTAATATCGTAATGTTAGAAAATTTTCAAAAAAAGGAATATACGGCAAAAAGCCGCGTATTAGAAATAGGCGGCTGTTTAGCCGTATTCCACATTTCAATATAAAACAAATTTGAATACTAATATGCCGTA
>CAYQNS010000438.1:0-1722 GCA_964418755.1 uncultured Desulfobacteraceae bacterium
GTGATGTCTTCGGAAATGTTCAGCGCCGGCACCATTTCCTTGGCCTCTTTGGCGTCGATGAGATGGCTTTCCACGCCGTGGAACTGGGCCGTGGCAATGGTCATGCGGGCCGCTTTCATGGCCGCTTCGCTGTGCATCAGGTTAAGGTTGCCGCAATTATTGAACATCAAGTTGAAGTCCAGCTCTTTGGTAAGCACCGGCCATAGGTCCAGTGCCTCCTTATAGAGTGGAACGTTATACTGTGTCCGCTGGTTGGCGCGAACAATCGCCGTATTTCTGCCGGCAGCCCCGAATCCGATGAAGCGTTTTTCAATAATCGCCACATCCGTAATGCCGTGCTCCTTTGCCAGGTAGTAGGCCGTTGCCAGACCGTGAAGGCCGCCGCCGATGATCACCGCATCGTAGCTGGACTTCAGTTTGGTTTTGTTGCCCCACAGGGGTTTGGATTTCCAGAACATATGCGCTCCCTATATGGTTAAAAATAAAAATTCGGCCCTAAATGGGCCGGTATTGCGTTAAGCCCGGAGGACAGGTTTTTTTAATATAAACAAATGAAGGCCGTGGAAAAAAGGATCCGTCAATTTCCAAACGTCTAATTGTAACCGAGAATACACAAATGAAATGAAATATGTCAATACCAAAATTAGAATTGATAAATAAAGACCCAAATCCACTTGACAATTTGTATCAACCCATAATAAAAGGGTCTGAAAACAGATTTTTAAAAGGATTTTTCAGACAATGTAACAAATTTTTCATTTTCCAAAAGGATTTTAAAATGACGGCATCCCGGTCCCATCCGGTGGTCAAGGGAATTGTGAACCAACTGAACGGATTGACGCCCAAAGGGAAAATTCTGGGCAATTACATCATTCAGAACCCCCGCAAAGCGGTTTTCATGACCACCAAAGAGCTTGCCAAAGCCTGCGGGGTCAGTGAAGCTACGGTGGTTCGATTCGTGGGGCAGTTGGGTTACGGCGGGTACGGTGAATTTCTTCAGGCGCTTCGGGATTTCGTGGATTCGGGACTGACCCTGCCGGACCGGTTGGATCTGCCGGGGATGAAAGGACCCGGCGCCGATCTGCTGCACCGGGTGGTTTTCGAAGAAATGAACAACCTCCGGCAATTTTATGAATCCATTGACATAGAAGTGCTGGCCCGGATGGCGGCGGAACTTCAAAAAAGCAAAGCCGTCTATGTGATCGGCTCCCGGGTTTCATATACCTATGCCTATTACCTGGGCTGGTCCCTTACCAAAGTCCGTAGGGGGGTTCATATTCTAAAGGGCAGTGACAGCACGGCCATTGACTGGCTCACCAACGCGCCCGATGAAAGCCTTGTGGTCATTATCGCCACCTCACGTTACCCCAATGAACTGATCAAGCTGGGAAAGGTCGCCCGGCGGCTTCGACATAACCTGCTGGTGATCACCGATAACACATTGTGTCCGGTGATCCCCTTTGCACATCTTTCCCTGGTGGTTCCCTCCCTCACCATTCCGCTGATCGGAAATCCCACCGTTATCTCCTGCATCATCAATTACCTGATTCTGGAACTGGTAAACCGGCAAAATCCAGCGTTAAAGGGGCACCAGGAGAAGCTGGAGCAGATGTATCTGGAAAACGATGTCCTGTTTAACATACCTGAGCATGACTGAGAGACAACTCATGTCAACTGTTAAAATCCAGATGGCACGACTTTCCAAAAGGCATCGCCTTTACC
>CAYQNS010000439.1:0-1702 GCA_964418755.1 uncultured Desulfobacteraceae bacterium
TGTTGCCAGGTGTAACCTTTTGTTATTTTAATATATAACGCCCATAAAATTATAAGTTTTTCAAAGTCCGGGAAATCGCAAAGCAAAAATTAGTAAAAAACAGGTATCGGTTTAGGGGCATATTTCTATTAATTCAGGATGGTTTTGCTGCAACCAAGTCAGAACATCCGCTTTTAATTCGCCGCAAAATTCGATGAGTTCATCTGCGTCTTGTTCGCTGACAGTCCCGATTTGGTCGTATTCAACTATATTACGTTTGGATCGACATAGATCCAGGTATTGTGCATCGTTTTTTCTGCTATCACCAAGTATTAATGGTAAGGCTTGAATTGTTCTATAATGTTGTAACGATCTTTCTGCGCGGTACCCTTCGGCATATAACAGCATCGTACATAATTTCAGGGCCGCGTTATACGCAATCCCGAATCTCCAGTCATTTGAAATGTGCCGTTCCCGTGCATCTTCCAAATCTCTATCAACAATGTGCAAAAGATCCGTAATTTCACGAGGCTTTGTTTTGTGTCGACGCAACCAGCTGTTTTCAAACCATTGCTTCAAAGTCATGTTCGTCACCGATTATAAAAAGTCTGGCTTCTTCGCAAATTCTATTGATAAATGGTTCGCCAATTTTTTTTCGTCTGATAAAATCCTGCTCATTCAGGCAATGCGGATTTATCTCTCGATGCAGTTTATCTGAGAGACCGCTCAACATTTTTGTCAGTTGTCTCAGTCCCAAATTTCCAACAATCATAAGATCGATATCACTTGTGGCGGTTTCCTCTTTCTTTGCAACAGATCCAAAAACAAATGCATACTTGATCGCATCAGAATGGATTAAAGCCTCTTTCAGGATGTCTACGAGGCCGTTTGTTTTGAAAACAAGATTTCGGAGATCGGAGTACAGCGGGTGTTCTTTGTTGGCTTGAAAATAGATTCTGTTGCCATCTTTCCTTTTGCTCAGCAATTCAAGGCGCAGAAGTTTTTTCAATTCCGTCTGAATGGCGCCTATTGAATAGCCGGAGCGCCTTTGCAGGTCACGCATATATAGTTCTTTTGTATCCAGGCCAAAAAGCAACCGGAATATAGCCGCCCGGATCCGTGAAGATAATATTTCTGCCAGAACATCCATAATGCATGCTTATACCATACAATTGACCTTTTTCGCCATACAATTATTCTGTTTTTCCATGGGTAATAGTAATGCAGTGCTTTGGGGTCACCCATTAAAGGGCTGTCAATTCGGGGACGTTCATGCAGAGCGTGCATAAACCGCAATTTTAGCCACGGATTTACGCAGATTTACACGGATAAAGAATACTGACATGAAAATTAATGGGGGACGCTGGTAGTTTTGTGGGAAAAGTCGGGGACATTCTATACCCCCTTATGTCAAGATATTTTTATTCCTTGTATAATCAATAATTTATAGTTTTTTAGAAATTTAGGGCATACCTCACCGGTTGTAAATGAAAGAAGTATTTCGGCAGTTTCTCTTCACGGCGAACACCAATGCTGATCGTTACGTTTATCCGGTACCCAACGTGCCGGAATTACGATAAGTATATCAATACCTTTCCCCTGTGTAACTTTTTAAATATTCATCATCGATGCGAAACCCTGACCTTACAAACTCGAACCATGCCTCAAGGTGTTATGCCTGAATATAGCTCCGCTCCTTAAACTACACGGATAATTTTATATA
>CAYQNS010000440.1:0-1681 GCA_964418755.1 uncultured Desulfobacteraceae bacterium
GATTTACTGGGTTTCGGTAGTTATCAAACCGCTTGGTTGTGGCTACATAAACTCAAGTTATGGGGTCACAAGTTATGGGGTCAAGTCTGCCCTTGACTCTATCAAATATCACACAAGAGTCATGAGCAGACTTGACCCCTTTGCCCTTTAATTACAGTTAAAGCTTTCCATCAGAAAATCTTGCCAACAAACCACAAAACCCCATCACTCAGTATTCATTGAGAAATGGGGTTTATGTTTTCATCGTATCTGCTTATCCTTATCCGTTAAAGGTTAAGAATGCTTCAGATCTTTATCTTTAAGTGAACATGTAAAATGATGATAGCAAGCAATGATTTGAAAGTCAAGTTCTGAATTGTTCGTGATAGTAAGAATTCATAGAAAAAATTAATAAACAGGGTAACACTTTTTCTCCAAAAACAGAAGCTGTCTATCGTCAAAAGTGCAGCCGAAATCGGCATCAAACAAGCTTCAGAAGTAGCCGGTGTTCATTACACAACAGTCTATGACTGGCGACGCAAGCTTGGAGGCCTGGGGGAAGATGATCGACCAGAAGCGGTTTTTAAACCTTCATGCAGCCCAGACAGCCCTGAAAAACTGGGTCGAGTAATACAATTACCAGCGCCCCCATCAGGGGATCGGCGGCTTCCTGGTGCCGGCCGAGCCACAGATTGTGTGATAATTTTCCAAAGGCTCATCGCTTTCTTTCAGGTACCAATCCCAGCCCTGTAAAATTTCTTGAAAACTTCCTCGACTATTTTGGTGGCATTCGTTGGTATGCCTTTTTGAGGTGTTGCCAAATCGCGTATGATCTCCCCCTGACGCTGGTAGGCAACTTCACCATAGCTCAGGAAGGTTGTCAAAACCTTTTCATGCCCGAGATTCTGGCTCCATGCCTTGAACTGCTCCGGGGTCCTGCAGACTTCCTGGCCGAGTTTGACAAGGGTATTTCTAAAGCTATGTGGGTTAAAATAGGGCAAACCCGCACCGGCAAAAGCATCTTTAAATATCTGCCGAATCGGAGTGGCTGTGCTCCAGCACTTTTTTGCCAACCCTGTAGCCTCAAACTGACGCGAAGGCCCCACCTCAATTCGTGTTGACGGGAAGAGCGGATCATCATTGCCCCACAGTTTTTCATCGCGCTGATACGCCACCCATTCGGCCACAATCCTGATAATTTCTTCACCCACCGGAAAGAAGAAGGTGTCGAAGGTTTTGCTGAACTTTGTCTGCACTTCCCGCGCATCCTGATAGACACAGCCAACAATACAATCGACATGTTTTAGCTTCATTGAGGCGATGGCGCTGTCTCTTGCGCCGGTCAACAAAGTGAAAGCAACTAAGGCACGGTTGCGTTTTTCTATTTCCGAGCCGGATGGCATCGTGCTGATGACGTGCTTGATCTGCTCCAAGGTCGGCGCTTTCTGGTGCCTCTTGGCGGTGGCGATCCGGGTATCCTTGTCTGACAGGTTGAAATACTCGGCATCAGAATACTGAATACGTGACTTGTAGCCCGGTTCCCGAGCCAACCACTTGAAAAACCGCTTGAGTTGATTGAGGGTGGCATGCAGGGTTGCCTTGCTCAGTTTCTTGCCGGACTGCTGCCCTTTCTGCTCGGCAAGATGTCGCTTGAAGGCAATAGCCTGTTCAAAATGAAATTTCTTAAAATCGCGATACTTGG
>CAYQNS010000441.1:0-1679 GCA_964418755.1 uncultured Desulfobacteraceae bacterium
CTATGGTGAGTTGAGATCCTATAATAACATAGCTATATTAAATTAACAATGCCAATTAATGAAAAGTGGATGTTCCGTTATTTATACATTTTGGAGGTGTTTTTTTCAAACTTTTCAGGCTGTAGTGACATTTTCCGTAGGAAAAGGTCACGCTTGAAAAGTAAAATGAGAAGCAATGCGGTCGTCGCTGCTCAACAAGCTCTTTATATGGATATCAAGTCTGCTCTTGACTCATGTTAGATGTTGTAAAAGAGTCAAGGGCAGACTTGACCCCTTAACGTAGTTTTGTGTTAAAACAGCTACATAGGATATCATTATATCGATGCTTTGAGTTAATCTTATGAAAAGGAGTAACAAATGAAAGTACTTATAACAGGCGGAACCGGTTTTATTGGTCGACACTTAGTTCGACGAATGGCACAAACAAACCACGAACTGCGCTGCTTGGCGCGCCAGACCAGTGACATAACACTTCTCAAAGAGCTAAACACAGAGATCTTCTACGGCGATGTGACCAATAAGCCATCTATTGTGAAAGCGATGCAGGGTTGTGATTGGTTAATCGATCTAGCAAATGTATATGACTTTTGGATACCGGATCAAAGTTTGTTTACCAAAGTCAACATTACGGGCACGCAAAATCTTATGGAGGTCGCGCTGGAAACCGGCGTATCAAAGGTGGTGCATTTAAGCACAGCACTCATATTCGGCAAGCCGACAGATTCCCCTTTTACCGAAGACAGTGCCCCCGGTCCCGAACAATTCAGTGAGTATGCACAAACAAAACGGGTTGGTGAGCAGATCGTCTGGAAGTTGCACGAGGAGAAAGGGCTGCCGCTTGTGCTGATATACCCTGTTGGTGTGATGGGGGCCGGTGACACGAAAGCTCCAGTGCGTTTGGTTGAAAACCTGGTTCGGCGGCGTATGCCAGCAACCGTCTTTAATGAGAGCACAGTTGTGCTGGTTCATGTGAAAGATGTAGTCGAGGCGATCGTGCAGGCCGCTGAGAAGGATGGCAACGACGGGGAGCGATATCTGGTAGGCAAAGAACAGATCACTATCAGAGAATATTACAAAACGGTCTGTGAGTTTGCAAATGTCCCGTTACCATTATTAGCATTACCGGGCTGGATGACGATGTTATCCGCCCATTTATTGACCGCTCTATCCAATATTACCAAGCGACCACCCTGGCTCGGAATGAGCGTCGACCAAATGAGAACCTTCAAGGAAGGGTATGTATGTGATGGTAGTAAGGCAGAGAGAGACCTAGGGATTACCTACACGCCGATTCGGGATGCTATTGCAGAGGAAGTTGAAGCAGTTAGGCAGTCGCTGAACTAAAAAGGCATATAGCATCTTGGCAAAAAGCTTGTATTTTAATTAGCAGCGGAAAACAGAGCAAGGTATTGAACAACTTTGAGTGAAATCCGGGACGTCCATAAACATGAGTGAAATCCGGGACGTCCATAAACAAGTAAATAACTTGACAGATTGTAATATTATTGATAGAAATCCTGCATGCCTAGATTAGCCCGCCTTGACGCACCGGGTGTTTTGCATCACATTATCATCCGGGGAATTGAGCGTCGTAAAATATTTAGAGACGATAAAGACAGAGATGATTTAATTGATCGTTTATCAGCTCTTTTGCCTGCAACGCAAACTGCCTGTTACGC
>CAYQNS010000442.1:0-1646 GCA_964418755.1 uncultured Desulfobacteraceae bacterium
TAATTGTTTGTGATAGTAAGAATTCGTAAAAAAATTACAAAATCAGGGTAACACTTTTTCTCCACAAACAGAAGGAGGAAGTGTTATGAGTTCAAAACAATTTACACAAAAACAAAAGCTGTCTATCGTCAAAAGTGCTGCCAAGATCGGCATCAAAAAGGCCTCAGTGATAGCCGGTGTTCATTACACAACAGTCTATGACTGGCGACGCAAGCTTGGAGGCCTGGGGGAAGATGCCTTTCTGGCTTATCAGCCGTCTTATCCGGGACGAGGTATCAAAGACATCTCTCCTGTGAAGGAATCGGCGGTGCTTGATTGCTGGAAACGCAATCCTGGTTTTGGGCCAGGTCAGGTCAGAGGGCAGCTTCGACGCCAGGGCATTACCGTATCGATCCGCAGTATTCGGAAAATTTTGAAAGCCAATGGATACACACCGATCGGGAAAAAACCGGCCAAGCAAAAATCACAGCGGTTTGAAGCTCGGCGGCCATTGGAACTGGCCCAGATGGACATCCTGGAATTTTTCATTAATAAGGCCAAGGTATACCTGATTCTCCTTATGGATGATTTTTCCAGATTCATCATAGGCTGGCGTCTGTTGGATCAAACCTCCGTAGATGCGGTTATCTCTGTGGTGTCCGATGCTATAGACCGCTATGGGAAGATGGAGGAGATCCTGACGGATCGGGGTTTTGTATTTTATTCATGGCGCGGAATTAACCGGCTTGAAAAATATCTGGAAGTCGAAAGAATCGATCATACCCATGCCCGGCCGCATCACCCGCAAACTTTAGGCAAAGTAGAAGCCTGCAACCGAAGAGTCAAGCAGGAACTGATCGACCAGGAGCGGTTTTTAAACCTTCACGCAGCCCAGGCAGCCATGGAAAATTGGGTCGAGCAATATAATTATCAGCGCCCCCACCAGGGGATCGGCGGCTTCCTGGTGCCGGCGGAGCGGTTCCACGGGCAGGCGAAAAAGGCCCTGTGCGCCATGGCCGCAGGTGTCGACATAACCGATAAAAATTGTTATATATCTCCAGATGCTGAACGAAGCGTTGTTAATCTTGCGCTGAGCCCGGAAGGCTGGATAACGCTATACCTTTTGGGACAGCCCATCAAACTTACTGGAGGTGCCTGATGCCTGATGCCTTAACTTCGGAAGAGGTGGCCACAGTGATCCGCGCACGTCGGCTGCTAAGGGAAAAAGGGCTTTCACCGGATACCGATGTAAAAACTCTTTGCGATAAAGCCGGCATATCCCGCAAGACCGGCTACCAGTGGGAGAAACGTCTCGAAACAGCCCGGAATCAGGAAGCGGAATTTCACCGGGAGCTTGAACACCTTAAAGCGGCCCATGAAAAGCTCAAAAAAGACTATGATGACATTCGGTTTGAAAACGAAGGTCGCAAGATAGCCTGGGAAATTCACGAAGTGGATGCTGTTTTGGCAGAAAAAAAGCATTTTAAAAAAAAGCAAAAAGAAAAAGCGGTAAGCTTTCTTCGGACTGAAAGCCGACCGGCACAACAATCCGCCTGGGTGATGTATGTTTCTGCCAGTACGCTGGCTGCCTGGAACAAGGGGTTTGACGCGAATCTGAAACCTTTGGTTGTGCCGGATAACCGTGGCAAGGCGGCCAAGGTTACCAT
>CAYQNS010000443.1:0-1637 GCA_964418755.1 uncultured Desulfobacteraceae bacterium
CTTACATTTCGCACCTTTCGAATACGATTTTGTGAATTACGTTGAATCAATAATTTTGGGTAAAATTGTATTTTGAAAAAGCCACCATTGATCCTTTATAGTTGTATATGCAGAACAAGAAACACCTAATAATTGCAATACAAGTTCGTGAGTCTGTGTAATACCTTTGAGGGTTGTATGGATTATTTGGCCCTGCTTTTGAACAAGGCCAAGATGGACGTTACGGAAAAAGTAATTGATATTATTCCAGGTGGGGTGTTTGGTTTTCATGCCGTTTGGGAGAATGGGCAATTTTTCAATATTCTCTTCGGCCATATTTTTACGGATATTTCGTTCCATGAGACTAACGATCATGAGTGCAATAAAGTAGAGAAACGTGATGGCTTCGATTCGGTTTATCTTTTTGATAAAAACAGGAGCAACCTTGAGAATGGACTTCGTGGTGTACATTCTTTTTTCCAGGTAAGGCTGATTCTTGTAGGTCCTAAGCACTTTTGACCCCTCAAGATCAGAATTTGTATTAAGAGGGAAAATGCCATCTCGTGTAGCCATCCCATCTATGGCTTTACGATTCAATTCCCACTTCAGGCGGTAGAAAGTATTTCCTTCTTCTTTATACCGCGTTTTGGGTCCCGGTTTTCCGGGGCCTACTTGGCGCCGAACGATTTTTTTGTCTTCAATAAGCTGGATTTCGAATAGGCCAGATGCACCTCTGGTAGCTTTTTTGATTGCTTTTTCAATCTGTTCTTTTGTCTTGAGTTGGTATTGATTGAGTCGGGGGGAAAGTTCAGTCAGCTGACTCTCTACTTTAGCGATTTTCTTTTCTCTGCGTCTTTTGTCCTGTTGCTCTTTGGCACTACTGTGGACCCAAATAATACGATATCCATTTTGCGAGAGTTCCCCCTCGTAGGTTTTGTAAATGATGGTTTCTGATTTTTTTCGGCTATTTGGAGTTTCATAGGCATATTGCCATCTGATGGGGGTTGTTTTCAGAAATTCATAGAATTGTTTTACCTCTGAGCGATTTCTGGGAACGATTGTAACAAAGGACCCACCATGGTTGTGAATATGGTCCAGATTTTTCTGCGAACATAGTTTGCAGTCGGCAACATATATAAAATCATCTTTCCCCAGGAATTCTCTAAGGGCATTCCAATTGGGGATATGGGTTGTATCATCGGTGCGATTTCCGTCAAACAGTTCAAAAGTCAAGGGAACATTGCCATCAGCAGTGATATTCAATCCGAAAACAATCTGCTTGCAGTCAGGCCGATGATCCTTGTTGAACCCATATTTAAGCTTGACGGCATCGGGATCCTCGTTTTTATATTCACCGATAAAAGTGATGGACGTGCTGTCATTATGGACTTGGTTTGTTTCAAGCAAATAGGTGTCAATGGCATTAGAGGACAATTCAGTCATGAAGGAGTGTCGGTCCGCCTCAAACAGTCTGTCAAGGTTTTTGGCGAGTTGATCGTCATTGTAGTCTGCCGAGTTAATGGGATGTTCGCTTAGACCATCGGTGTAATCAGCTACCCATTGCTGAATTTTATACAATGGATGGGATGCGCACACGATATTGGCCACCATGATAGAAAGAATCTGAGCCGGATCAACAGGACACCTTTTGGGCCGTT
>CAYQNS010000444.1:0-1618 GCA_964418755.1 uncultured Desulfobacteraceae bacterium
CGGGGATGTCCGACTTGACTTTATCTAAAGGCAATCTTAGATTTCGATTCATATACAATTTTTTGTAAAGCCGATTTGAATGCTTTTCAAATAATTCATCACATATAATATCAACCTCTTACTAAGGAGCATATAATGGAAACGATTAAAAGCGGTCAATTTGTTCAGGTGCACTACAAGGGCAGCCTGGATAATGGCGAAGTGTTTGACTCAAGTCAGGGGCGTGACCCCCTTGAAGTGCAACTGGGTACCGGCCAACTGATCAAGGGCTTTGAAAATGAACTGCTCGGAATGGGCCTTACCGAAAAAAAAACCTTTACCCTTTCTCCGGAAGAGGCCTATGGCCATCGAGACGAAAGCCTTCAGCACAGTTTCGACCGCAAAGAGCTTCCCGCTGAAGCCCAGCCCAAGGTCGATGATACCGTTGGACTGCAATCGAAAAGCGGTCAACAGGTGCCGGCCCGGGTCCTCCTGGTGGACGAAGAAAAAGTTGTCGTTGATTTGAACCACGTGCTGGCCGGCAAGTCCCTGACGTTTGATATCGAGGTGGTGGGTGTCAGTGATACTGCCACCCAGGCAGGGTCAGCCTGCGGTTGCTGTTCAGAAGCGGCCGGCAGTTGCGGCTCACAGGGTTCCTGCTGTTCCTAAGGCAGATCTGTCTTTGCCCCTTTCAACGGGCCAACTCCCTGCGAGTTGGCCCGAATCCTGCATTTCAAATACCCCGAATTCTATAGACAGACGCGCACCATTTCGCATAAAATGACGTGCCACCTGGCACAATCAAACCAGCGTCAACAAAGGAGGGTTCATGGCACCACCCGTGGATTTTCAAAGTCTGACCCCTGAAATGCTCAAACGGTTTATGGACAGTCACACCGAGCGTCGCTATCAGCTTGTTGATGTCCGTCAACCGGATGAGTATGCGACCGCTCACATTCCCGGGGCCCGTCTTATGCCCCTGCCGGAACTGGAAGCCCGGCTCTATGAACTGCCCGATGATCAGCACCTGATTTTTTACTGCCGCAGCGGCAGCCGATCCACCTATGCCGCGGCCCTGGCCATGGATGGAGAGGTTACCCGCAAAACCGTTGGCCATTTAGCCGGCGGCATCCTGGCCTGGGAAGGGAATACCCTTGCCGATTTTCCCCGGCTTGAAGTGTTTGATACAGCGGCAGGCCTTCCTCAGCTTCTGCTGACGGCAATGGACCTTGAAAAGGGAGCCTACCGGTTCTATGCCGATTTTTTGAAATCAATGGCACCCGAGATCCTGCGGCCCACTCTGACCCGGCTGTCCAAAGCCGAGGAAAGTCATGCCCGTATGATATACCGCCACCTGGCCGAAATCGACGAAACAGCAGCACCGTTTGAAACGCTTTATGCCGGTCTCAAGGGAAACATTCTTGAGGGCGGCGAAACCTTTGATGATCTGACCGCCCGTTTTTCGGACATGCCCGGAGATGTATGTCTTAACATCATCGAAATCGGCCTGTCCATCGAATTTGCCGCCTTCGACCTTTACCGGACCATGGCCGAACAAGCAGAAGATCCCCTTTTAAAAAACACTTTTATCAAAATTGCCCAGGCGGAAAAAGCGCACATGCGCACGTTGAGCCGTGCC
>CAYQNS010000445.1:0-1602 GCA_964418755.1 uncultured Desulfobacteraceae bacterium
CTGAACACCTCTATTTGCAGTAGTTTTAACTTGTTTTATAAGAGCCGCACCCAAAGTATTTGATGACCTGCTGAGTCTTGGCATGAACTGCATCAATCCCATTGAGCCGCCGACAATGGATATTGAAAAAATTAAAAAACAATATGGTGATAAAGTTGCCCTCTGGGGAAACATCGATCTGGTCCATACGCTGCCCTACGGCACAATTGAAGAGGTGGAGGCTGAGGTGAAGGAACGTATCTGCAAAATCGGCAAAGGCGGGGGGTTTATTCTTGGAACGGCCAACAGCATTACAGATTTCTGCAAGGTTGAAAATGTGATGGCCATGTCCAGGGCAGTCAAAAAATATGGAAAATATCCTCTTTAATGAAAACAACACTTGTTCTTTTACCGTGAAGTTACTGAAGGGCTTGAAGGGTAACATCGAATAATTCATTGATTTTATTTCATGTTCTTCCTGCCCTGATGGTCCATAAGGCTGTTTCTATGGTTAATGACATGGGTTTGGAATTTCACTCATTTTGATTTGTCTGCCATTGATTTTTGGTTTTCCGACAAAAAAACGCGAACTTCAGAAACAAATGCCTGCAAAGGAGGTGTCCAAGATGAATATCCTGAAAACCACCCGGGCTGAAATCGCCTATGAAACATCCGGCAGCGGAGAAGCCGGCGTCATCCTTCTGATTCGGGGCCAGGGGACCCAACTGACCCATTGGCCGGAATCGTTTTACCAGGCGTTTTCTGCCCAAGGATTTCGGACGATTCGATTCGACAACCGGGATACCGGCCTTTCCGAAAAATTTGATCGTATCGCCGGCCGGGAGCTTGAAGTGCTGAAGCAACGGATTGCAGCAGGCGAGAAGATCGATCCGCCCTATACAATGGATGATATGGCGCTGGATGTCATCGCTTTGATGGACGGACTCGGCATTGATAAGGCCCACATCGTCGGTATCTCCATGGGCGGTTTTATCGCCCAGGTACTGGCGGCAGAATATCCTTCCCGGGTGCTTTCCATGACATCGATCATGTCCGGCAGCGGATCTGTCGATCCCGCAATCATCGATATGTTGTGGTCGGTTCCAAGATCCCGGGATACGTTTATCAAGGAGTGGGTCGAATACGTTCATCAATTCGGCAGTAAAAAGTATTTCGAAGGAGATGATTACTCTCGTCGGACCGCTGCCGCAGCCTTTGACCGCTGCTATTCGCCCGAAGGTGCCAACCGCCAGATTTTAGCCATTTGTTCCATGAAAGACACAAGAAATCGGGTTAAAACAATTTCAGTGCCGGCCCTGGTGGTTCACGGTACCGATGATCTGCTGATTCCACCGGCAAAGGGAAAAGAAACCGCCGACCTGATTCCGGACGCAACATTTAAATTAATCGACGGTATGGGGCACGATACCCCGCCCGGCCTTGGAAAACCGCTTGCCGAAATCGTGCTTGAACACATTCAGTCGATAACAAATGTTTCAACAGAAGCATAAATGCAAGCAACAAAAGGAGGTTACATCATGTCAGAACTCACGAAACTGAAAAAATTGCCGACCTGTGCGGGTAGATTTTAGTAAAAATAAGGCATGATAATTTTTGATAATG
>CAYQNS010000446.1:0-1591 GCA_964418755.1 uncultured Desulfobacteraceae bacterium
GATAATTTTCTGCTGATTTTTTAAAATAAAACTTGACTACAATAAACCAGGACATTAAGCGCTTGAAGTTTTTTCTTCAGGTCCTTCAGTAACTTCATGGTAAAAAATATTGGACACGGATTTACCCGGATTGACACGGATAAGGGCATTCTTTGTCCGCTATGCGCTGATTTAAAACCAACCTGATCTGTGGGCGTTTCAGGGAGAAGTAAAAAGACTGTAAAGCACTGGAACGTTAAAACGCGCCAGTGCTTATTGATTTTTTTATAGCCCGGCACCGGCGGCTGGAGCTACTGGTCTATTCAACCGTCATAGCATCAATATTTGCCTCAAGTGTCCTGGGGCCGATTCCTTTTACCTTTGTGATATCCGCAACTGTTTTAAAGGGCCCATTGGCTTCTCTGTATTGTATGATTTTTTCAGCATATTTAGGTCCTATTCTCTTCAGTTTGGTCAGTTGTTTTGCCGTGGCGGTATTGATGTTAATCTTACCGCCGCCATCAGCCAGCGCCATGGGAACCAACGATATACAAAAAAGAGCGACAATCAGTACGATAAAAACTTTTCGACTTGTTTTCATAGGTATTCCTCCTGAAATCCGTTGATGGATTAAAAAGAATTCTGAAATATGATGCCGGGCTATAAAAAATATGGTTTGTTTTTTATATATAGGAGTTATGGTTTAAATAATATATATCATCAAATTTCTTGAACTGCAATGCCAGATTTATTCAGGTCTTCAAATTGTTGAAGGTCGCGACTGCGTCGGTTGGCCAATCTTAAAACAAAATATGCAAATAAAGTAACGCAGGTATGCAGTTATTGTAAAATTCAGGGGTGGGAGATTGGAAAGATTATCAGGTCTTGCGATATTGCAATTTATTTGTTACTTTATATGGGATTTGTATATGGCTCAAATAGCGGAATGAAGGGAAACTGCCGGTGGGACTGCATTCCAGCGAAGGTTGGCTGGCGGTTTTCATCCGGCAGAGCAAAAATGGACCCATAATATCATTTAATCACCGATCGTGCCATGTCATCAGGAGGAAACAATGAACTCAAATGTTACTTCCATATTTACCCTCAGCCCACCAGAGAAACTACAATTAGTGGAAGATTTATGGGACGATTTGGCTGCTACCCCGTCAGAAGTCCCTGTGCTTGAATGGCAAAAGAAGGAATTGGATCGCAGAAAGGCAAGCTTGATGAGCAAGCCGGCATCGGGGCTTTCGTGGGATGAGGTTAAAAGCAGGCCAAGAAGTCGCTATGGCCGCTGAATTAGTACTCGCGCCAGAAGCGCAACAAGATGTCGAACAAGCATATTGCTGGTACGAGGATCGCAGGATTGGCTTGGGAGAAGAATTTCTTGGCTTTGAGGACGCCTGTATTCAATCAATTTGCCGCATTCCCGAGTTTTATCCAAGAGAAGTGTCCGCATCAAAAACATTAATACCTGAATTTTGCACGGGCCGAAAGATGTTGATAATTGGCGAAATTTAATAATGATAAATTTGAGAACCAGGAGGGTATCATAGCCCGGAATAGACGCATTCGATTAAAAGAGTATTTTTTTGTTTCAGATAATGAAGGG
>CAYQNS010000447.1:0-1563 GCA_964418755.1 uncultured Desulfobacteraceae bacterium
TTCTACTTTGTCACATTTAAAAAAAAAGCAATTGCGTCTTCAAATTCAAGTTGTCTTCGGTAAGCGGATTCTATTGAATCGCGGCGTCTTTTGTGGCGAATCTCCATTTGTCTTATGATTTCTTTCAAGGTAATGGCTCGATGTGGGAGAAGAAAACAAAGCAACACAGTAATGTCAAAACAGCTCAACAATGGATATTGATCTTTGTAAAGCAGGCGCTGTTCAACCATAAACAACATGACCATCATCACCATTGCCATGTGATGATGCCAGCTTCGCCACTTTCTGGCTTGGTATTCGCCCATTCCGCATTGATTTTTGGCATCTTGGAACGTACGTTCAATCCAATATCTTTGCGTCTGCATGAATGCCAAACGCTTGATTGGTGTGGACGCGGGAGCGTTGCTCAAGCTATATTTGATCTTATTTGCCCCAATCTCGCGTCGTACGATTAAATGCCAGCAGTTGGCTCTGGACTCATCGCCATCCCATAGCCAAACGCGTTTATGCAGAATATCAACCAGTAATTTGCCTTTGGTTGTATCGCGGACATAGGTTCTTTGCCATCTGTCATCAGATTGTTGTTCCGCCCATTTGTCAACACGAGTCGATGTTGTTTGCGCTTTCAGTTCTGTAGGATTGCGGCCTTTTCCAGGGTTTGCCGGCGGAACTACAGGCTCGGGATCTTCAAGATAAATACGCTGATCTTTGTGGACATCCACCATGAAGATCTCATACATCTGATCCAAAGCTCGTAAGAAAGATGGATCTTCACCATATAGTCCGTCGGCGCCGACCCATTCAAACTCTACACCTTGTACACGAGCTTGAATGACTAACTGTAAGGCGAGATCGTGTTTACGATGAAATTCGATATGTTCCTTGGGAATCCCAGCTTCTTTACATCTTTCTTCATCGTTGACCCAAGACTTAGGCAAAAACAACCTGTAACCAATCGGAACAGCATGTTCTTTGAAATTTAAAACGGTAAAAACACCTGTCTGGCAGTTGTCGACTTTGCCAAGCTGGCCACACCATTGCCGAGAGACACCAACCGATTTGTCCCCTTTCTTAGGAATGCCGGTTTCGTCAATAAGCAAACAGCTATCGTTTTTACCACCAATGAGGCCATTGGTATCACCGGCGACTTGATCGACAACCACTTGGTCATCCCATGGCGAATTGGTCAAAAAATGCTGAAAGACTTGATCGTCAGAATCTGGAACCGCTTCAGCCATACGTTCCATGTTCTTTTTATACGCCTGGATCAAGCCTTTGAAATACTGTTCCGAGACGTGACTAATGTCACGTGTACATAGCTGAAATAATGGAGAATATCTCCGATGGAACTCTATAAAATGAGAGCCTATGCCCCCGAAGGGGCTGTTTTCATAATTAGCATCTCCTTGACCTGTTTGATTGTTATGGAGGGCTGTTTATCTTCGGCTTCACAGCCCTTCTTCTCCTTACAGTAAACATGAGTGATGCAATAACATAAAATGGAACTAATTACAAGTATTTTCAATATATTAATGTAAATATTTCTAATGTGACAAAGTAGAA
>CAYQNS010000448.1:0-1512 GCA_964418755.1 uncultured Desulfobacteraceae bacterium
ACATCCAGCGTTTGCGTCTTTTATAGGATTTGACATTTTTAAAAGATTTTCTGCCGCCTCCCTGGGTAATGCCCATATAAAATTCCTTGACATCCGGATTGTCCTTCAGCTCCCCGGATGGACCTTCAAGAACAATTTTGCCTGATTCCATGATGTAGGCATAGTCGGAAACTTTAAGGGCAATTTTAGCATTTTGTTCCACAACCAGAATGGTGGTATTCATTTCTTTGTTTATGGTTTCAATATTATCAAATATTTCCTTTACCAGAAGCGGGGCAAGGCCCAGGGATGGTTCGTCCAGCATGAGCATTTTCGGTTTTGCCATCAGTGCCCTGGCAATGGCAATCATCTGTTGTTCCCCCCCCGAGCAATAGCCGGCCATCCGGTTGGTAATTTTAGAAAGCCGTGGGAAATGGTCGTACATTAAATCATTGTCGGAACGGATATTTCCAATACCGTCCTTGCGGGTAATCGAACCGACCCTGATGTTTTCGTTTACGGTAAGATGTTTGAAAACGCGGCGGCCTTCAGGAACCATAACCGCACCGAGCCGTACCACACTTGTCCCCAGCACATTGGTAATATTACTTCCGTTAAATTTGATATAACCATCGCGGATAAATCCGTTTTCCGGCTTCAGCAATCCGCTGATCGCCCGCAGGGTTGTGGTTTTGCCTGCTCCGTTGGTTCCCAGGAGGGCCACAATTCCGCCTTCTTTCACATTGAGGCTGACACCTCGAAGTACCTGGATAATGTCATTATAGACCACTTCGATATTGTTAACTTCAAGCAGGCTTTCTATCTTTTTTTTATCCATAGGGCGACTTTTTTTAAGATCTTTGAAAATGGGTAAACAATTTTCAGTTTGTTTGCATGCCCCTGTATCGCCGGCCAATATCACAGCCGGGATACAGGGGGTACCATTGCAGATTGAATCCGTTTTTCAGCGGTCGGACGGATACTATTTAATTTTTCCAGTATACTCAGGGATAAACGGAGCGCCCACGGATTTAAACACGCCGTTTTTAACCGTATAAAGCTGGAGGGTGTCAACACCGGCCTTATCATCCTTTGAATAGGTGACCGGTCCTACGGTTGTTACCGGATAAAATGCATTCAGACCGTTCATGGCAAGAAGTTCTTCATATAAAGATTCTTTTGTAATATTTTTTCCTCTTGCCTTTGCACGCAAAATACATTCTGTTGCGACCTGCGCAACCATTATGCCGTTTGCATAGTTATGAGAGGTTGCGGCCTTGTCATCTCTGCCATACTTTTGGGCCAGCGCAAGTTGTGCATTCGTTCCCACACCAGGCTCGGACGTAACGGTGTAGGAAGTGGTCCAGAAAAAATTTTCAGCAGCAGATCCGGCAAGTGCGATCAAGTCATTGCCGCCGGTGTAGTGGCATCCTAAAAATGTCAGTTTCCCCTTTTCCCCAAATGTTTTGGCAGCAATACCAAGACGGGCGGCATCTTTGATCATTGTGGCAACCGGTGACTGGATCGTCTGAA